>NZ_NPEF01000390.1 GCF_002811955.1 Leptospira ellisii
AAAGAATTTTCCTATATCGAACCTTCGATAAGATCGGGTTTCGCGTATTTCAAAGGAATCCAAAACGCTTCCTTTCAGAAAAAATTCGAAATCGATCTCGGAATCGAAATCCCGGCAATCGGTTATCTCGATTTTCTCACCTCCGATAGAATCATTGAACTAAAAACGGCAAAAAGTTTTCCAACCGAACTCAAAGATTCTGTGAGAAGACAAGTCGCTTTACAATGTAAGGCAGTTTCTATGCCCGCTGAAATCGTTTACCTCGGAAAACCGACAAAGAATAAATCTCACGAAGGATTTAAAAAATTTGAAATCCCAGCTTCCGATATTGAGAACTTGGTAGATGATTTTCGTATGGCGGCACGGGCAATCAGACGGCTTCTAATGAACACGGAATCCATTGAGGAAATTGTCGAATCGGTTTTTCCAAATTACGATAACTACCTTTGGGACGACGAAGAGATTGCCGTTGCGAAACAATATTGGAGGTTCGCGGCATGAAACTCTTTGAAAAAATTCAAATCAATATCCGAACCTATCTTAAAGCTCGTAGGGAAAGAATCGCTCTCTCCTTCGCAAATAAGGTTTCGAAACGCGCATCCAAACGAGAATACGAGCATTCAATTGTTTCAGCTCGGATTGGAAAAGGGTAGGGCGCGCTATGCAAAAAGAACCGATTCAAAAACTTCTCAGACACTACGAATTCGAAGAAACGAATTTGCCGAATGAATATTCAGGACACTTCGGAATACAAATTCAAGTCAGTGAAATGGCGGTTATCCGGCGTTTTGGAAAAATAGAATTTGTGACGGACTCTTTAGATAGTCTCGATTTTTTCTTATACAGCCATTTCCATTTTTCACTTACAAGTAATCTGCGGGACAGATTCTTTCCGACGGACTTAGAATCCTTCGATTATGAAAACGATTTCTGGGATTGCGAATGTGACGAGGATTTTATCCATCACAAGGCAATCGAAAGCGAATGTTCAAGATGCGGAACATTCGAGGAAGAACAACCCGACAGCATCCCTTCTGAGGTCATCGCTTTAGGATGGGTATAGCAAAGAAGAAAGAGCGCCCGTCCGGAATGGACGGCGCTTGGATTGATTTTACGATCGTAAATGGACTCGGACTAACAGATCAGGAAAAAATTCTTTTTTCTATGATCTTCCATCTTTCTAAACGGCAGGAAGGTTGTACTGCGAGCAACGCGTATTTTGCCGAAATCATGGAGAAGAGCGAAAAAGCAATTTCCGAAGCAATTTCCCGAATGGTCAGAAAGGGGTTTGTTCGAACCAGGCTTACCAAAACAAAATTTGGAACTCTTAGAGTGATGTTTGCGAACGTAAAAGTTAAAAGACCCACTCCACAACCGGAAATCGAAGCCACCCCACAAAGTGAGAATCCCACTCCATACGATGTGGATTGCAGTCCACAGAATATGGAGGCCACTCCCCAGGATAAGGAGTGTATGCACTCCACACGGTATGGAACAGATATTAAAGAAATAAAAAAGAAGTATAATAAAGAGATAGAAAAGGGGCCTTCCTCTCTCTCATGCGAACCTGCTTGGTCGCAAATTTTTGAAAAAGCAAAAGACATTATTCTTCGTGAATGTGGGGAATACGATCGGACACCAAAAAAAGAAGAGTCTCAGCTTTTAGAATGGGAAAAATACCTCGAAGGTCAAAAACCTGAAATTGTTTTGGAAACAATCCAAAAATTGATCCGAATCCGAAAGTCTGAAAAATTTAAAACTCAATCTTTTTGGCTGTCGATCCCGGTCAACATTGCTTCTTCCTTTTCTTACAAGGACCAAATTAAAAACACCTATAACGCTCTTCTCGTATGGGAGGAAGTTGAAGCTAACAAATCGAAAATGAAGGAAGAGGATCCGAAACCGTCTTCCAATATCGAAAACCGAAAATCGAAAGTTCAACAGTCTACAATTGTTTCTTATGGCTCGTTTGAGGATTGGGCAACCCCCCGATTGACTCGAAGCTCATTATCAGAAATACGAAAAGCCGGAATTCCCGATGAGCTTCCTTCTTCTATAAAGATGATATACGACAAATTTGTAAACGAAGAAGGCGGCCCGCCGGTGTTGCATTCGATTCTAAGAAAAGAAGCAGTATGAAATTGAAAAATAAAACTGAAAATCGAAACCAAAAATCAAACGGAGAAAATACAATGAATCCAAAGTTGAAAGAATCTATCGAGTGGCATTTCAGAGAAGGCTATTCTGCTAAAAAGACATGGGAGGTCCTGGAATGGTCCTATCCTGGTTTAAAATTTCAGATAGTAACGGCTATCTTCGAAGAATTGGAAAGCCAGATCCCTAAAGCCGGATTTCGAAAAGAAACGATAGCGGCTTAATAGAGTCGATTGAAGGAAAAATCTGACAAGGAGATACG
>NZ_NPEF01000391.1 GCF_002811955.1 Leptospira ellisii
ATATTCCTTTGCCTATGGCATCTTTATTCGTAACAGAGAAAAAATCTCCCTTAATCGACGGCTCTAACCTTGATACCCACAAACTCGATGGCTTCCCTCTCGTAATCCCAGGAGCTACTAACGCAACTTTCATCTTTAAATGTAAAGCGGAGTCATCAGCCGCAGTTGCCTATGGTAAAGGAAGTATTGAAGGAATCATGCCGAGTATCACGAACTCAAAAGATCATATAGTCGTAATCAATAATCTTGAAACCCAGACCAATTACTTTTATTCTGCTTTTTGCGGAGACTTACAATCACCTCCCAATCCATTACTTCTTACTTTCCAAACTCTTGTGAGCGATCAACCTCAGAAGACCCGAGGAATTTGGATCTTGGGTGGACTCGGAGCTGGCATTGCTCCAGTCGCTCAAGTAGATTTGTACGATCCAGTAACAAACCAATGGATTCCATCGATTACAAGCATCCCAACTCCAAGAGCTTACTCCAATATTGTCTCTCATCAAAATAAAATCTACGTTATGGGTGGCTTAGTAAAATCAGGGGTAACATTCACAGCGGTAAATACAGTAAACGAATACGATCCTTTCAATAATGTCTGGAAGACTCTTTCTCCGATGCCTGACACTCACCAGGGAGGAATCGCGTTCTCATCAGGGAATGATATTTATATTATTTCAGGAACCACCTCAGCAGATATGACCACTGGAACCCTTGCGAACACGGTTTACAAGTTTACGCCTTCTTTAGGAACCAATGGAACTTGGTTAAAGTATGTTTCCAACAGTGCGATTTTTCAAAGAGTGGATATGCCGGGTTGTGCAATTCATGATACCTTATTTTTTTCTGGTGGAAGACGAAACACAGACGGCCTTCCATTTAACACTTCAGACGCTTATATCCCAAGTGGGAATACGACCACATCACTTGTAGAAGCTACCATAAGCCAGGCAAAATACGGAGCCGCTATGGCTTGCTATCGACCGAATCCTAAGGATGCCTACCCTGCTGATCCTGCCGCCATTTTGATCGCCGGAGGATCAACCACAGCCGATGTGTTCCAGCCGCCAACTTCAGTAACATCGTCCAATACTTTCGATTATAGCTTAGCGACAACTTCCAATTACACTGCCGGAGGGATTCTACCAACCGCGCTTTATTATCCCGCAATGGAAGTCTCTTACGAACTTAGGAAAGCTTTTCTTTTTGGTGGAGCCAATCTTACGAATGTTCCACAGGATAAAGTTTACTCGATGGATTTAGGGAATCCAACAACGACTCCATGGAGAACCGAGACAATTACTCTCCCCGTCGCTCGATACGGACACAAAGCAGTTATTCTGAGTAGATGAATATGAAAAACTTTTTAACTGGACTTTTCCTTACTTGCTTCATCTCATTAACTGTCTATTCACAAGGAACTGACGATTCTTCTTATCAACAAATTCGAGACCATATCGATTCCAATCGAGTGACGGAAGCTCAGAATCTTTTGGAAGAATGGATCAAGATCAATCCTAACGATGCAACTCTTCAACTCTATCAAACCGAGATCTGGATTCAAGTAGCCGATCAGAAATACAAGGAGCGAAAGCTAAAGACTGCGTTTTCTTACTACGAGAAAGCTTTCGCCAATTGGCCAAACAACCCTTCTTTAAGATCCAGATACATGGAATTAAAAGACAAGAAGCTTGTAGATCATGTTCCTTCTCCGATTCTTAAAACCCGATATTCTGGATTTGGTTCATCGTCAACCGAACAAAGTAGTTTAAATATTCCCTTTCAAGAAATGAACGAATCTTTAAAACAAATACGTAATGAAATTCATTTTTTACAAGAGAAATCGAACTCATTTTACTTGGTAATGACCTTGATAACGGTATCGATTCTGCTTCAGTGTTTTATTTTGTTGAAGTTAGGATTTCCTCGGCAAAAAAGCAAAAATCGCTGAGACAAAATAACATCCTTAAAAATTTTATACACAGCTTTGATCTATTGCAATGACTGAACTCAAGAATCTTGAAGAAAAATTAAATTCAAACTTAAACAGAACTTCAACGGTTCGTTTTGCTTCATGGTCCATTTTTATTTTTTTTTGGATATTTTCTCTTTGGACCATTGTCCAACAAACGACTTGGCTCCATAATATTCAAATTTTTACATATATCTCTTTAAATTACTATTTGGTCTTTTTTGGATTATTAGCTAGCTATGTAATTATTTTCCCAATTGCAAAATATGCAGACAAACGTCGAATAACATCTAATATTATCTTAGAATCTGAAAATGAAGAGCAGGAAAGAATTCTTGAATACTGCAATATCATAAATAAAAGGCTTATTGCAACTAAAAAATGTCTTTTAGTAGATTCAAGTAAATCTGCATACTATAAATA
>NZ_NPEF01000392.1 GCF_002811955.1 Leptospira ellisii
ACATGCTGCTGATTATATTAGGAATCTCTTAAGGAGAAACCAGTGTTGAAACTATTATCGACTTCGTCAAGAACGCTCCTTCTTTTAACCGTCGTCTCCGGAATTTTATATCCTCTGATCGTAACCGGCTTCGCCGAACGTCTTTTCCCGCATCAATCCGGTGGAAGCCTCGTTCGTTCGGGAACCGCCGTCCACGGCTCCGAACTGTTAGCGCAGAAGTTTACGAAAAACGAATATTTCTGGCCGAGACCTTCCGCCTCCGATTATTCCGCCGTAGCTTCCGGAGCCTCCAACGCTTCCGCGACGAGTTCCTCGCTCAAGGAAAAGGTTTTGGAAAGAAAAAAATTCCTTTCGGAAAAACATCCCGGTCGAACGGAAATTCCAGCCGAACTTCTGTTCGCGAGCGGATCCGGCTTGGATCCCCATATCTCGCCGACCTCGGCGTTTTTTCAACTCGAACGGGTCGCGAACGCCAGAAAACTCGATCCGGAACAGATCCAAAAATTAAAGGATAGGATCGGGGCGGCGGTCGAAAAACCGAACTTCGGTTTTATCGGCGAGAATCGGATCAACGTCCTGCGATTAAACTTGAAATTGGATTCGGAATTCGGAAAATAAAACGATGACGGATGGGAACGAAAAGCTCAGGGCGGATCCGGACGAATTGCTCCGCAGAATCCAAGCCGAGGAGAAGAAATCCGCTTTAGGAAAATTGAAAGTGTTTTTCGGCATGGCGGCCGGAGCGGGTAAAACCTACGCGATGTTAAACGCCGCGAGAACTCTGAAACGGGAAGGGATCGACGTCGTAGTCGGTTATGTGGAAACCCACGGAAGAAAGGAGACCGAAGCGCTTCTGGAGGGTTTGGAGATTCTTCCCAGAATAAAACTAAAACACAGGGAATTGGAATTCGAAGAAATGGATCTGGATTTCGTATTAAAACGAAATCCGGAAGTCGTGCTCGTGGACGAATTCGCCCATACGAACATTCCCGGCAGCAGACACAACAAACGATATCAGGACGTACTGGAGATACTAAAACACAACATAGACGTATTCACCACGTTGAACGTGCAGCATTTGGAAAGCCAGGTGGAGGCGGTGGAAAAAACGACTTCGATAAAAATAAGGGAAACCATTCCCGATTCCGTGCTGGACGTCGCGGACGAGATCGTCCTGATCGATCTTTCTCCGGACGATCTCAGAAAACGCCTGCAGGACGGAAAGGTCTACGTTCCCGAAAAAGCGGATCAGGCGGGGGATCATTTTTTCAAAAAGGAGAATTTGACCTTCCTCCGGGAAACCGCGCTCAACTACACCGCGAGACACGTGAACGCTTCTCCCGATTCCTCCAAATTCAAGGAAAGAATCCTCGTCGCGATCGGTCCGAGTCCGCATTCATATTCTCTGTTGCGTTATGCGAAACGTCTCGCATACGAACGTAACGGCGAGCTTTACGCGATCTACAATCAGACTCGGGAAAACCTTTCCAAGGAGAATCTAAGTCAGTTGGAAAAGAATCTCGCATTCGCGGGAGAACTAGGCGCGGAAATCCTCTATCACGCGGACGAGGATCCCGCGGACGCGATCCTAAGGGTCGCGGAGCAAAAAAACATCTCGTGCCTCACGATCGCGCCTCCCTCGCGGAAGGGGAACCCCTGCTCTCCCGTTTTTTAAGAACATCCTCCGACGGAAAAAAATACTTCGCTTCGATCGCGTTGATACTCTTGGCGACTTGTATCGGGCTTTTTTTGGAACCCTTAACCGGTTATTGGAGCATCTCCTTTTTGTATCTTTTTTTCGTTTCGGGAATCGGATCCTTTTTTTCGAAAGGCCCAACGATACTAGCGGGATTATTGTCGGGGATCTTCTGGGATTTCCTCTTCATTCCTCCCAAATACACGTTCTTCATCGAAAAACTGGAAGACGTTCTGATGTTCGGATCCTTTCTTTTTATTTCCATCATCATCGGGAACGTCACTTCGAGACTTAGACAAAAGGAGAAAGTCCTCGTCAATCGCGAACTTCGCCTAACGACGTTATTCGAACTTTCCAAAGAATTGGGACACGCCAGGGAAATCCGCAGGATATCCGAGATAGGAGTTGATTATCTGAAAAAGGTTTTCCAGACCGACGCTACGATTCTCTTGGAAAATCAGGGAAGCGTCGATTCCAACTCCTCCCGAGCCGGAAATTTTTTTCCGGACGCTAAGGAGACTGCGGTCGCAAACTGGGCCTACAAAAACAAAACCTCCGCGGGTAAATTTACGGATACGTTATCCTTGTCTTTGGGAACGTATTTCCCCATGGTGGCGCCGGGTAAGGTGATCGGCGTGATCGGAATTCTGCTTTCCGAAAAACTCAATCTGGATCAGGAGAATCTGCTTCTCACCATGG
>NZ_NPEF01000393.1 GCF_002811955.1 Leptospira ellisii
GTATTTCGGTAAAAGCGTTTCGCGTCCCTTCGGGCCCAGCGACGTCGGAAAACCTACATCGTTAGGCGAAATGTGGCAAAAAACTTTCTTTTAAAAATCTGTAATACTAGCGACCTCGACCAACGATCTTCACTTTTTCTTTTAATTTCAATTTGTTTTTAAGAACTTCATAAGGGGTTTTCCCGAAAAGCCCTCCGTGTGGTCTAAGCATATTATAATAGCTTTCCCATTCGGATATTCTTTTATTCAGATCAACATCATCCTTATATTCGAAAAGTTGATAAAACTCAGATTTATCAGTACGATGCGAACGTTCAACTTTGCCGTTCAGTCGAGGTGTCTCGGGCTTTATGTAGCGATGATGTATCCCTTGATCTTCGATATGCCAATGGAACTTTGCTTGAAATTCGTGTCCGTTGTCCGTTCGAATTGTATGGATTCGAAATGGGAACTTCTCGACTACATAATCAACGAAATCAATAGCGGATTGTTGCGTATGGTTTTGATATACTCTTAAAGCACGTATTCGAGAAGCGTCATCAATGGCTGTATATTGAAATCTCTTAATTTTCTTACCTTTGGAATTACGGAAAGAAAGGAATTTTACATCTATTTGCACATGATGCCCTGGAACCTTTTTTTCATATCGAATAAACGAAGATGGAATAGATCGCTTTCTTTGATTCTCCGGTAGCTTATTCATTCCACTTCGTTTTAATACATAATATACAGTTGCGGCGGTGATCTTTATCGAGAGATAGCGTTCTAAGTGCCATGAGATTCTTTGTGGACCGAAATGGTAGGTTTTACATAGATGTAAGATTTTTCTTCAGTATCCTTGTTAGTTCGCCA
Organism: Leptospira ellisii; assembly: GCF_002811955.1. Taxonomy (GTDB): domain Bacteria; phylum Spirochaetota; class Leptospiria; order Leptospirales; family Leptospiraceae; genus Leptospira; species Leptospira ellisii. The sequence continues at coordinate 853 of NZ_NPEF01000393.1, forward strand.
GGGACAGGTGCCAGGGCGGAATCCTGGTTTCTTATCAATGAGTCCTTCTTCCCCGTAGTTCTCGAATGCCTTTTTCCACTGATAGAAAGCTTCTCTTGAAATTCCAAAGTGTCTGCATGTTTTAGAAACATTACGAGATACTTTGGAATGATTTAATACTTTGATTTTTTTCTGAATGCATCGTTGAGAATCCGTCGCCATATGTTACTCCTCAGGTTGATCACTTTATTATTTCTGTCAACCGAGGTCGCTAGTTTCATATTAAATTCTCGCTTTCCTTAAAAATCGCTATATCTTCACTCCGGCTCCCCGCATTTACTTGTCGCTCGGTTTGTAAGCCGTTCGTTGACGAAACGTCAAAGAAATCTTATCTTATCGACGATTACGAATACCCATCGCGAATTTCTTCACGAAATAAACTTGATTATGAGGTACGAGTATATTCTCATAGTTTTTAAATGAAGGAGTTCAAATGAGCAAAGTAAAAGTGGCCGCTTTCGGAATTTCCCTTGATGGTTTTGGCGCGGGGTCGAATCAAAGTCTCGAAGCTCCGCTCGGAATACGCGGTCCGGAGCTCATGAACTGGTTCTTTCCGACTCAATTTTTTCAGCAAATGCACGGTGACGGTGATACTCGGGGGACGACGGGCATCGACAACGATTTCGCGCTTCGCTCGTTTGAGAATGTAGGTGCTTGGATCTTAGGCCGTAATATGTTCGGTCCCATTCGCGGTTCATGGGGCGACGAATCCTGGAAAGGATGGTGGGGTGAAAACCCTCCCTACCATATGCCTGTTTTCGTTCTTACCCACAACGCAAGGGAGCCGCTTGAAATGGCCGGCGGGACCACATTCTACTTTATAACCGAGGGCATCGAAGTTGCGCTCGAAAAAGCGAGAGCTTCTGCAATGGGTAAGGACGTTCGCATCGGCGGTGGGGTACAGACGATAAGACAATATCTTCAGAAAAACCTCATCGATGAAATGCACCTTGCGCATTCACCTGTCTATTTGGGTCAAGGCGAGAATCTTTTGACAGGTATGGATTTACCTAAAATGGGATTTAAGATCGCGGAGCAGAAGCAGGGTGAAGGCGCGCTGCATGTGATACTCAGGAAGAATTAGGCGTAACGTTCCATAACGCAACTAACTACGATTATATGCTCAGAGCAGAAAGGTAGTGCCGAGGGCTTCGGGGTCGCCTGATCGTTTTGCGATTTATTCGGATGAAAGCCATATTGTTTCGTCGTATCGCGATCTTCTTTCGACGTCCTACGGAGACATCGGGCAAAGTTGAATTCAATAACTTCCGGTTTTGACCGCACCGGCACGTTTATAGTTTACGATGATGATGCCGTTCGGGGAGACTCGGCTTTCGGTAACTTCGAACGCGGCCGGGATCGTACCTTCCACGAACAAGCGTTTCCCGCTGCCCAATGTCAGCGGATATATCTTTAGCCAGAACTCATCGACCAAATCATGTTTCATAAGCGTCTGAACGAGATTTGCACTTCCATAAACG
>NZ_NPEF01000394.1 GCF_002811955.1 Leptospira ellisii
CATTTATTTTTGATCGGGATTCCTTACACAACATCGTCAACATCTTCAAAAAGGAACTTATTGATTGTAGATCAAAATATCTTTACGATGTAAAATATAGAGTAAAGTTTGTGCGAAAATGGAGGGATCGATTTTCACTTTTTTGCGTCAATATTCCCGTTTCGAAAGAAGCTCCTAAAGTGGTCAATGCCACGGTTTTTATTAATATAACGAATCACAGAAGCCATATCCATCTTATCGAATTCGGGAACAATGGAATCGAATACGCCCCAAACAAGAATGCTCTCACGGACCAAGAGTGCGAATTTCTAACTAATGTTTATGAGTTTAAAAACTCTGCGTATTATTTAAAAGAAAATGTAGATAAACAGACATCCAAAAAAATATTTAGATTATTTGCCAAGGCTAACTACAGATTACCCAAGCCAGAAAAGAAAATCAGCGTAGGAAAACAACGTCTCCCTGAATAACTTAATAAGCAAAAACGAGAAAATCTCAGAATTACGTTATCATAGATTTTTGAACGAAAAAATTTTTATTTCACTCCGAACAAGGTCCGGGCAAAACCAACGGAAGCCGCATCCCGGAGAGGGGGTAGCGGAAAACGCGAACGCGTTTGCAGCGAGGGGGAGCCTTCCCCCTTACATTCAAAATTCTGAATCAACCTACGACGCTTTTACAACGACCGCAAAGATCCCCGTCTTTCGAAACGTCTTCGGTATGTCTCCAACAACGCGGACATTCTCCTTGGATGGGTTTTAAGACCTTTACGGAGAATTTTTCATTCTCGTGCGACGAGAGTACTTCCATTCCCGGATTTTTTTCGTGGACCTGGGAAACGACGAACAGAAGTGCCAGCGTTTCCTTCGGAATACGTCCGAAACCGTTTCCGTTTTTGGAGACGACCTCCAATCCCGCTTCCAACGATTTTCCGAGTTTGCCTTCCTGTCTAGCGAGTTCGAGCGCCTTTTGGACGGTTTCCCTCGCCTGTAACGCCGGTTCGAACGTTTCTTCGAGAGCCGGATTTTTCCAGGACGTAAGATCCGGAAAGTTCTGAAAAAAGACGGATTCTTTTTTGCCGTTGGAGGCCCAGACTTCCTCCGCGGTGAAACTCAGGATGGGAGCCGTAAGAACGCATAACGTTTCCAGAATATGCTGCAGTGCCGTCGCCGAAGAACGTCTCGTTTTGGAATCCTTCGCGTCGCAATACATCCGGTCGCGGATCATTTCGAAATAATCCTGGGACAAGGTCACCGTGCAGAATAGGATCAGTTTCTGATAGATCTGATGAAACTGATACGTGTCGTAACTCTGAACGGAGTCCTCCACGAATTGCGCCAGTTTGGAAAGATAAAAACGATCGATCTCCTCTAATTCCTCGTACGGAAGATTCCGTTCGGAATCGTGTCCCTCCAAATTCCCCAAAAGATAACGGAACGTGTTGCGGATTTTCCTGTATTGTTCGGAAACGATCTTGAGAGATTCCTTACCTACCTTGATGTCGTCCCGAAAATCCAAAGAGCTCACCCAAAGGCGGAGAATATCCGCGCCGTAAACCTGAATGATATCCGTCGTAGGATCGATTCCGTTTCCGAGCGACTTGGACATCGGCCGCCCCTTTTCGTCCAGAACGTATCCGTGCGTCAGAACCGCTTTGTAAGGAGGAATTCCCCGAAGCGCCATCGAAGGCCAAAGAGAGGATTGAAACCAGCCTCGGTGCTGATCCGAACCTTCAAGATAAAGATCCGCAGGCGGTTCGCCTTTACGTTCGTCTAACACCGCAAAGTTGGAAACACCGGAGTCGAACCAGACGTCCAGGATATCGTTTCCTTTTTTGAAGGAATCCTTTCCGCATTTGCCGCACTTGGCTCCCGAAGGAAGAAGCGTCCCCGCCTTTTCGGAATACCAGATTTCGATCCCCTTTTCGCGGACCATTTTGGTGAAAAAGCGGATCGAAGTTTCGTCGATATGGGTTTCTCCGCAGGATTCGCAAACGAACGCCGGAATGGGAACTCCCCAGTTTCTTTGACGGGAAAGACACCAATCCGGTCTTGTCTCCACCATGGAACGGATTCTGGTGATTCCCCAAGAAGGGACCCACTGCACCTTGTCGATGGCCGCCAGGGATTTTTCGCGAAGCTCGTTAAAATCCATCTTAAAAAACCACTGCGGAGTCGCGCGGAAGATCAGAGGCTTTTTGCTTCTCCAACTGTGCGGGTAGGAATGTTCGAACTCGCTGTGATGAAGGAGCAAACCCTTCTCCTGCAAAAGTTTGATGATTTCGGGATTGGCGTCGAACACCTTCGTACCCTGCATCAGCGGGAATTCGTCCGTGTATCTTCCGTAATCGTCCACGG
>NZ_NPEF01000395.1 GCF_002811955.1 Leptospira ellisii
ATACTATATTTAGGAGATCTGATTTTATGAAAGAAGTGGATATCTCTTTAAAGCCTATTCTTCCCGTATCTTGGCTAAAAAAGGAAGTCTCAAGCGCGGCTTCCGGAACCGAAATACTTGCCGACGGAAGGGTGAAATTCTGGATTCGACACGCACCCGTAAAGGGAGTAACTCCGAAAATGCTCGTTTGGTGGTTTTCCCATTTGGAAGGAACGATGGAATACGACGGAGGTCGTTACGAAAAATACCAAGTATGGCATCCGGAAGATCACGTACATGCGAGTTATGAGACTAGATTACCGGACGGATCGATTGGACCGGGCGCTTCCATACGACTCGTCGAATACCTCGGAAGAAATAAAAAATACATCGTCAACATCGTCACTAACATAGAAAAGTTAGACGAAACAGGTTATATTCATAACCCCAGACTCGAAGGAAAATACAAGGTCGCAAGAATGGAATACACCTTCGCGCCTTCCGGAAAAGACACGATCTATGAGAATTGCCTGATCATCGGATGGAAAGGTTGGACTTGGAAATGGGTCCGTCCTTTGTTTTTGAAATTCGTTTTTCCGAAAGAACGGGGCATTGCATGGATCAAACACAACATAGAAGAAGTCGGTCAATTCGAACGTTTTTTACCGGAGTTATGGAAAAAAGAAAACGGAATCGAAAACCGGGAAACCGTCGCGCCGTAGAGATCCGAAAAATCCAGAATTGATAAAACGAATTTCGAACGCGTCCGGTTTATCCGGCCGCGATCGTATTCTTCCCGCGTTAACCGTAACTTTATTGATTCAGTTTTCTAAGTCTTGCGAATTTCCGCCATCATCCGGAATCGTTTTTCGGGAATCCCCGCAAGACCGCGATCATTCCGATTCTCTTCTAAGTTTCATCACTGAAATCACGTGGATCAACGCGATAAAGGGAACACCGAAACCGGGAATCAAAAGTAACGGTAATTCCGCGATCAAATTGGAGGGGGGCGTTTCAAAAATAAGACGTTGCGGTCCCTCGGAGGATAGAGTTCCAAGGGAAACAGCCATCAAAAGATCGATAATACCAAGAACATTAAGAATCCATAATACAATTTTCGCGTTCGGATTTTTCTTAAGAATAAAAACGCTCGTTAGGGCAAAGGACGCCACAAGGCAATCCCCGATTCCAGCAGTCAATGCAAACGTAGGCGGAAGTTTACCTGTAAGATAAAACCAGATGAACATCGCCCCTATAAACCGAGCCGCGTGCAGAAGAACGAGACTTCTTTGCGGAATACTAAACAGAATTTTTTGCATAAAAGCGGATCGAGCGATCAGAATACCTCCGAAAATAACCGGTAGGTATATGGCGATCGCCACCGGAATCGGAGACGGTTTTTCGAATTTAAAAAAACCTTTTGCCGCAAACAAAAAAATCAAACCGAACCAAAGGAGCAAAACCGAAGTTAGGGGAAAAATGGACCGCGGATTCACCTTAGAAACCGCCGTAATAATCACGAATAAAGTGAAAATAAAGGTGATTCCGATCAAAACTATGCCGAGAACAAGCTCAAATTGAGTAACCAAATTCGCACCGACCCCATTTAAAAAGTAGTAACTATAAATATAATAGTAACTTCTAAAAACATAGTTGACACCTGGACTTTGTCAACAAACTTTCTCGCTGAATTATGAAGAATCTTGAACGATCCTACGGGCTGGATTGCCCCGTCGCGAAAACCTTGGATTTAATCGGCGAACGTTGGACCATCCTGATCCTGCGGGATTTTTTTACGGTGTCCGAAGTCCGTCGTTTTAACGACTTTGAAACCGCTCTTGCGGGAATCACCCCGGCTATTTTATCGGATCGGCTTAAGAAACTGGAAAAAAACGGTTTTATCCACAAGAGTCTTTATACGGAATCGCCTCCTCGGATGGAATATAAACTGACTCCGAAAGGAAAGTCGTTGGGCCCTATCTTAAAGGCTTTGCGCAATTGGGGAACGGCGAATGTTTAGAGGGGGACTCTCAATACTTTCGGAAATATGATATTTTTTTCGAATTCGCTCGAGTTGACGTTGGATGACGTTAATCAAAATGTGTAGTGATAGTATTCGCCTGACAGTCGGGTAAAAATCAGTGGTCCCGATTTCTTCTGAAAGTAAAAATGATTTTACCACAAATTATTTAAACTCAGGAGAAACCGATGACCACCAACACCAATGCAGTAGAAAAAGCAAAAAGAAGAAAGCTAAATTTGTTAGAGCTTGCGAATGAATTAGAAAATGTAAGCAAAGCCTGCAAAATCATGGGATATTCCCGTCAGCAGTTCTATGAGATACGAAGAAACTTCCAAACCTACGGAGCGGAAGG
>NZ_NPEF01000396.1 GCF_002811955.1 Leptospira ellisii
GTTCAACTCCTCCACTTCCTCGTTCAGACGCACAAACTTATTCGCCAAAATCGTGGCGATACTCAGGATGAAAAACAGGAATGCGTAACCTACGATCCTCGGAAATACGATTATGTTTCTCGCGCCGAGGGTATCCAAAACCCCGGCGATCACTATGATCAAAACGCCGCCGAGGATCAAAAGCGCGTCTCGATTCTTCGCGATCATCCTCCGAACGAGATAATACGTGATCATGCCGACGTAGAGGAACCAGCCGTATTGGACCACGTGTTTATTCAGCATATTATAATGAATCACGTCGTTCGACACGACGTAAAACAGCGTGAAACAAAGATAAATCCCGTCGAGAACGCTCGAGAAGAGGTTACGTTCGAACTTAAAATAGGTCCTGATAAAGGCCGCGAAGACGGGGATCAGGATCGTCAGAATTATATATTCCAACTTCTTCATATAAATGAATTCGATCCCGAGATCGTATTTGGTCTGGTTCCTCAAAAACTGGTAAACCACCAGAAGAAGCGTGAATAGACCGTAATACAAATTCTCCTTGTCCGTACGTCTTCGTACGTATAAAAAAAGAAAATACCCCCCCACCGTGAGATAGATCATCAAAAGGAGGATCTTGATGTATTCCGCGCGCAAAAGATCCTTTTGGATCAGGGAGGAATCGCCTATCTCGGTCCGATCCTGCTCGATTCCCACCTCCTTTCGGAAGAATTTTTTGACCTCGACAAGGATCAGATTCTCCTGTCCCTTGCGGATCAGACCGGGAGGGATCGTATATATTCGAATTTTATCATACGCTTGCGGAAACGTAGAGTTTCCATCCCCCGTGGCTCCGATCAGTTTTCCGTTCAGATACGTACGATCCTTGTCCGTGATCGTACCCAAACGGATCGAAATCGAAGAGGCATTCCAGTCCTTAGGCGCGACGAATTTTTTGAGAAGATAAACGGTTTCGATCGATACGTCGGGAAGCTGAAACACGCCCGGCGCCTTATACGGTTCCCAGCGAATCCCCGAAGAGGACTCTCCTTCCAGATACGAACGCGAAAAGGAAACCGGATCGAGTTTCTGCGTCGTAATCTCCCAAGTATGTTCCTTACCGGAATCCAGACTCGTGATCGTATCAAAAGAATCGATCTTTTGGATCGGCTGCGCGTATAAAACCGAGGAAAATAATAAAACGAGGACGGAAGCCGAACTTCGTAATGAAATCGAAACAAAAGGGGAAACGGAAGAAATAAGGCGTCGTAGTATTTGCGGACTTCGACGTAGGGAGCCCCGACTTCCACGACCTACGACGAGGTCGTTATGCCAGAAAAGAAACATAAAAGCTACACTTCCTCACGAAAACGGGGTTTTTTCCGGGTTCGTTCACAATCTGCGTTTTAAGGAGCGGTCTTCTGAATTCGTTCTAACTGCGTTCCCATAAGGAACTCTCTTTTTATCGTAAAACAGATAGGACGTAGGAATTCGTAAGTCCTTCGGAAACAATACAACTAACGTTTGATTTGGAGTTTAGACAAGGAAAAAAACGGGGACTTTTCGAAAACCGTCGCCCCATTTTATAAAAAGAAAATCCGTTCGTTTTATATAAAACGACCTTCATCGCAAAACAAAGACGATCGATGCGGAATCGATCCGCAACTTCGCTTAACGTTTTCTGGATTCTATCTCTTCGATTTCTTTCGGAATTTCCCGGGTAAGATTGACCGGGGTTTTTCCCTGAACGAGAACGTCGTCTTCGATCCGGATTCCGATTCCGCGGAACCGCTCCGGAATGGAAACGTCCTCGGGATCGAAATACAAACCCGGTTCGATCGTGATCACCTGTCCGTTCTCCAGTTTTTTGGAGGTTCCGTCCTGATAATACGTCCCTACGTCGTGGACGTCCATTCCCAAATAATGGCTTGTCCGGTGCATATAATATTTTTTGAATGTTCCTTGTTCTATGACGGAGTCCGGCGAACCTTGCAAAAGACCGAGATCGATCAATCCCTCGCATAGGGTCCTTACCGCGCCGTTGTGAACGGAGACGAATTCGGTTCCTTCGCAGGTATTCGCGATCGCCTCCTTTTGCGCCTTCAAAACGACCTCGTAGACGGCCTTTTGTTCCGCCGTGAATTTTTTTCCCGCGGGAAAATTCCTCGTGACGTCCGCGGTATAATATCCCTTTTCCGCGCCGCTGTCCACGAGAACCAGATCCCCTTCTTCCAGCTTACAGTTGTTAGACGTATAATGAAGGACCGTGGCGTTTTTTCCCGAGGCCACGATATGACCGTATCCGCCGCCCCAGGCTCCGTGTTTTAGATATTCCGATTCGAGAATCGCTTCGAGTTCG
>NZ_NPEF01000397.1 GCF_002811955.1 Leptospira ellisii
CTGGTTCGTCGGCAAAATCGTGCGGGAACTCACGCAAATCCTCTCTGCCACTCAAGGCTGCGCCGCACGCCACGGGTGCAGGAGTTTCAAAACGAATCGGATTATCATCCGATTTGTCCCGGGTGAACTTTTTTCTTGATCGAATCGGGCAGAAGAATTTTTTCAGCGCGGTATGTTTTTCAAAATTTGCGTTGGGCTACTCTTCGGCATTCTAATTTTCAGCTATTTTTTCTTAGCGGAACAAATGTTGAACGAATCGGGGAAGAATCTCGAAAAACAAGTTGCCGAAGAGGCGGAAAAGATCAAAAAACTTTCCGGAGAATCCGAATCCCGTTTCAACGAGCTTCCGAATACCTCTTTCGATCCGATTCTAAAATTGCAGAAAATGGGAATGATCGTGATTCCCTTTCTTCTTCCGTATTTATCCGATACTTCTCAAACGCAAGCCGAGCGCGTGGATCATAGATGGCGCCCTGATTCCGTTCATTCCCGAAGAAACGTGATCGTAAACGAAATATCGGTTATCTGATCAATCGAATTGCGGATCATGAATTTTATCTGCCTGGAAAAATCGACGAAGAGGGTTACGAGGTCGGCGATGGGATCAGATTGGGCGATCCTTTGCGGGACGCGGAGACGATCCGCGCGTTTCAAATTCTCATCATGGATTGGTATCAAAAGAACGAAAATAAAAGTATCGAGGGGCATAAGTTAAACGATCTTTACGATGCGTTTCCTACCAATCGATTTTCCGCCTACGAATCGTCGCGCGGATGGGAAAAACCTCAGTGAAGACCGAAATCAAAGAAACATATCGAACCAAACATCTGCCTTTTTCCGAACTTCTTTTAGAGCGAGTACGAAAACAAAGCGAGCTCGGCGTTCCGGAAATTTATCCGGGTTTTGACGGAACCGACGCCGATTCGGGACTTTCCACGGACGGTTATTTAAAAAACGACGTTTTTCAAAAGGAAACGGACCTGCTTCGTCGACGTCCTTTTTTGGCGGGATTTCAGGATACGCTGTCGAAACCGGGGGATTGCGTTTCTACGAACTTTATGGATCGAAATTGGATCCTGTTGCGCGACGAAAAAAACGATCTGCGGGCCTTCGCCAACACTTGTCTACATCGAGGTACCCGTTTGATTTCCGGCGAGGATACGAAGTCGATCCGGAAGATAGTTTGTCCGTATCATTCCTGGACATACGCGACCGACGGAGAACTATTGACGAGCGGAGGCGAAGCTGGAAATAAAAAATTGCGCGAAATTCCCCTTATGGAAACCGCCGTAACGGTCTTCGCCGGAGAAACGAACGAAATTTTGGATCTCATAGAACCGGTTCGACGGGAATGGGACGAATATAAATTGGACTCTTACGTTCCTTTCACCGTTCTCAAGGAAGAGGGGGAATACAATTGGAAGGTGGGAGTCGAAATTTTTTTGGAGACGTATCACATAGCAACCCTTCATAAGAATTCGGTCGCACCCGTGGTGGAAAAAAACGCCTCCGTTTTCGATCCGATCGGAGAACATGCAAGAATTCTAATACCGAATCGGAGTTATAAAGCCGCGGAGATCCCTTCAAGAAAGGATTTGATCATAACCTATTTTATTTTTCCCTCGACGATCCTCGTGTTGTTCCGCGACCATTTCGGACTCATTCAATTCCAGCCGATTTCCGCGGAACGGACCCGTTGTCTTCGAGCCGTTTTGATCCCCGAAAAACCGAAGACGGACCGGATGGTTCGTTTTTGGGAAGGAAATCGGGATTTCTTTTTTCGCACCACTTCGGAGGATCTTGCGCTCGCTCCGGAAATTCATGCGGGCGTCCGTCAAAGCGAAAGAATTTATCCGAGTTCCTGGGAGCCCGGCATCTTTCACTTTCACCGATCCTTGGGGAATGCGGAATAAAATTCGGAGAGCGGAAGGATCGATTTTTCATCCCGGGCCGTCGCCGATTACCATCGTTCCGCTTCTTTTAAATTCGAAAGAAACTCCTTTTGTGTGTGCGCCTCCATTTCGTTTAGATATTTCTTTTTCAATGCGCCGAGACGAACGAGCGCTTCCTTCTTGCGGCCTAATTTCGCGAGAGCCCAATGCGCTTGAAATAAATACGTTATTTGATTCGAGTAAGTAGGGGATTGCCCCTCCTCTGCGGAACGATAACTCATATAAATCCAATAGGATAAATGATCCGTCACCTTCCTAGCCGTACTTACCGATTCGGGATTTCCGATCTTAGCCAAAGCCTCGGCACAGGAAACCCTTCCCGTCAGGGAGTTCGGCTCGTTCAGGGCGATCGGAACCGCCGGGCGATAACGGATCGTTTTGG
>NZ_NPEF01000398.1 GCF_002811955.1 Leptospira ellisii
TTCCGTCCGTATGATACGCCGGATAAATTTCGATCGAATCCCCGCGTACCCGGAAATTCCCCCTCGAAAAATCGAAATCAAACCACCGATAAAAATCACAAAAAACCACCGCTTAACAGACCTACCAAATTCCGCATCTGCCTTCCGAGATTCAGCGATCTTTTTCCAATAAACTCCAAACGACTTTTCTCGAATGAATGCATCTAACGCTCTCCTCCTTCCCTCTTCGTTGTCGTTGCAGATTTGTTCGATTTCAACTGGATCCGCAGATTTCTTTCTCCTTGAATTATTTTCTTTCAAATTTTGAACTTCGAATTTGTAGTCAAAAATCGGCTCGTCCGGGGGAGTCGAACAATTTGCGAAAATCAAGGTAAAGAAAATGAAAAGAACAAAACGAATTTTCTTCATTATTCTTTCGCCTCCGGAAATTTCGAGCGTTTCCCCATAAACCCGATTGCGGCGAAACCGGCCGCGATTCCGATAGACGCTTGGGTCCAATCTGCTTTTTCGAGAAAAACTGAAACGACGGATCCGATTACAATCCCGATTCCGAGAATCGTAGAAATGATCCCTTTTGTTGAATTGTTAAGTAAATACTTCCAAAACGATTTCGCGTGTTTTACCAAAATCAAATTCCTCTTTGAGTCAGGAAGATATAAGAAGGTTTCTTCCCTGCGTTTTGATCTCTTCCGCAATGTGCGACGAGTTTCGTGGCCTCATATCGGTTATAAATACCTTTGTCTTTGTAACCAGTATTCCAATTCCCATTGGAATCGATTACAGTATAAAATTTAACTCCTTCAATAGTTTCTATTCCAGTTAGTACGATAAAGTGACCGGCCTTCGTAAGACTTGTTCCAAGCATCACAGCGCGGCCGGACAAAAGAACTTCGTCTAATTCTTTCCAATCACCGTTTATCCGAAGCGTAACTTCAATATTCGATTCAAAGAGGATCTCCTTTAAACCCTCGGCATAACATTCAAGAAAACGGCCCAATCGAATTTCAAGATTGGATTTCCAAATAGAAACGATCCATTGAAGCTTTGGATTTTTTAAAATCTTCTCCCCTACTCCAGGCTCTCCAAATCGCGGTTCAAGAAAATCGATAAACCAACGAATCTTTTCAATTGTTGCAAGCTCGGGCTTCACGGAAGAAGCGAGAATCATCGCAGAAATGTACCCACATACAGAACCGAAAGTTACGGTTCCGACGGGTTTGATTTTACTATTTTGTTCAATTCCTTTTAAAGCTGTTGCATGGATCAAGGATTTGCATCCTTTGCATCTTGTAAAAGCACGGTCAACGTGGAACAAGTTGTGTTTAGTCGATTGATCGAATCTCCCAACGTGCGAAGTTCGATTTTGATTTCTTTTAAGTCTGTGGCCTGATAGTTTAAGTCGCGTTCTAACTGATTAACCTTATTTCTTGCCTCATAAGATACTTGAAGAGCTTCGTTTAGTTTGGAATGCAGGTGTTTTAAAAAGTAGCCTATTCCGGAGATGATAAATCCGGCGATGTAATTGATCTGATCTTGAGATATCAATTCGTTATTTCCTTCTCTATTTCTTCCCAACGGGAAATCACGTTTAGCGTAAGTAATGAATCAGCTTGGAAAATATCAATTTCGTCTCGAAGAGTTGTATAGATATGAAGAAGAGTCTTCCACCGTAAACTAATAGAAATTGCCAAAGAATCTAGTTGAGGATAAGAATCGATTTGGTGATGAGTGTCATCTTTTCGGATCCAATAAGGAGTTTGAATTCCGCGAACCCAATCTTGGAGCGCAAGTCCAATTCTCGTGGCAGATTTCTCGTTCGTTTGAAAAATCTCACCTTCAAATACAACCCCTTCTTCACATTTTTCAGAATATTTCGCAAAGAGTTCTCGTTTTCTTTTGAAACGTAAATCTTCTAAAGAAATATCATTCGGAACGGTCCACTCAGATTCCTTCTTGGAAATGAGAATTCCGTTTTCGATTTTCATTTTTGGGATCGGCCATTTTGCTGTTACAAGAAGAGTAGAGTCTTCTTGGCATTTTTGATACCAGATGTTAATAACGGATTCGTCTTCGGTCTTTTCTAAAACGGTAGAATTTTTTAAGTTAATCAGATACATAAAGGTGAGATACCTTCACGTTTAGAAACAAACGGACCCGAATAATCGGTTTAGAGAGAAATCTCCGGAATCGCTGTATAGTTCTTTTATTCTTCTTTTCGATTCTTTTAATTTGAAAAAACATTCTTAAATTCTATTTATATGTAATCGTGATTTTATAATTTCTTGCAGATGCTGGATTCGCTCCCGTCGCAACTCTAAAAGTAGTATCGAAT
>NZ_NPEF01000399.1 GCF_002811955.1 Leptospira ellisii
TCATAAATTCCTGAAAATCCACGTTATTGTCCGCGTGCGCCCCTCCGTTGATGATGTTCATCATCGGAACGGGAACGCACACAAGGGCAAAAACGATGTGAAAAAAGAGAACGTGTTTTTCGGATGTCTTCATTCGAAAAAACCACCTTGAAGGTTGAAGGTAAGTCGTAATTCGAATCCTTTCCATTCGGACGAGCAATCCATTTTTTTGTTTCCCGCTTGATTTCTTGGATATGAACCGTTTAATAACCCTGATTCCGGACGAAATCGCGGACCGCGAACCTACGGCGGAAGGAAAATAAAAACGAACGAAAGAATCTCAGGAAACAAAATGTCTCATAACTCTCAAATTCAAAAAATCCAAGCTCGTGAAATCATGGACTCCCGCGGAAATCCCACCGTCGAAGTGGACGTTACCCTTGCGGACGGCTCTTTCGGCCGCGCGGCCGTTCCTTCCGGAGCTTCCACAGGAGAATACGAAGCGGTGGAACTCAGAGACGGGGATAAACACCGTTATTTGGGTAAGGGTGTTCTGAAAGCGGTCGAACACGTAAACGTAAAAATCCAGGAAGTACTCAAGGGAGAAGATGCGATCGATCAAAACCGGATCGATCAACGGATGCTCGACGTGGACGGAACCAAAAACAAGGGCAAACTCGGAGCCAACGCGATTCTCGGAACCTCTCTCGCCGTGGCTAAGGCCGCCGCCGCGCATTCCAAACTACCGCTTTACCGGTATATCGGCGGAAACTTCGCCCGGGAACTTCCCGTTCCGATGATGAACATCATCAACGGAGGGGCGCACGCGGACAATAACGTGGATTTTCAGGAATTTATGATTCTTCCCGTGGGAGCCAAAAGTTTCCGCGAGGGGCTCAGAATGGGCGCCGAAGTGTTCCATTCCCTCAAATCCGTACTCAAAGGAAAAAAACTGAATACCGCGGTCGGCGACGAAGGCGGATTCGCACCCGATCTTACGAGCAATGTGGAGGCGATCGAGGTCATTCTTGAGGCGATCGAAAAGGCCGGATACAAACCTGAAAAGGACGTTTTGCTGGGACTGGACGCGGCTTCTTCCGAGTTTTACGACAAAAGCAAAAAGAAATACGTGCTCGGTGCCGAAAATAATAAGGAATTCTCCAGTGCCGAACTTGTGGATTATTACGCGAACTTGGTTTCCAAGTATCCGATCATCACCATCGAGGACGGTCTGGACGAAAACGACTGGGAAGGCTGGAAACTTCTCTCCGATAAGATCGGTAAAAAAGTCCAGCTCGTAGGGGACGACCTCTTTGTGACGAACATAGAAAAACTCTCCAAGGGAATCGCTTCCGGTGTGGGAAATTCGATTTTGATCAAGGTGAATCAGATCGGTTCCTTATCCGAAACCCTGGCTTCCATCGAAATGGCGAAAAAGGCGAAGTACACGAACGTTGTCAGCCATAGAAGCGGGGAGACGGAGGACGTCACGATTTCCCACATCGCGGTTGCGACTAACGCAGGTCAGATCAAAACCGGTTCACTTTCCAGAACCGATCGGATCGCGAAGTACAACGAACTTCTGAGGATCGAAGAGGAACTCGGAAAGTCAGCGGTTTACAAAGGCAGGGAAACGTTCTACAATCTCTAAAACGATTTCCCCGTCGGAATCTTCTTTTTTCCCGGAAGAAACGGAATTCGTTTCGGGAAAAAAGAAGCGCTAAAAAGGAGCAGGAAACGACATGAACCAAACATCGATCAAAGTCTTTTGGCTTTCCTGTTTCCTTGCGGGATTGTTCTATTTCGTGGTTTTGGGGGAATCCGGAATCGTGGTTCGTTCCCAATTGGAAGAATCCCTGGCCGCATTGCGGTTAGACGTGGAACGGTTGGCGTATGAGAACCGCCAACTCGAAGAAAAACAAAAAATTCTTAAGAACGATCAGGTCGCCCTGGAACGGGAAGCGCGTCGTTTTTATCTTTTGAGCGAGAACGCGCATATCATCAAATTTAGGGAAACCGAATCTACGAACGAACTCAAACCGGTTTTGGCTTCCAGACTCAACGCATTCCGTCCCGGGAAACAATTTCCGGTTCCGCCGATTCATTTTATTCGGATTTTCTACGCAATCTTCGCTAGTTTTACCTGTATTGGAGTTTTCATAAAAATGCGGAAGAAGAAACTGGACTTTACCAACTACTAAAGGAAAGGTTCAGGAATGCCAGAAACAGAAAAAATCGCGGAAGTATTCGAAGAACTCACAGGAAGTAAAATTTCCAAAAATTTCCTCGACCACAGAAAGATTTTTCTCTGGGGTCCGCTGACCGACGAATCGTCA
>NZ_NPEF01000004.1:0-10273 GCF_002811955.1 Leptospira ellisii
AACCCATTCTATCGAAAACAATTGTTATAAAATAGAATTTTGTCGCTTTTCCGAAACAAAGTGCAGACTTTTATAAATTTGAAGCTAAGAAAAAAAACGAAAGAAGAAAGAATTCTGAATTATTATGTCACATATAATTATGTCCTCCCACCTCCAGCGGAAATTTTCGGGAAAAGGATCCAAGACTTGGGTGATATAAATCAACGTTCGATTCCGAAAATTATGATTCTATTTTTTCCCACATAGAAAAGAAGTTTCGATACTATGAGCTCTTCTCTTCGAATTCACTTTCTTGGTGCTTCCGGAACGGTCACCGGCTCCAAATTCCTCCTTGATACGGGGAAAATGAAACTTCTCGTCGATTGCGGAATGTTCCAGGGCTTAAAAGAACTGCGCCTGCTCAACTGGGCCCCGCTCCCGGTTCGTGCTTCCGAAATCGATGTGGTTCTTTTGACGCACGGGCATTTGGATCATTCCGGTTATATTCCCCGCTTGGTAAAACAAGGATTTCGAGGCAGAATTTTAGGAAGCGCTCCCACCTTGGAAATCGCGGAAATCATTTTGAAGGACTCCGGTAAAATCCAGGAGGAAGAAGCGGAGCGCGCGAACAAAGGCGGTTATTCCAAACACAAACCGGCCGTTCCCTTATACGATCTCAAGGAATCGGTCGAGTCCGTTTCCTACTTTCGAGCGGTCGAACTCGATCAGTGGAAGGATATCGCGGAGGGAATCCGAGTTCGGTTCCGATACAACGGACATATCCTCGGAGCCACGTTTATAGAATTGGAGATTTTCGGAAAAACGTTCGTATTTTCCGGAGATATAGGAAGACCGGAAGACATACTTCTTTATCCGCCAGAACGACCGGTTAACGCCGATTATATGTTCGTTGAAAGTACGTACGGAGACCGTATCCACGACAAAGGCGTCGAACAACGATTAACCGAAATTCTCAACGAAACCTTGGAAAGAAAAGGCTCCGTCATTCTGCCCAGTTTCGCCGTGGAACGCGCTCAAAGTCTGATGTATCTTCTTTGGAAACTCAAGTCCGAATCCGCGATTCCGGACGTTCCTATGATCCTGGATACGCCGATGGGTCGCAACGTTTTCGAGGTATTTCGGGAACATACGAAATGGCACAAACTCGATCCATCGGAATGTTCGCAGATATGGGGAGCTTTCCGTAAGACCGAGTCCCCCAAGGAGACGTATCGATTCGCCGAAGACGAAACTCCCAAGATCGTTATCGCCGGAAGCGGAATGGCCACCGGAGGAAGGGTTTTGACGTATCTTCAACATCATTTAGGAAATCCGAACTCGACGATTTTATTATGCGGATTCCACGCCTCCGGCACCCGAGGAAGACAACTCCGGGACGGCAATCACGAGATAAAAATCTACGGAAGATATTACGAGGTCAAAGCCCAAGTTCGGACGATCGACGGTTTATCCTCGCACGCGGACCAAAAGGAAATCCTCCACTGGTTGTCGGCGCTCGACAAAAAACCCGAAACCGTATTCATCGTCCACGGAGAAACCGGCTCCTCCGACGCGCTCCGTGTCAAACTGACGAACGATTTAGGAATGAACTGCAAAATCCCGAAACTCTTCGATATTATAGAATTAGAATTTTAATATGTACGAAACTAAAAACGTTCTCCGCCTAAAAAACCTCGGAATCGACACCAATCAAGAATACGTCGTTTTCCTCAAACGGGATTGTCCGGCGTGTAAGTCGGAAGGTTTCGTCGCGCTCAGTCGCATTTCGGTGACTTCAGGGGATAAACAGATCATCGCTTCGTTGAACATCGTCGAAACCGAAATTCTGCAGAGCGGCCAGGTCGGACTTTCCGAAAGCGCTTGGAAGGCGATCGACGCCGAGGAAGGCGACGAAGTCCGTCTCTCGCACTTACAACCCGTTCAATCCATGCACGACGTCAGATCCAAATTGTATGAAAACCGTCTCAACGGGGAATCTTTCGATCGAATCATAGGCGAAATCAAGGATGAAAAGTATTCCAACATCGAGATCGCCGCTTTCGTGACGGCGTGCGCGGGGGATCGCCTCAACCTCGAGGAGATCAAGTCCCTAACAAAGGCGATGATCCGAACCGGTTCCGTATTGAAGTGGAACGACGGCCCGATCGTCGACAAACACTGCGTAGGTGGTCTTCCCGGAAATAGGACCACGCCCATCGTAGTGTCCGTGGTCGCGGCCGCGGGAAAGATCGTTCCTAAAACCTCGTCGCGCGCGATCACCTCGCCCGCCGGAACGGCCGATACGATGGAGGTCGTGACCGAGGTGAATTTGAGTCTTTCGAAGATGAAAACCGTCGTCGAAAAGGAAGGGGGTTGTATCGTTTGGGGAGGGTCGATCGGTTTAAGTCCCGTCGACGACATTCTCATCCGCGTGGAAAGGGCTTTGGAAGTCGATAGCGTAGGCCAGATGATCGCTTCGGTTCTTTCCAAAAAGGCGGCAGCGGGTTCGACTCACGTGGTGATCGATATTCCGATCGGGAAAACGGCAAAGATAAGAACGGAAGAAGATGCAGAAAAACTAAAATACTATTTTACCGTAGTGGGTCGATCGGTCGGTCTCAAAATCAAGACGATCATATCGGACGGATCACAACCCGTAGGCCGCGGGATTGGACCTTCCCTGGAGATGAAGGACTGTATTCAGATTTTAAAAAACGATCCGAACGCGCCGCAGGATCTCAGACAAAGGGCGTTGACCGTCGCGGGTGCGATGCTCGAATTCTCCGATCCAAACGGATTTAAAAACGGGATCGCCGCGGCCGAGGAACTTCTTAGTTCCGGAAAGGCTTGGGAAAAATTCGTAAGGATCTGCGAGGCGCAAGGAGCGTTCCGCGAGCCCCGCGCGGCTAAATTCAAACTCGACGTCCTGTCGACCCGTTCCGGAATCGTAACGGAAGTGGACAATCGTAAGATCGCGAAAGTAGCGAGATTGGCAGGAGCGCCTAACTCCAATTCTGCGGGAGTCTATTTCCTTTCCCCTTCCGGGAAGAGGGTGGAAACGGGGGACGTGCTTTATACGATCCATTCCGAATCCGAAGGGGAACTGGAATACGCCTACGAATACGTCCGATCGCAAAAAGAGATCATTCAAATTTTATAAATTAATTTATATGAATATAAATAGAATACTATTCGCCTTCCCCGAAAACGCCGGTATAGCCGATCTCGTCGCCTCCCGCTCGAAAATTCGGATCGGTTCCGCCGAATTCGGAACCTTTCCCGACGGGGAATCCAAACTTAGGATCGTTTCCGATCTAAAGGGTTCCGAGGTTCATCTGATCTGCTCCCTGGATAGACCCGATTCCAAACTTCTGCCCTTGATTTTTTTCTGCGAGACGGCAAGATCCCTGGGAGCGGAAAAGGTCCATCTAATAGCGCCTTATCTTTGTTATATGAGACAGGATAAGGTCTTCCGGGAAGGGGAAGGGATCAGCGCGCGTATTTTCGCCGATCTGATTTCCCGTTACGTCGACTCCCTAATCACGGTGGACCCCCACCTTCATCGCATCGCGGATCTTTCGGAAATTTTCAGAATTCCTTCCAAGACACTGCACTCTACCGCTCTTCTCGCGGACTATATACGGGAACGAATCGACAATCCCGTTCTCGTCGGACCGGACAGCGAAAGCAGTCAGTGGGTGGCGGAAGTCGCGCGTCTTTGCGGAAGTCCTTTTATCGTTCTCGAAAAAAATCGGAAAGGCGATCGGGAAGTGGAGATCAGCGCTCCTGCGGTCGAAACGTTGTCCGGACGTACGCCGGTTTTGATAGACGACATCGTATCGAGCGGAAGAACTCTGATCGAAACCGTGAAAAGACTTAGGGAAGCGGCCTTACCTTCCCCGATCTGTCTGTGCGTTCACGGAATTTTCGCGGACGATTCCTATCGCGATTTGTTGGAGGCGGGCGTCCGCTCCGTGGTTACGTCGAACACGATCGGTCATCCGAGCAACGGAATCGACGTAAGTCGCTTAATAACGGAAAATCTTTTTTAACCGTTCCTGTGATCGGCGATCGGATTTTCCATCCGAATCCGGATCTTTCGCGCATGAAGGTTGGAGGGATCCAATTTTTCCACCTTGGATAAAAGATGCAGAACCGCATCCTGCTTGTGTATGAACAGATAGGATTCGGCGAGATGCGTAACGTTCCCTACGAATTCGGGTTCGCGCAACATTATCCTTTCCCCCAATTCGACCGCCTGACGATAACGCTTCAAACGTTTATAGATCAATGAGGCGGTGAACATCGATTCCACGTCTTCCGGAAATTCGGAGATCAGATCCTCGAAAAGCGCCAGAGCCTCCTCGTACTTTCCGATTTTATAATATACTTTCGCCAATTCCTTGTTGAACGCCGGCGGAACTTCTCCCTTTATTCTGCTTCTGAGACCATCCAGATGATCGGCCGCAAGCTCCCAACGCTCGTCCCTAAGACATTCCAAATACGTTTCGTCCGGAAATTCCACGGAATCGATCCGAACAAAAGGTACGAAACGTTTCGGTTTTCCAAGATACGTCAGTTTCAATAGGGTAAGATCGTCGGTCAGCTCGCCGAAGTTGCGGAGCCCTTGTGAGAGCATACCGAGATCCCCCCTCGCCTCTTCGATCCGTTTTAAGAATTGGGATTCGTCCTCGTTTATCACGCGGGTGCCGTCCGAATCCACTCCCAAAAGCAGATCGTCCCTGCCGTCGGATCCGATAAAAACGGAATCTCCGTTTTCCATAAAGAACGTCTTAATCTTCATCTTGCTTTCAAGACCCGTGATTCCGATCTTACGAAGTTCCAACTTTTCCTCGATAAACGAGGCGATTCCGTCCCGATAAAGCGCCGTCCAAGGATGCTCAGCATTCAAAAAGAATAATATTCCTGACTTTACGTCCAACAAACCGAGAACGACGGAAACCAACATCGAACCGTCGAAGGATTCGAAGATATTCTGAAGTTCCGAAAAACATTCCTTGAGCCAAAGTTCGGGAGGTTTGGATTTGTAGGAGGACACGTTTTTGGTCCGCGCGAGAAAAGATCGGAACACTACGCCCAAAACCAACGCGCCCCCGGCGCCTTGCATCGATTTTCCCATCGCGTCTCCGTTTACGAAAGCGAGATATTTCCTTTCCTTAAGAAGAATCTCGTCCGCGACGATGATATCCCCTCCTATTTCCTTTTTCCATTGTTTGAATTCGAATTGTTTCTTTTGTCTGCTGTATCCTTCGATCCGATACGAATCGCTCTTAATCTGGTAACGGTTGAGAGGATCCAGAAGAAGGGAAGTCAGAAAATAATCCCCGTCCTGTTGTACTTTGAGTTCACGGATCTGATCGAGCGTATCCTGCAATTGACCGGTCCTTTCCCGGACCTTTCGATCCAAATCCCTGTTCAATTCCTCCGCTTCGTTGTGAACGCTCAGAAACCGATTCGCCAGAATGAAGACGATTCCCAACTCGAACGTAAAAAATCCGTATTTTAGAAGTCCATAATTTTCTAATCCGGAAACCAACTGCATGGAACCCAAAAGATCCATGATCGCGGAGGCCAAAAGTATGAAAAATCCTGCGAATAAC
This sequence comes from Leptospira ellisii, assembly GCF_002811955.1. Classification (GTDB taxonomy): domain Bacteria; phylum Spirochaetota; class Leptospiria; order Leptospirales; family Leptospiraceae; genus Leptospira; species Leptospira ellisii. The sequence continues at coordinate 5,601 of NZ_NPEF01000004.1, forward strand.
CGGACCGAATCCTGGTTTTTGCGCCACAACGCCTGAAACATTATATAAAATGAATATAAGGAAAATACGAGAACGGAAAACTGCCAGATCTGAAGAAGCAAAACGCATATGAATCTGCTGGAAAAGGGGATCAGGGAAGTCAAACCGAGCGCGAAAAACCGGTAAAACCGGGACATCGGTCCGACCTTCGATCGGAAAAAATCCTCCAAAAAAAGGAGAAAAAAAGCGGGAACGTTGAATACGATCATATATTCCAACTTCATCTGCAACAGCGGATCCATTCCCAATTCGTATACGGCGTTGCTTCGAACGTAGATATACGCGGCGAGGAAGATCGAAAAAAGACCGAAGAACAGATTGTATTTCTCCTGATTGCGTTTGAAGTAAAACAGGAAATGATAAAACCCTACGAAAAGATACAGGAACGACAACATCAACGTGGAACGTTCGGAAAGTATCTCCGCGTTTCTAGAACGAAGATCGATCAAAGGCGGAGTGGAATCGAAACTCGCATACGCGTCCAATTCCTCGCCGGGATCGGAGGAAAGCAGGATTCTAATCTCGTTCGTTCCTTCCTTTATCTTGGTTTCCGGGATGGGAAGAATGACGTGACGTTTAAATCCGTTGCGGACGATTTTTCCCCCGACGACCGAACCGCCCTGACCGATGCGTTCTCCGTTGAAGAAGACCTCGTATACGTTCGTAAACAGCGGAAAGTGGACCGAAAGTCCGTCGGTTGCGAGTTCGGCGATCTCTTCCTTCGAAATTCGAAAACGTTTCGACAAGGTAACGCTGGAAATCGAATCCTCGGAATACGAAAAGGAGCGTAACGTGTCCTTGGGGATCGGAAGACTCTGCAAAACGATCCAGGCCGGATCGTCCGCGCTCAACTGTAGATTTTTGCCGGGCAGCAGTTTCCAATCCTTAGTCAACGGGATCGGAAACGCTCCGACCGACGCGGGAAAATAAAAAAGCCAAAGGAATACTATCGTCGGAAATAACTTATTTATGTTTTTTTTCATTCCCGAACCGTCCCTCTTCCCGTCGCCGAACACTTTGTTGACGAAAGAGTCCGATTTGGCAAGAAATAATCGGCCGGCGGAATGAAACTATTCCATCACGATCGTTATGTCCACGCGTCGATTCTTTTGTCTGCCTTGTAAGGTCGAGTTATCCGCAATCGGTTTGTTTTTGCCGTAACCTTCGTAGGACATGCGCTTTTCTTCGATTCCCTCTTTGTCCCTCAGTTCTTTGAGGACGGATAACGCGCGTTCTCTGGAAAGTTTTTTGTTGTAATCCTCCCCGCCGCTGTTGTCCGTATGTCCGCTGATTCTGATCTCTCGATCGCCGTATTTTTTTAAAACGGACGCGATCCGGGCCAGCTCATCCTTGGCCTCCTCTTTGAGTTCGGAACTGTTATAGTCGAAAAGGACCGAGTTTAAGGAGATCGCGATTCCTTCTTCGGTTCTACGGATTTCCACAGGAGGTCCGGAGGGTTTTTCCGTCTCGGGTTTCGTCCGATTCTCCTCCTCTTCCGGCCAACCGAGATTTTGCGGTCTGGATTTCGGATCCGGTTTCGTTTTGGCGGTTCTGCCCGGATCAATTCCGGTGTCCAGCCCTCCGGAAAGAATCTTACGTATCTCCTCCGCGAATTTGTCCTTATCGGTGTCGGTTAACTTTATGTTTTTATTATATACTCCGTGGATGTCGAAGGACATCTCCTGCGCGGCGCCGTTCGGATAAACGAACGTATAGGCGAGTTGCACCCTTTTGTATTGGGGAATTCCCGCATCGCGGTCGAAAAAGACCATTCCCCGGGCGAAGCCGTATATCTTGAACGGAACCCCCTCCCGGTTCATTTGAGAATCGTAATAAAGGGAATAATTATATTCTATTTTATCCGCGTTACCGCTTAAATTCTGAAACTTCCAATCGTCGCGACCGTGATACTTGTATTTTGCCAGAACCGTCACCATCACCCTTCCGCCCGGAAATTGGAAATTCTCCGTCGCGGGCTGCGTCCATTCCTCCTCCACCGCAACGGGCTTTTCGGAAAAACTGGGGAGAGAACGCAGGTTGGGCATTCCGTATTCCTGTGGAACCTTGTATTGACCGATTTCCGTGATTTGAAACTGACTCTTGAACGTTTTGTCTTTGCGGAAAGCCGGATCGATTTCCGGATATCTCGTGTACGTATCGAAAAATCCGTCGAGAAGACAGGACTTATTCTCGCAAGAAAGGGTTTCGAGAAGGATTCGATTTTTATCCTCTCTGCGGATCTTACGTCCCTGACTCACCAGTTGAACGCGATGATATTCGTTTAACTCCACCGTTTCGCCGGGATTCAGCTTCCAACGGAAAAGAATCCGTTCCTCTTCCGCAAAAACGGATTCCCCCGCGAACAGAAGGATGAAGAGCGAGACACAAAAGCGGAATCCGGCGAATCCGAAAGATAGGTCTCTTTCCGTTTTTCCGTAAATAGAACGCAAACCTGATTTTCCCATTCCATTATTTAATTTCGTATGATTCTTTGAAAACATGAGACAAGACCAAAAAACTATCCGAAAAAAAGGGGATTCGGACGAAAATTAACTTTAGAATGGAGCCCAGACTTGTTTATATCACGACGGAAAACGAAAAGGAAGCACTAAAGATCGGAAAAATTCTGGTTCAAGAACGCCTCGCCGCGTGCGCCAATATCCTTCCGAAAATGAAATCGATCTTTCATTGGGAAAAAAAATTGACCGTCGCAAACGAGGCGGTCCTGATCCTCAAAACAAAAAGCGATCTGATGACCGAACTTACGCTCCGGGTAAAATCGCTTCACAGTTATTCCGTACCTTGCGTGATCAGCCTTCCCCTTTTGGAAGGGAACCGCGAATATTTCAATTGGATCTTTTCGGAAGTGATATCAGAATAATTCCACTAATCGGTGTTATATGGTTCAAATACACGTTAAAAAAAAATTTACGGCGCTTACTTTAAACTCGGCGTTTTTCGGATTTTACGCGCACGCGGGATTCGCCAAAGGACTTTCGGAGGTCGGATTTCATCCTTCCAAAATCACGGGCTGCAGTTCGGGCGCGCTGATCGGTTCCCTCGTTGCCGCGGGAATTCCGGTGGATACGATGACAGATCTGATCCTAAGTCTGAAAAAGAAGGATTTTTGGGAGGGAAATCTGATCACGAATTTCGTAAAACCGATCCGCAAAGGTATCAAAAATTATTCGGGAATCTTATCGGGTAAAAAGATCCGCGATCTTCTCAAGCCGCATCTCGGACACAAAAAGATCGAGGAACTACCCGTGCCGATGGGAATTTCGGTCTCCAATATCACGAAACAGATCCGCGAACTCAAAACCAAAGGCGATCTGATCGACCAGATTCTCGCGTCGATGACCTTTCCGTTTTTGTTCGAAATACAAAAGTTAGGCGAAGAAGAGTTCATCGATGGAGGCGTCGCCGATCAGGAACCCATAAAGGAACTGATCCTGGACAAATCGATCAAAAAGATCGTGGTGCACAGCGTTCGCACCAAAAAAGGCCCTTCGGAAAAAGCCGTTATCCGCGCGTTTCATTCCTCCGTTCAGATCATAGAGAACGAAACCAGGGAATTAAAGGAAATGCTCGCGAAACATTATAAAAAACAGATATTACGGATCGAAACGGTCACGCCTTACATAGACGCCGACCGCCTTTCCCACGGCAGGGAAGCGCTGGAAGACGGCAGAAAAAGCGCGCATCACTGGAAGAAAAAAATCCTCGCTCCGGCCTAAACCGAACGTCTAACGCATTATATATGAACGGAACGGACGAATCCGAAATCGCCAGGAATTACGTCGATCTCCACCGGATTTGTTCGGAGGAATCGGGCGGAAAGATCCTCGAACGCGAGAGTTTCGTATTCTATTCGAACCCCGATTCGGAATGGTTCACGAGAATCGTATTAAGGGAAGATTTCGACGCGCGAAAGTTGGGGTCGGAACTCCGCGAACTGGACGAATCCGGATTCGATTCCAATATTTTAGACTTTTCGAATACAAGAAAACACGAATCCGTTTTCCGCGAGTTGGGATACGATCACTGCAACGAACAGTTGGGAATGTATCTCAAAGGGGATCCCTCCGTTCTGGAACGGCCGAAAAACGTGCGATGCGCCGCGATTTCGGATTCCGAAAACCTAAAACGGTGGCTAAGGATCGTAAACGTTTCGTTCCAATCGGACGATCGGGAAAATCTGTATCTTCGTCTTTTAAAACGCGAATCGATTTCCATCTATGCGGCTTTTTCCGGCGGTAACATGGCTGCCACCGGAATGAGTTTTTATAACGGAAATTCGGTGGGCCTGTATTCGATCACCACAGATCCGGAACAAAGGGGGAGAAAATTCGCATCCGTGCTGGTCTCCTTTATGCTGGAAAGGATCCGCTCCGTTTTTTCGGGAATCGTAATATTACACGCGACGGATATGGGCAAGGGAATTTACGAACGTTTCGGTTTTCAAAAATCGGACACCCTTCGACATTGGGGGCGTTCCGCCTCGGGATTGCAGTAAACGATAACGTTATGCGAAATCCCGGAAAACGATCCGTTAACGGATCCGGTTTCCCATAAAAAACGCGGCCTCGATCGAACCGGGAAATTCGAAATTCTCGAACGGGCACCATCCGGAT
>NZ_NPEF01000004.1:10283-40744 GCF_002811955.1 Leptospira ellisii
GCTTTTGATCTCTTGTTTTAGGAACTTCTTCGGTTTTTTCAGATTCAACACGGTAAAATTGGCGGCGTAACCCGGTTCGATTTTTCCGAATCCCTTTCCGTATCTTTTGGGAAGATATTCGTTCACGAATTCTCCGGGATTTTTGGCGCAGATGTTCGCGATGGTTTTGCGATCCACGCCCGCTTTCAAAATCAGCCAAGTGACGAAGAGGGAATACGTATCGAGTTGGGAAATTCCGCTCGTTCCCTTTTTCTTTTCCTCGACGCTGTGGGGAGCGTGATCCGTGGCGAGGTAATCGATCCAACCTTCTTTGACCCCTTGTAACATCAGTTCCCGATCCTCCTTTTCGCGGAGGGGAGGGTTCATCTGGAACCAATGCCGATTCTCATCCGTTAACATCGATTTGTCGAAGAACAGATGCGTGGGAGTCGCTTCGCAGGTGACCTTGACCCCCCTTCTTTTGGCGCTTTTGATCTTTTCCAAACCGTCCCCCGTCGAATAATGACAGAGTTTTCCCCGTAATCCGTAGGTTTCGATGAGATACAACGCGAAATCCGTAGCCAACGTCTCCGCGATCGCCGGTCTGCGGTCCTCGTGAAAACGTTCCTCCTGATGTTTTTCGAGAATCTCCGGATCCTCGCAATGAAAGCTAACGTTCTGACCTCGATAACGGCGGATCGTTTCCTCCAGCGTTTGATTATCGTGAAAGAACAATTCCCCGATGCTCGGCCCCATAAAAACCTTATACGGAACCGGTTCGTCCAAGGGTTTCGTTTCCGGACCGATCCCGGCGTAAAGGGTGATATGAATCGAGGAACGATCGGCTAACGCGCGTTTTTTGCCGTAACTCGTTTCGTCCACGGGCGGGATCGGATTGTTGGGCATATCGGCGATGTGAACGACTCCTCCGTTCGCTGCGGCGGCGCTTGCGGAATCGAAATCCTCTTTATACGTGTGTTTTCCGGATTCGTCCTCTCTGGCGTGAACGTGAATGTCTCCGAAGCCGGGGAAAATCGCGGCTTCGTTCGGATCAAACCAAACCTCGTCCTTCGTTTTTTCGGGGTCGACGTCGAATTCCAATCCCTCGAGAACGGATACGATCCATCCCGTCGAAGGATCCCATTCCACCGTTCCGTCGAATTCCCTTTCGTGGGTGACGATTCTCCCGGAAATTTTTTTAATCATCGGATCGGATTTACTTAACGCAGATAACGTTGTATTTCATCGTTCCGAGACTGCTGGTTTCGACTCCGTCCTTGAAGTTTACGGAAAAGTAATATCCCGAATCTCCGTCCGGACTGGAGGACCAAAACACTCCCGCATTTCTTAATTTCGGATCGGCCCGTTTGCTGAAGTTTTTGAGTTGATCCTTACCGGGAAGACGTTTGGATTTTTCGTCGCAGATTTCCTTCGCTTCGGCCCAGGTTACGGATCGATTGAAGGAATCATCCCAACCCCTTTTTCCGTACACGGGCGTTTTTGTGTGATAATTCTCGCAGATAAAATAACTGAAAACTCCCAATACTAGGATGGAAACCGATAACACGGCTCCGGCGAAGTATTTTCCGTTTTCACGGGGCGCTCTTACAACCTTAGGAGCGCTTTTTTCCATCGCAAGCTCTTGGCTTTTCCGATGAAATTCCTGATTTCGATGAAAATTCTTTCCGTGTTGCTGGCGTTGCTGATGGGAATGTCTTCGATTGCCTTCTTTCGATTCGTTGCGTTCGTTTCCGCCGCGGTTGGAATCGGAATTTTCGCGGTTCCTTTCGTTCCCTCCCGACCCTTTCTGGTTTGAATTATGTTTCTTTCTGGGAGGCCTTCTTTTATTTGCCATTTGGACCTTGTAAACTGTATTTAAAAAACTTCTCTAAGATTCGTACCAGAAATTTGAAATGTTGTAAATTAAAATTTGGATCTCCGGGGAAGCTCGTTCTTTCCCTTGAAAATTGAGTGAATCCTCCCCGCAAATTCCGATCATGGTAAACAATGGAACGCATTCGTATCGGTTTGATTGGAGCCGGAACCGTCGGCTCGGGAGTGATCGAAATTCTTAAAAAGGAACGGGACGTTTATCGGAATAAGTTCGGATTGGATCCGGTTCTCGTTTCGGTCTGCACACGTTCTCCGGAAAAGATCCGAAAAGCGCTTACCGATTTTCCCGATTGCAAACTGGAATCCGATTATCGAAACGTCGTGAACGATCCCGAGATCGACCTCGTGCTGGAGTTGGTCGGCGGAACCGACGTCGCCTATTCGATCGTTGAAAACGCGTTACAAAACGGTAAAACCGTCGTTACGGCGAATAAGGCCTTGTTGTCCCAAAGAGGCGACGAATTGTTCTCCCTCGCCCAACAAAAGAACGTCGAGATAGGGATGGAAGCCGCGGTCGCGGGCGCGATTCCGGTCATCCGTTCCATCAAAACGGGGTTAGGCGCGGATTCCTTTCTTTCGTTGTACGGAATTCTCAACGGAACTACGAACTTCATTCTTTCCAAAATGGAATTGGAACAATTGGATTATGCGGAAGCGCTCCGCATCGCCCAGGATCTCGGCTTTGCGGAAAAGGATCCGACTTTCGACGTGGAAGGAATCGACACCGCCCATAAGATATCCATTTTGGGAACGTTGGCCTTCTCCCGGAAAATCTCTTTGCAGGACGTCCAAATCGAAGGTATCACAAAGATTAGCGGGTTGGACATTCAATTCGCGGGGGAACTCGGTTATAGAATCAAACTTCTCGGCCTGGTCCGCAAAATCGGAGATCAGCTCGAAGCGAGGGTGCAGCCGGTAATGATTCCCGTAAAACATCCCTTCGCGAATATCATGAACGAAATGAACGCGGTCTATTATCAAACCGCGTACGCCGGTCCGGGAATGTTCGTAGGAAAGGGCGCGGGTTCCCTTCCTACGGCTTCGTCCGTAGTTTCGGACGTTTTGTACTACGGCTCCAGACTCAACAAAACGAAAACTCCCGAAAAAAATTTGTTTCCTAAGGCAGAAATTTCCGAGGCCAATGGTCAATTGGTAAGATATTACCTTAGGTTTACGACGTTGGATCAACCCGGAGTTCTTTCCGAAATCTCCAAGGTTCTAGGCGACCACGGAATTTCCATCTCTTCGGTAAGGCAAAACGAAGCGGAAAAGGAACCTGCGGAAGTCGTTGTGGTGACCCATCCCGCGACGGAAGCGAATATAAAAAAATCATTGAAGATCATAGACGGTCTGTCCTTAATCCGACATGCGTCCGTCGCGATTCGATTAGAAGATAAACTTTAGGAAATTCTCCGGGGAGCGGCAGGATTTTACTTTGTCTTTGCATTTTGAAGAGACGGGGAAACATCTGGACTTATTTTCGGATCGGACGCAGGGAATCATCCTCTTTCGTTCCGACGCCTCCGGGGAAACCGGGGTTATTTTCTAAGCGACAATGTAGTGGAATTTGAAAAAAAACGTTCTCATAAAAGGATGATCCCGGGCGCGAAGATGCCTAACCGGGAAATGGAAACATCCGAATTTTGTGGAAATCCGTCGGATCGATCCGTTTGCGGATCGGGGAAATCCGATCGAAATACGAAGAAGGGAAACTTTATCCGAAGAGATAAATAGGAATTTTCATGGCGAGAGTAGAATTCGATTCATTGTATATTGAAACCACAAAAACGGGACTTTCGGACAAGGACGTTCAAGTGGTCGTTTTCAACGGAAAAGTGACCAATTCCAATTCCTTTGAAATTTCCAGAAAGATCCACTTCATCTTCGAAGAGGAAGTTTATAATATCATTCTGGACTTATCCAATTTGGAATACATCAACAGCGTAGGAGTGGCGACGATCCTGACCTTGATCAAAACCGTGGATCAACATTCCGGAAAAATCGTGATCGGCGGGCTCAATCATTTTTTGGAGAACGTAATCCGCCTGATGGAACTTCCCAAAAAAGTGGAGATCTACCACTCCGTCGAAGAGGCCAAAAGGGCCTTTTCGTAGATCCGTTTTTCCAAAAGATCCAAAAGGATTTTTAAACCCCAGCCTTGATACGCGGAAACCAAAACCGAGTCCGCGTGGAAATCGATTCCCAATTCCTCTTTGAGATCGGCGACCGCTTCCAAACCGGGTCCGTGATTGGCCGCGTTACGGGAAAGTTTCCCGTTCGCGGAAGTTTCGTCGAAACCGTTTTCGTTCATCCAACTCCGGAACTTCTCCAAACGGTCGATCTTATTGTAGACTTGAATCGTAGGTATATGAGAAAGTTCTAATTCTTCCAAGATTTTTTCGACCGCTTCCATTTGGAGTTTGTGATCCGGATTGGATATGTCCACCACGTGAACCAAAAGATCCGAATCGCCTAACTCCTCTAAGGTGGCTTTGAATGCGTTGGAAAGTTCGGGAGGAAGATCGTGGATAAAACCCACCGTGTCCGAGATGACGATTTCTCTTTCTTCCGGAAAACGAATCCGTCTCGTCGTCGGATCCAAGGTCGCGAACAACTTGTTCTCCGAAAGGACTTCGCTGTTGGTGAGCGCATTGAGAAGGGTCGATTTTCCCGCGTTCGTATAACCGACGATTCCGACGACGGGGAGCTCGTTTTTTTTCCTTTGACGTCGGTTGACCTCTCTTCTTTTTTTGAGGGATTTTAATTCCGCTTCGAGACGCGAAATCCTCTCCTCCACTCTTCGTTTTCCTATTTCGAGTTTGGTTTCACCGGGGCCTCTTCCTCCGATTCCCCCCGTCAAACGCGACATGTTATCGTCCAACTCCGTGAGACGTCCTTTGAGGTATTTCAGTTGTGCAAGTTCCACCTGAAGTTTACCGTCTCGGCTTTTCGCGTTTCGGGCGAAAATATCCAGGATCAACTGTGTACGATCGATGACTTTGATGTCCGCCACATCGGAAATTTTTTTCGCCTGCGATGGAGTCAGCTCCAGATCGAATACGAGGAGTTCTACGTGTTTTTGAATCGCCTTGAGGATGATTTCCTCCAGCTTTCCTTTTCCCAAAACTGTGGACGGATCAAGACGGTTTTTTCTCTGTACAAATGTATCCACGACGTGAACTTCCGCAGTTCTACACAACTCCTTGAGTTCTTCCATCGAAAGAGAAGGATGTCGTCCCGAATTTTTTTCGGGATACACACCGACAAGAAAAGCCCGATTTTCTTTTTGCGCGTCCTTAAGATTGCGTCTGGAACGGGAAAGTCTGGATTCGATCTCCAGGATTTCCTCGAGAATTCCTTCCTTCAGTTGTCCCGGATATTGTTTCGGCAAAACGGTCCACAACTCCTCTTCGGAGTCCGGATTAAAATGTGCGGAATGATATCCGTTCGGATTTCCGGAAGAATCGAGGGTCACCGCGGTGATATAATCCAAACGCAACAGAGCCAAGTCGGTCAAATCCTCCTGGTTGAGCGATTCTCCCTTGAGATGGGTATGAACCAATCGAAGACCGCGTAACCTCGCCTCCGAAGTACGGAGTCTGTCCAAAAAGGGGATTTCGATGGAGTTGTCCGTGCCGACTAACACGTGTGTAACGTAGCCGGAACGATCGATGAGAATGCCGATTTGTTTGCCGATTTCTAGGGATAATTCGCCGAGAGAGCGTGAAATTTCTTGACTAACGAGTACGTCTTCCCGGATTCTTTTCTCGGAAATTTTTTTCAATCTTTGGATCTGGTTGGATTTGAGGCCGTTGAGGTTACCGCTGAGCTTGCTGATAAAGAATATTCTCCCTTTTGCTAAAAGTTAACAGGTGAAATCGCTTCCGTCAAGCATTCCGATCCCGGGAAATCATGCTTGTCACGGAAAAAAGTAGGAAAAAGCTAAAAAATCTGACGAACTTAATACTAGTACTCTCAAGTTTAAAAAATTCTCCAATCGAAGGTCCGGATGTTCTCTGATTCTAAACTTCAAAACCCGATTTTTGCCCTAATTCTTTGTCTGATGATCGATTCGACTTTGATTGCGGATTCGAATAACGCGGATCGGAGGGAAACGGATCTTCCGCAGACCGTGGACGCTCCGGAGGACGGAACTGCCGATTCGGGAGGCGCGAATGATTCCGCCGAAACCGGTTCCTCCGGTCTGAATGTGAACGATCCCAGAAATCTAACGGAGGAATCGGACGGCGTTTCTTCCTATGAAAAACGCAAACGCAAAAATCTCACTCCGAAAGAAAGACAGGAAATAGAATACGATCTTTCCCTTAAGAAAGGGATTCTCACCGTATTTCGCGCGGAAACCGAAAAACGGTATAAGGTCTTGGATAGGATCGCACTGACCCATTCCATTCCCAGAGTTCGCGCGGCGGCCGTTTTGGCGCTGGGCAGAATGGGAAAAGGCGGCGTCAAAACCCTACACCATGTGATCGAACGCGACGGAGAAGCCGTCAGACAAGCCGCCTATAAGGCGTTAGCCGATATCGGATCGTCCTCCTCTTTGGATTATTTTTTCCGCGGAATCAAATCCAACGACCCGGACATTCAATTTTCCTCATGGAGAGGAATGGGAAAAACCAAGGACCCTTCCGCACGGGACGCCTTGATCCGTCAGGGAATCCGTTCCACGAGGATCGAAATCGTAAAGGCTTCGCTTCTCGGTTTGGCCGCGTATCAGGTGAACGACGATTTGAAGTTGTTCAAAACGTATCTGGATTCGGAGGATCCCGATCTTCAAAAAACGGCGATCGAAGCGTTGGGAATCCACAAAACGCGGGCTTCCCTGCGGATCCTGGAACAAACCCTCGAAACCAAACCGGAACTTACCAGAAATATCATAGAGGCGATCGGACAAAACACAAGCCTCTACGGAACGTATTCGTTTATCAGGATTCTGGAAGGTTCCCCTTCCGACGAATTGGCGCAAAGAGTATTAGCGCAATTGTATATTCGAAAAGCGTTTTATCAGTTCGGAACCGTCAACGTGGAGGGAGCCTTTTCCCAGGAGAATCCATATCCTACTTCGCGTAAGATCCGAAATCTCGTCTCCGGAGAAGTGGGAAAAATCCTGAAAAAAAGCGATCGCCGATTCATCCAAAAGGTCGGAGACAAGTTCGCGGAGGATCATTATTATCTTCTTCTTTTGGAATCCAAAAATCCGGAAAGTTATTATGAAACCTATCAGTCCTGGGTGTTCGGACCGTATCTAAAACTCAGAACGATCACCGCCCCTCCGAAGGAAAAAACCAAAAAAGGAAAACGGGAAAAACTTCGTAAAAAACCGGGCTTTACTCCTGCGTCGGAAATGGAGGAAACGGATCCGGCCAACCCTGACGGCGCCGAAACTCCGAACGAAAACGGTCCTCCGTTGGAAAACTAAAGGACCGATTCGAACGGAACTTTTTTCTTGAGTGCGGTGGGAAGGAATACCACCGTACCTTGTTTTAGGGGAACCTTCGGAACCATCCAACCGATTCCCGCAAACCCCGGAAGAACGGAACTCGAAACCCACATCACTCCCGGAAAATCGAAACCGGTCGTGGCGATGATTTTATTCCCGCGATAACCGTCCTTGTGGATGCGACGGATCATCCAAAGACCCGAGGTCTGTGTCTCCATCGTGATATCGGTGACTATCGTATGAAACCGGTTCTTATCCGCGGAATAAATTTCCCAACCCTGAGCGGCGTTCACGGCCCGAACCGTCTCGAACCCCTTTTGTTCAAACCATACCTTCAGGTTATTGGCGTAACGATCGTTATCGTCCACGATCAACACGGCCTTTTTCATGGCAGCACTCCGTTGTTTGCGGTGAATTGATTGTCCGAAAGTTTTCGGTAGATTCCGTTCTGTTCGTAGAGGGAATTGTGATCCCCCTCTTCCACGATTTTTCCGTTTTCCATGACGATGATTCGGGGAATATCCTTGATCGTGGAAAGACGGTGAGCGATCACAAACGTCGTTCGATTTGCGTATAATCGGCGTAAGGCGTCGCTCACGAGACGTTCGGATTCGACGTCGAGAGCGGAGGTCGCTTCGTCCAAAATCATGATTTCCGGGTCGCGCAACAAGGCTCTCGCGATCACGAGCCTTTGTCTTTGTCCTCCGGAGAGGTTGAGTCCCCGTACTCCGAGAATGCTGTCGTAACCGTTGTCCATCTTTTTGATGAAGTCGTGCGCGTGCGCCAATCGGGCCGCGCGGATCACGTCCTTACGCGTCGCTCCCGGTTTTCCGTAGGCGATGTTATCCGCGACGGAACCGTGGAACAGAAATATGTCCTGAGTTACGATTCCTATTTTTTTACGCAGATCCCCCAGACTGATCTCGCGGACATCCACTCCGTCGAATTCTATCGAACCGGAACTAGGATCGAAAAACCGGGGAAGCAAATCCATCAACGTGGATTTACCGCAGCCGCTCGCTCCGATCAAGGCGATCGTTTCCCCTTTTTTCACTTTGAGATTGATGTCCTTCAAAACGGCCGCGCTGGTTCCGGGATAGGAAAAGAAAAGATTTTTGAATTCGATGCTTTTTTCCAGAGGAAGCGCGGAAACCTTGCTCTCCTCGCTGTGATCCTCCGTTTCCAAATCGATGATTTCGAAGATTCTTTTTCCGGAGGCGATCGCTTGTGTGATCTTTCCCACCATCTGGGAAAGTTGGGTCAGCGGTCGAAGCAGAAACAGAAGCGTCAAAAGAAAGGCCATAAATTCGCCTTGGGTAAATCTTCCGTTGTAGATAAGACTCGCACCGGCGGCAAAAAATCCCAGAACCACGATCGAAGAGGTCAATTCTACGAGCGAAGGCGCTATCTGAAGATAAAACTGACCTTTGAAGTTTCTACGGTAGACGTTGTGGTTGATCTTACCGAACTTCTCCTGTTCGTACGTTTCGGTGTTGAATACGCGGATCACCTTGATTCCCGAGATCATCTCCTGGATATTCGCGTTCAAGTCCGCCATTTTCTCCTGGGAACGTACGGTGGATTTCGTAATCTTACGGGTGAAAAGCGTAACGGGAAGTATGATTACGGGAACCGTGAGACAGGCCACGAGTAGAAGTTCAGTATTCAAATATAATAATACCATCAAGTGCGTGATCACGTAAAAGAAGTTGATCGTGGCGTCCCGGAAATTGCTCGAAATCACCGCGGCCACGACCTCCACGTCGTTGATGATGCGGCTCATCATCAGACCGGTTTTTTCCTTAAAAAAATAGGTCAGCGGAAGCAGCTGATTTTTTTCGAACAATTCCTGACGTATGTCGCGGACCGCCTTATAACCCGCGGTTGCGATGCAGAATACGGACAACAGATACGTGATCAGCTTGAGCAGATAAAGCGGCATCACGATGACGCAGATCGCCCAAACCACTTCCTTGGGTTCCAGACCTTTGGTTCTTCCGTTGACCCATTCCTTTACGTCGATCAGGAGAAGTTTGGTCCTTTCGAGACCGTCCAAGGATTCGTCCCCGAAAACCTTCTGTTTGAGGATAATCCTCTGTTCGGGCAACGTTAGCTGTAATTGGAACTGGGATTTTTTATCGTTTCCCAGAGAATCGAATAACGGGATAAAGGCGGTGAGCGAAACCGCGTTTAGGATCGCGGTCAGTAAGGCGAAGACGATTCCCAGAGTGAATCGGTACTTATACCGTACGGAATAGGACAAAAGCCTGAAAAAAAGCCTCATAACTCCTGGACGATGGAGGAAAAGTTTCGGATCAGATCCAACCCGGCGCCGGTCATGATGGACTCGGGATGAAATTGGACTCCGTAAAGGTGCTTTTTGGTTTTATGTCTGACCCCCATGATCACTCCGTCGGGGGTTTTGGAAGCCACTTCCAGCTCCGCAGGCATACTTTCCGGTTGGATCACGAGAGAATGATAACGCGTCGCCACGAACGGAGAAGGAATTCCCCGATAGATGTCCCTCCCGTCGTGTTCGATCAGGGAGACCTTTCCGTGCATGATGGAAGGGGCCGAAACGATCTTACCTCCGTGGACGAGACCTATGGCTTGGTGACCGAGACAAACTCCGAAGATGGGAAGTTTTCCTCCGAGTTCGCGGATCACGTCCAGACAAACCTTGGAATCCTCGGGACGACCCGGCCCCGGGGAAAGGATGATTCCTTTGGGATGAAGTTCGTTGATTTCGTTTAACGAAATCCTGTCGTTGCGGAAAACCTCGACCTGATTTCCGATCTGACAGAAATACTGATAAAGGTTGTATGTGAAGGAATCGTAATTATCGATGAGGAGAAGCATTACTTCCATTCTCCTTTGAGTCCGTTGCGGGCGAACTCGACCGCCTTTAACAGGGCGGCCATTTTGTTTTTGGTCTCTTCCAATTCGGATTCGGGAACGGAATCGTAAACGACGCCGCCTCCCGCTTGGAGAAACGCCTCTTCTCCGTAGAACACGATGGTTCGGATGATGATGGCAAGATCGCTTTCTCCGGAAAAGGAGATATAACCTAAGGCGCCGGAATAGATCGCGCGTCTGGTCGTTTCCAACTCGTCGATGATTTCCATCGCCCGGATTTTAGGCGCACCGGAAACCGTTCCCGCGGGAAGGGTCGCGCGGATGAGATCGTAGACGGTTTTTTCCTCGTCGAGTTCCCCCGAACATTGGCTTACGATGTGCATAACGTGCGAATATTTTTCGATCACCTTGAAGTCGTTCACACGGACGCTGCCCGGTTTACAAACGCGTCCGAGATCGTTGCGGCCCAGATCCACGAGCATGATATGTTCCGCGATTTCCTTGGGATCCGCGAGAAGATTTTCCTCAAGAAACTTATCCTCGCTGGAATTTTTCCCCCTCGGTCTCGTTCCCGCGATCGGACGAAGATACGTATGATTTCCGGCGTATTTGACCATGATCTCGGGAGAACTACCCACGATGGTGATCTCTCCGAGACGCAGAAAATACATATAAGGACTTGGGTTCACCGTTCTCAAACCGCGGTAGATCTGAAACGGAGAAACCTCGGGTTTGAATCTGACCTTTCTGGAAGGAACCACCTGGAAAATGTCTCCGGCCTGGATGTATTCCTTGGCGCGCTCTACGTTTTTCTTATATTCTTCATCTGGAATATTCGGATTTAACCGTAAAGGCCCGGGAACGACCTTGGGGTTCCGTATCTCCTCAGGGACGACGCCGTTTCTGATCTCGTTTTCGATCGTCTCGATCCGGCGGAGCGCCGATTCGTAACATTCCTTCAAAGTGGAATGCGAGGCGGTTCTTACGTTGACGACGATCCTGAGAACGTGATCGATATGATCCACCACCAAAAGTTCGTCGTAGATAGCGAAATAACAATCCGGTGCGTTTTCATCCTCCGGATTCGCGTCCGGAATATTTTCGTAGTAACGAACCGCCGAATAGGAGAGAAAACCGACTGCCCCTCCGGCGAACGGAGGCAAACGATAGTCGTGTACGAAAACGTCGTCGCCTAAAAGATTCTCCAAAAGAACCAAAGGATCGTAGGTGATGATTTCCGTCGCGGGTTCGTCTCCTTCGGAAACGTAAAAAAGACCGTTTTTACCCTGTAGAATTCGGTGCGGAGTTTTACCGAGAAAGGAATTCCTTCCCAGTTTTTCCCCCCCTTCCACGCTTTCGAGAAGGAAGGAATGTTTTGCGGATTCGCAGCCCCATTTTGCGAAGAGGGAAACGGGAGTTTCCATATCCAAAAAAATCTGCTTAAAGACCGGGATCAAATTCCCCCGGTCCGCCAGTTTGGAAAACTCTTCGAATGTGAGCGAATGATCCTTCAGAGGTTCGGTCCCTCGATTCCCTTTCCGTCGGCAAGGAAACGAGAAACGATCATTCTTTGGATTTGGGAGGTTCCTTCGTAAATTTGGAAGATCTTCGCGTCGCGCATGAGTTTTTCGACGGGATATTCCGAATTAAAACCGTACCCGCCGAGAACTTGTACGGCATCTGTGCAGATTCTCATACACATATCCGCGCAGAACATTTTCGCGATCGAGGCCTGGTATGTGTTTCTGAAACCGTTGTCGATCATCCAAGCGGCTTGATAACAGAGAAGTCTTCCCGCTTCGATGTCGCGGGCCATTTCCGCGATCATAAACGAAATCCCCTGGTTGTCCATAATCGGACGTCCGAAGGTATGTCTCGTGTTCGCATAGTTAAGCGCGTGTTCCATAGCGGCGCGGGCCACACCCACAGCTCCGATCGCGACTCCGGGGCGGGTATGATCGAAAGCTCCCATTGCGATCTTAAATCCCTCCCCTTCGCGGCCTACCATTTGCCACGCGGGAACTTTTACGTCCTCGAAGGTGATTCCGCGCGTATCGGAACACTTTTGTCCCATGTTGATTTCTTTTTTTCCGAGGGTGATTCCCGGGCTTTTGGCATCCACGATGAATCCTGTGATTCCCTTGTGTCCCGCCGCGGGGTCCGTTTTGGTAAGAACGAAAAACCAATCCGCATAGCCCGCGTTCGTAATCCACATTTTGGATCCGTTGAGGATGTATTCGTCTCCGACCCGTTTGGCGGAAGTGCGAATCGCCGCGACGTCCGAACCGGCGCCCGGCTCGGTCACCGCGTATGCGGCGAGTTTGAATTCTTCCGTCATCGGTTGGACGAATTCCTTTTTGATCTTATCGCTGGCGCCGATCAGAACCGGAGCCAA
The DNA here is from genome assembly GCF_002811955.1 of Leptospira ellisii. Lineage (GTDB taxonomy): Bacteria > Spirochaetota > Leptospiria > Leptospirales > Leptospiraceae > Leptospira > Leptospira ellisii. The sequence goes on from NZ_NPEF01000004.1 coordinate 22,865, forward strand.
GGCGAGGTTGTTGGCGAGAATTGCGGTGGCCATTCCGGAACATCCCCAGAATAGCTCTTCCCCGATGATGACGTCGTCGAGTTCGGCCATTCCGGCGCCGTTGAATTGCGGTTCGATATGGATGTTCATGAGCCCGATTTCCCAGGCTTTTTTTAAGATTGCGAGCGGGTATTCTCCCGTATGGTCGTGATGCTCCGCTTTGGGACGGATCTCCTCTTTGGCGAATTTTCGGGCGAGTTCACGTAATTCTTTTTGTTCACTGGAAAGGGCAAATTCCATTTAATAGCACACCTTGGTCGAAATTAGGCTCGTCCGATGGTCCCGGGCATCCCGCCTGAATCGCCGAAAGCCGGATTTAGGGGAGGATCTCCGGTAAGGCCTCGAAATCGGTGTTGGAACCTGGAATAAAGAGCTCTGTAATGCAGGATTCGAAGAGAATCCTTTACCGTCAAGAAGGTACGAAAGGGTGAAATGCGATTCGATGTTCTGTGTTAGGTCCGCGTAGGTCCGTTGGCAGACCCAAAACCCGGATAAATTAGGCCCCAGGTCGTTTACGATACGATGGAAGAGAGAACGGGGCTTGTTTTCATCTCAGGGGAAACAGAGGAAGACAACCGTGAGAATCGAAATGTGGGAACTCATACGATCGGGTCGGGATAGGAATTCCTCCGTAAACTCCGGTGTGGGAACTCTCACAATTTCAAAAAAAACCTCCGGTGAACCTGTGTGCGTGGGAACTCATACATTCAGCCTACGATTCCTAAAATAAAAAGGAACATAAAGAAGGGTAAAAAACGCAACCCCTATAAATTGAAGCCACAAAAGATAAAAAGGCCATTCTCCCAACAAATCCAATGCGGAACCGCCGGAAGGTTTGGCCCTCATGTAACCGTAATTCGCACCCAAAAGAAAATCCAAAACGAACGCCGACACGAAATAAATCTGAGAATAACAGAAAGTCCTGAATACGGATCCGGGACGAGGCTCCAACCGCAGACCGAATACGACATACAAGGATGCGATCACGAGACCGGAATGGGCGATAAAGAAGATAAAAAAATACGGATGCGGAAACGAAACGGAAAGATCCGGAGTTAGGACTCCGTTGACGGAACCGCTCATCACCCAGAAATAGGAAAGCTCCGCAAAAGTGCGGTTATGCGAGTAAAGCGCGATCGCGGCGACGATCATCGACCAATTGCAGAATTCCATCGGCAGATCGTAACGGATCTCCCAGTGTCCCGTGCCGATCCTATAAATCACATACGCGATATAATTGAGAATCAGAACGGAAGCGATCCCGAAACCGATTCGATCCGCCCAAACGCGGAAACGGTCCGTCCTTACGATCCCGATCGAAATCGCGGAAAACGCGACGGTCAAAAACAAAATCAGAAAATGAAGATCGGATCCGATTTGAAATTTTTGTTCCATAGTTTTCTAAGACCTCGGAAAAAAAGATTCGTCTCCGGTTCGAACGGAACCAAAAAGGAAAGCCCGGAGATTCCGGGCTTTCCACGATCGAAATAGATTCGATGTTTCTAATATTCTAAGCTTCGGGATTTTCCAAAACCAAAGCGATCCCCTGACCGCCTCCGATACAAAGGGAAGCCACGCCGTATTTCGCCTTTCTTCTTCGGAGTTCGTAGGCCAACGTGATCGTAACCCGGGCTCCGGAAGCTCCCAGAGGATGTCCGATCGCCACGGCCCCGCCGTTTACGTTCGTGATTTCCGGATTGAGACCGAGCTCTTTTTGAACGGCGAGATATTGCGCCGCAAACGCTTCGTTCACTTCCACAAGACTCATATCGGAAAGTTTTAAACCGGCTTTTTTAAGAGCCGTGGGAATCGCGATCGCAGGACCGATTCCCATTTTCGCAGGATCACAGCCCGCATGACCGTAACCGCGAATGATCGCGAGCGGCTTTTTACCGATCTTCTTCGCGTAAGAAGCGGAGGCAACGATCGTGGCCGCGGCCCCGTCGTTCAGGCCGGAGGCGTTTCCTGCGGTGACGGTTCCTCCGTCGCGGAAAACCGCCTTTAAGGTTCCGAGTTTATCCACACCCGCGGCTCCTTTGATGAATTCGTCCTTTTCCAAAGTGATCGGTTTTTTACCGGGAATGGTCACCGTAAAAATCTCCTCTTTCAACCTGCCTTCCAAGGTCGCTTTTTCGGCGCGTGTTTGGGAAATCGCGGCCCATTCATCCTGTTCCTGTCTGGAAATTTTATATTGATCGGCGAGATTTTCCGCGGTTTGACCCATGATCAAACCCACGTATTGATCGGTAAGACCTTGTTCCAGCGTGTCTTCGAATTCGGCGGAACCGTAACGGACTCCCCAACGCGCGTTGCGAACCACATACGGCGCGTTGCTCATCGACTCCACGCCGCCGGCAAGAACCGCGTCCGCGTCGCCGAGATAGATTTTTTTGGCGGCCTGTATGATCGCTTCCATACCGGAACCGCAAAGACGGTTGAGAGTCAAAGCGGGAACGCCCAAAGGAAGACCGGTTTTCAAACCGATATGACGAGCGAGGTAGATCGCTTCCTTTCCCGTAGGAATCACGTTTCCGAAAATCGATTCTCCGATATCGTCCGCTGGAACGCCCGTTTTCTCCAAGATCGTCTTGGAAGCCATAACCCCCAAATCGACCGCGCTGAGATCCTTTAACGTGCCTCCGAAATTGCCGAACGGGGTTCTGATCCCGTCCAAAATGACCGCTTCTTCCATAACTACTCCTAAAAAACCTAATATTCTAATTCTTGAATGCTCTTTCGAACGAATGCCGTCTTCGTACGACGCGATCGGCGATTTTCCGTCGCATCTTCATACGAACCTCTTCGACTCGCTCCGCGGTTCCGCTTACTCAGACCGCCGGAATCGCCGTCGGGAAAACGAGATCGAACGGAACGGAATGGATTCCCGACTTGAACATTCCGCCTTTGATCGCATCCGGAAAAACCGCTTCGTCGCTCCAAATCTCCTGGATGGTCGCCATTCTCCCCTTTCCTTTGCCGATGAATCTTGTCTTAAGATAACCTTCCGAAGATTTTTGAAGCAGAGTGTACGGAAAAAGTTTGGTGGAAACCGGAAAGGAAAAACCCTTCGTCAAAATCGAAACGCGGAAGAATTCCTTTCCTCCCCGGAACGCGGAAATTTTCGTAAGATTCCCTTCCCTGATCCAAATAAAATCCGCCTTCTCTTTGGGAATGGCCCAGTTGCGAATCCCCTCTTCCACGGAAGTTTGGCTGGAAACAAAAATGCGGGTGATCCGTTTAAAGGAACCGTTCTTGTATTCGAAATTGCCGGGAATATAAAGAAGTTCGTAATAAGGGCCCACGTTGCTCGTCTCGTAATTGACGAGCATCAAGGAACCCAGACCGCCTTTGTATTGTTTGGAATCCTCTTCTGAGAAAAATCCCATTTCGCGGTTGTATTCCTTTTTCGCCCAAAGAGGGAAAATAAAACCCTCTCCGTATAAATTCCAAGGGGCCGGATAATGTTGTCCTTTTCCCGTTTTAGAGGAAACCGCCGTCGATTTTTGAGAAACGGACGAGGTTACCGACTTCGCCTTTTTTTTACCGCCCGCCTTGGAAACTCGGCCGGAAGCGGACTTGGATTTGGGAGTTCCTACGGATTTTTTTTTAACGGTCTTTTTTGCCTTCTTTGCCACCACAAATGTCACCTACAAAAATAGAAAAAATCCCCGAAAACAGGCGATGTCATTCCGTTTCCTTTTTTTCCTCCAAATCCTCAAAAAAAGGCTATTTTGGAAAGTAGGAATTGATTTCATTTTTGCTTTCCTGAGTAACCCGGATTTTTGCTTTCAGACCCGGAAGGGGTCGTATAAAGTTGGGATCAAAGATGACTACTGCAGTACGACACAAAAGAAGATCCAGAAACAGTTTGAACCGGGAAAATATCGTTCAGGTTGCGATGGAAATCCTACAAGAAGAAGGGATCGACGGACTTTCCATGCGGAAGATCGCCGAAAAATTGGACTGCAGCGTTGCAAGTCCGTATTCTCATTTTAAAAGCCAGGAAGAAATCATCCAGGTTTTGATCGCCAAAGGGGAAACGGAGCTGACTCAACTTCTGCGGAACGCCCAAAAAAACGGGAACAATTCCTTCGAAAAACTCGCCGGCATCGCGCGGGCTTATTGGGAGTTTTCGCTTAACAATAAGGAACTTCATAAGGTGATGTTCAACACCGTACACGGTCACATGCATAGAAAGGCGTTCCCGAGTCTGCCCACGAGTTATCGTGTGTTTTTGGAGACGATCCGCAACGGCTGCGCCAGCCGCGAATTCAAACTTCCCAAAGCGGAATATCCCGCGATCGCCCGGATGATGTGGGCCTGGATGTATGGATTGATGGTATTAGATTTAACGAATATGCTCAAACGCAGACGCGGAGGAAAGGACGATCCTCTGTCGGAAGGATTCTCCTATTTCCGAAAAATCCTGTTGGGAGAATGACAAGAACCGAACCGGGCGACCGCGTCTAACGATTCCTGCGGCTTCCTCGTTTTTTTCCACGTATCGGCCCCGCGACAATCGCTACGATCGCTGCCGCGGAATCCACTTCATCAATACTTAGCTAAGGAAGGATCGACCTCGTCCGAATAAAGCAGGATCCCGCCTTCCACGTTATGCACCTTTGCGAAACCGGATTGTTTCAAAATTCCGCAGGCCATACCGGAGCGTCCGCCGGAACGGCAATAAACGATCACTTCCTTTCCGGATTCCTTCCAAGGACCGATTTCGGAAAGTCGATTCGGAAGTTCTCCGACGGGAATCAGAAGATCGGTTCCTTCGATCGTGGAAATTTCCACCTCGTTGGGATTTCTTACGTCGAGTAGGTAGAACGAATCCTTACCTGCTTCTCTTTGATCCAATCTCGCTTTTAGTTCTTTCGGGGTCATGCGGTGAAGTTCCTCGGTTTAAAAAATAGAACGATTCTCTGTCTTACGCTTCGTGTCTTAGCTTCGCGTCGGTTCCCGATTTCGCCGAAGACGTTTTTCCCCGACGAATGCGGGAACTCCCGCGTATCCTTTAGACGGCGCCCGTAAGTTCTTCCAACTCAAGTTGAAGAGATTCCCATTCCTGGGTCAAGCGTGAGATCTCGTTTTTCGCCTCGTTGAAATTATCCAATTCCAATTGATAACTTCGATTTTTGAAAAAACCGGGATCGGCCAAAACCTCTTCCAAATTTCTCTTGGACTTTTCCAAAAGTTCGATTTTCGCTTCGATTTGTTCCAGATCTTTCTGGATCTTTTTGACGCGGTTCTTGTCCGCATTCTTTTTGGAACGGGTTTGAACCCCGTCCTCTTTTCTGAAGGAAGCCGCAGCCTGTATTTTCGGCGCTGTTTCCTGAAGGTTGTATTTCAGATAATCGGCGAAAGTGCAGTTGAAATCACGAATTTCCCCCTTGTCCACAGAAATCGTCCGATTGCACAGATCCTTTAAAAATTCCGGATCGTGGGAAATGATCAACAAGGAACCTTCGTACGCCGTCAAGGCGCGGCGAAGATTGTCGCGGACCACGAGATCTAAGTGATTGGTCGGCTCATCCAAAAAAATGGAATTGGTCGGATAACGGACGAGAAGCGCCAAACGAAGACGGCTTTGTTCTCCCCCGGAAAGAAGACCGGTTTGTTTATAAACCGAGTCGTCCGAAAACGAAAAATAACCGAGAAGACTGCGGGCCTGTTGTTCGGAAAGATCCGGGTATGCGGACAGCACCGTTTGAAGCATGTTTTTGGAGGGATCCAATTCCTCGTGATGATTTTGGGAGAAATATCCGATTTTTGTCTTGGGTCCGTAGTATATTTTACCGGAAGTTAATTTATGAATTTCTAATAAACAACGCAGAAAGGTGGACTTTCCCGCTCCGTTCGGCCCGACGACCGCGATCTTATCCCCTGCGGAAATTTCCAGATTGGCGCCGGTGAAAATAAACGGAGGTTTTCCGGAATACGAAAAGGCGCCGTCCTCCATCCGTGCGGTGATTTTACCGGAAGAGATAAAATTAAAACGGTAATCCGATTTGGAATTCCAAAACGATTCCTCCGGAGCGTCGACCTTATCCCGTTTTTCGAGTTTTTTGATGGCCGATTGAACCTGCCGCGCCTTGGTAGCTTTGGCGCGGAAGCGTTCGATCCATTCCATTCTTTTTTCGAGATACGCTTCCTCTTTTTCGAACTGGGCCTGGAGCTTTTCCTGGAGTTCGTTTTTGTGTTCGAAGTATTCCTCGAGCGTTCCGCGGAATTCGATGACCCCGGAAGGAGAAAGTTCCGCGATCATATCGCAGGTGGCGTTGAGGAATTCCGGATCGTGGGTTACGAGTACGAAGGCTTGTCCCGTCGAATTAAGATAATCCGCGAGCCATTGTTTCGAGGAATTATCAAGATGGTTGGTGGGTTCATCTAACAGCAGTAAGTTGCCCGGATTCAAAAGTGTGATCGCAAGACCGAGTCTATGCTGATAACCTGGCGAAAACTCCCGGACTTTCATCTCCATCTGCGCGTTGGAGAATCCCAAACCTCCTAAAATCTTACGCGCTTTGGATTCGAGTTCGTGGACCCCGAACGTGAACGCGTATTCCTCCAAAGCGCTCTGTTCGTCCAGAACGGCTTCGAACTCCTTCGAGTCGTGCGGAAAGGAATCGAACTTACGGTTGATCTCCTTAAGACGTTCCGAATATTCCCGGTAATGTTTATGTTTTTCTAATGCAGTGTCGATTACGGAGGCTTCCGGATCGAAATCGGGAATCTGTTGAAAGACGGAAATCTCCGTATTCTTGGATCGCGAAACGCTGCCGCTGTCCGGCACGAACTTACCTTCCGCCATCCGGAAGAGAGTGGACTTTCCGGAACCGTTGGGCCCCACGAGACAAACCCGCGATCCGGGTTTGATGTGCCAGGAAAATCCGTTGAACAATACGGCGGATGCGTACTGATGTTTTATGTCGATGAATTGGAGCAAGGATCGAGAGTTTTAGAAAGATCGAGAACGGCGCAACGGACGCGGATCCGAAACCGCCGATGGACGACGGATCGGAGAAAGGAAATTATTTCTTACCTTTTGCCGCGAGTTCTTCCAATCTTGCATTGAGGTGCAGAATGTATTTGCTGGAAGCGCCGTTCATTTTTTCTTTTGAAGTTTGAATCGCGGCGTTGATTTCAGCCACGGTCATTTTATTGATCTTTTTGTTTTTCTTTTCTTGAGTTTCTTCAGACATGGGTGTTCCGCCAAATAATCTTAAGCCAGATTTTTCAGATTAGGCTCTTTCGACAACCGATTTTAGCCGATTTCGGCCCGGAATCCGTGATTTGCCGAAGATAACTGTTGTGTGAGTTCCCACACCTCCCCTAAAACAGAAGACAACCTTTCCCTTATAAAGAGACATAATTCATATTGTCGAAACGTTTTTCAGAACGTATTTTCTGTAGAATCAAACATACGATCAAAATTTAGTTTCTTTTCCCACTTTTCAAAACGAAAACGATCAGAACTCGGGCTCGAAATAATGATTCAGAATTTTTTCTCCACCAAAGATTCCCTTTCCCCTTTGTTTCTTCGAATCGGTTTGGCGGTCTGCATCTTTCCCCATGGAGCGCAAAAAGTGCTGGGCTGGTTCGGAGGCGTAGGCTGGGAAGCTGCGATGGATTTTTTCGTAAACACCGCTGAGTTCCCGGTATTCCTGGCGATCCTTGCCATCGTTTCGGAATTTTTCGGTTCGATCGCGTTGGTACTCGGCCTTTTTACCAGACTGGCCGCTTTTGGAATCACATGCACTCTCGCCGTTGCCGGTTGGACTCATAGGGAAATCGGCTTTTTTATGAACTGGTTCGGAAATCAAGGCGGAGAAGGATTCGAATATCATATCCTTGCGGTTTCGATGGGAATCGCACTCGTTCTTTTTGGCGGAGGATCTTATTCTTTGGATTCGTGGATTTCTGATCGTATCGAATCTTAACGAACCGACGAAAAAACGACCTTCTCTCCCGTATCCTCCAAACGACGCCGACACACAAATACACGAACGTTACGTCTCGGCTTCAAAAATAAAAAAGCCGGATGAGTTTCCCCAACCGGCCTTGCTACGGTTTAGTTCCGTTCTGCGGAGATCAGTATTTAATCTTATCCACCGCTTCCTCGTCCAGGATGTAAGATCCTTTCAGAGTTTGAACCACCAATTTTCCTTTTTTCTGAGATACGACCACGCCTCTCAGTTCTCTTCCGTCTTTCATGATGATGTGTTCGATACTCAGATCATACATCTTGCTCAATTCCTCTTCCGTTTTAGCGGTTTTCAGATTTTGAACATCAGAAAGAAGTTCGCTGTCGAGAGTTCCGAGATTTTTTCTCATATCCTTATATTCAGGAAGGGTGGAATTCATCTTTGCGAGATCGATCGCTTCCACTTCTCCGTCTTTGTTTACGGTCACAAGTTTACTTGCTTCCAGGATATAAACCCGTTTTGCAGCGTTGAGAGAAGTAACCTCCACGGCCCCTTCCGCTACGAACACGACGGATTCCTCTTCGGAGGCGTTGACTTCGAACGAAGTTCCACGCACCGCAGCCACCGCAGAAGGAGTTTCTACGAAGTAATTACTTCCTTTTCTTTCCTTTTCTACGACGTTGAGCAGTCTACCCGCGGCCAAATTCATGCGAATTTGTGATCCGTTGTTTTCTCTCAGTTCTTTGAGAATCAATCTGCTGTTTTCTTTTACTCGGATCACGCTGGAATCGGTCAAACCGATATCCACGGCTCCGCCGGTTCCCGTAAGAATGACGTCCGCCTCATTCAAAAGATCACCTTGGTGTAATTTGATTTCCGTTTCTCTGATTACGGTAGCTTCACCTTTTACAAAAACTACGGCGGCTTTCAAAGGGGTTCCTTGTACGATCTCGGTCTCCGGTTTCGGAGTTCTGAAGGCAAACCAAGCTCCCCCCACGGTAATGATCAAAGCGGCAGCAGCCGCAAGCCAACCGGTTTTCGGAAAAGAAAGAATTTTAGTTTCTGTTGGAACACTCATAATTTTTTCCTCCACGATAAAGCGGGGCTTTTGTCCGATCCAGTTTGGATCGAACGCCGGGAGTTGAGATACAGAGTCCTTTGCTTTTAGGAGCCGCGCGTATCCTTCAAATTCGGGAGTGTTTATTTTGTTTTCCATAGTCGTTCTTCCCGGGTCTGCGATTCAATCCATCGTTCCCGCTTCCTGTTTGTTAAACAAACTAAAAGGGGTCATTTGAGCTTTTTTTTTCATTTCGGAAATTTTTTTCTCACCAATGAGCTAAATTCTCAAGAATTTTAAAATATAAAATGGGAGGAATTAGCTCTTTATATATAATTTCCAGGCTGAAATCCTCGTTTTTTCCCTTCTTGGGCGAGAGCTTTTTCCGCCCTTTCAATCAATCGGGAAACCCCGGAAATGCTCATTCCGAGAATTCTAGAGATTTCCTCCAATTTCAGATCCTGCTGATAACGCAAAAGTAAGGCTTCCCGGTATTCCGGAGAAATGGCCTCCAAAAGCTGATCCATCGTATCCTTTACATCAGACTGGTCCAATTTCTCCATAACCGAAGATTCCGGACTCGGAGATTTGGAGGCGAAGTTGTTTCCCGTATCTTCTCCTACCAATGAGACGTTTCTTTGATAATAAGACTTCGCGTGATTGATAATTAAATTCCTCGCGATTCGAAATAAAATCATTCTGCAAGACGTCGGGTCGGGAATTTCCTTTGTTTCATAATAACGAAAAAAGTTCAAAAAGGAATCGTGGAGTATATCTTGTGCGGAATTTTCATCGTAGAACGATTTTTTTATATAATGAAACAAATCATCTTTGTTATGATTATAGAGAGCTTCTAACTCGGATGTGCGTGCCACGGTAATATAAGATCTTGGATTACTGCTTGTTTTTTCAAGCAAAAAGATAATTTCTTGCAGAAAAGATAACAAACAAGATTTGATGATTATAAGCTGGAATTATAGTTCTATGTCTCGAATATCTAAAATTATACGATTCTTAGGTGCATTTCTCGTTTTGGCGTTTCTTTTTCCTGTGACAGCCAGTACGGTAATTCTTAAAAACGGAAAAACGCTTCAGGGTAAGATCGTAAATCAAAGCAGAACCGAAGTACAAATCGAAGTAAACGGTAAAGTGCAGATAATTCCTAAATCCGAAATTTCCGAAATCAATTTAAAGGATCCGAAAAAAGAAGATCCGAAAAAAGTCGTCACAAAACAACAAGAAACGAAAACGGAAGAACCTTCTCCCGCTTGGAAAGAAACGAAATGGACTCTTACCGCTCGTTCCGCCCTTCTTCCCGGCTGGGGTCAATGGAGAATGGGCCAGAAGAAGTGGGCCGTTATCAGCTTCGCTCTCTTTGCAGGTTCCGCATTTTATACGATCAGCAGTAAACAAAAAGCGGATGCGGAAGAAGCGAATTATAAATCGAACTCAGTTGCCATTACGATGGCCGCTTTTTCCGATCCTACGTTAAATCCGGTTACTTCCGATTCAACGGTGCGCGATGCTGCGTTGGTCGCACGCTTGATCGTCACGACCACGGCGACAAATCCTTATTTCGAAAGTTATAATCAAGCCATCCAACAATACAACCAGGCTCAATGGCTGTTAGGCGCTATATATGGATTGCAATTGATTCATACGTTTCTTTTTGCAAGGGACTTTGAGAAGATGCAAGCGTTGATGTCGGACCCGAATCCGGAAGGATTGCGGTTCAGCGCTTCCATGGTCAAAAGCCCAACTACCGGAATGACCGAAATCACTCCGACCGCCGTTTATACCTTTAAATTCTAAACTTATTGACGAACGCAGAAAAACGACGCGGTCAAGTTGCAAGGCTGCGTTCCGCCGGCAAGTGCCGTACTGTTTGTGGCGTTTGCGTTTCCGTAGGTCGCGTTACCGGAAGCGTAGGTCCAAGAACCGAACGTAGCGATACAAGAAGTGCCCGAAGAAAGCCAATCCGAGGCGATTCCCGTCCAAACCTTTGCGGAGGATCCGTCCATGGAGTTATCCATAGTCAACGAGGAAAAATCGAACGCGGGCACATCCGGATGCGTCCGAAAAATCAAAGTGGTTCCGTCCGCCCGATAATAACGAGTGTCGGCGCGAAGAACCCAATCGGTCGTAGAAGTACAGGAAGGAGTAGAACCCATATTACAATTGGAAACGAGAGTGGCTTGTCTCGTATAAACGACGGAAGACACGGTCGTACTTCCGGAAATCATCGCCTTGTATTCGGACGGATTTCCCGGTAAAGAAGCGGGTTTTTCGGCCGCACATCCCTGGTCCGCAAATGAAAGTCCGTTAAAATTCCCGGTGTAAAAAGGAGCGGTAACGAACGTGCATTTATCCGCTTCGTTCACCGTAAAGGTAAAACGAAACACCTCTCCGTCCGAAGAACGCGTGGCCTTTAAGGTCATCGTATCCTCCAGACAATTATCGTCGATGGGTTGAAGGGTGATCGTCGCGGAAGTGTTAGACGAAGAAAAGACGGCGCTTGTAGGACTAAGCCCCGGATTTCCGGGGATGGGATTCTCCCAAGCGAATTGAAACGTTTCCGATGAGGAAGGCGCGGCCGTTAGGGTAAATATTACCGGAATTGAATCCCCTTCGTTTAACGTGGTCGGGATCAAAGTAGCATCAAACGGACCGGAACTGGAATTCAAAATGGAAGGAACTACGTTTAAAAGTAATCCGTTTCCTTTGCTCGCATCCAAACTGATCCTTTCCGCCCGATTGCAAGCGGCCCCCGAACTCAAAAGCAGACCGGTAAGACCAAGATAAAAAACGATATACTTTATAAAAACTTTCCGCAAACCCATAGTTTATCAGGGAGTATTGTATCATAGATCTCCGGAAAGGTGAAATTTATAATTAAGGATTTTTTTTATATTTTAACCGGCAAATAAGATGTACTTCGTTCTTTCGAAAGAATTGTTCCAAAATTTGGTCGGAACTCCGAAATTTTTTTCGAGATTGGATCACATGCGAACACAAATGATTCGATTCAACTCCTCGCAGGCCTCGTAGTAGGATCCGATCGCGGAACTATTCACGACTCCTCTGGCGCCGAAATATCCGAAGCCGCTACTAGGAGCTCCCATGGTATAGCCGGAACAATTAAACGTACTGACCGGCTCGAAGCTGGAATTCAAACCCGTCCAGAAATCCAGAGCGGACGTATCGCTTATATGATTCAAACTGGAATTCAGCGGGAAAGAAAAGATTCCGCTTCCTGCGCCGATCAAATTACTCACACCGGTCGCAATCCATTCCCCTTCCGGAGCGGAAGTCGAATAGGAAAAATAACGGATTCCGATCTTTATCGGCCAGTCGTTTTCCGAAGTACCGATACTTGTCGGATTTCTTACGCCGTCGATCGCCAAAAGGGCTTTGTACTCGGAAGGTTCCCCCCGGCAAAGCGGGCGGCTTTTCGTTTCTACAACGCAGATCGGCGCCGCCGATGCCCCCTAGGTTTCCGGAATAACCCGGTCCTTGCATGTCCGGAAGGGCGTTGCTCGCCAAAAAAATACAACGATCCACCTCTTGAATGCGGAATTCAAAGGTAAAAATTTTCGAATCGGAAACCCTCTTTGCTTGGATGGACATCGTATCCTCCAAACAATCGTCGTCGATCGGAATGACGGTCAAATTCGCCGTCCGATCCGAAATCGTATAACTATGATTTGTCGGAGACAAGGAGGGAGCGGCGGAGTTATCGGACCAGGAGAATTCATATTTCTCAGGAGACGAACCGGGATTTTTGAGGGTCAATGTTATCGCCGCGGACTGTCCTTCGAACAAGGATTCAGGCAAAACGCTCAAATCGAAAGGGCTTTCCTCCGCATCGATAAAAGCGGGAACGAAATTTAGAAACATACCCGCCCCTCCTTTGGAAATATCCATTTCTATTTTTTCGGCCCTGCTGCAGAACAAAAACAAGAAGAGGAATATGCAGAAAAACGGTCTGATTTTCATCATCGGGAAACGAACCTTTCCCGTCCTTTTTGCGTTTCCGCTAACGTAGGTAAATCCAATTTTGAAAAATCAAAGGAAGGGAAAGGAAGTATTTCGATTCTATATTAAAAAACGAGAATCCGATTATAAATCGAAACGGGTCGATGCGATCGTTTTTATGCGGTGAGTCTGTTCTTTCCTTTCACTTTGGTTTTCGTGATTTCTTTTCGAAAATTCTCATACGGATCTTCTTCCGCGGTTTCCGAGACGGATCCTGTCTTTTGATTTTTCGCCGCGCTCTGAGGCTCCGGTTTGGAAGCGAACCAAGAGTCGATGTATTTAAGAACTTTTGAAACCTTTTCGTTTAAAAAATCGTCTTCTTTGCTTTTGTATTTCAGTTCGAGACTTTTTTTCTTCTCGGACAAAACCTTATACAATTCCCGAGCGCGGGAGCGGAATGTTTCGTCGGCCGGATACAAAACGATCGCGTCCGTCTTATCGCCGGCAGAATCGGGAAGCAGTACGAACTTTTCCTTTTCGATGATTTGTTGAATCACCTCGGGAGTATACCCTTGGATTTCGTAAAGAACGTCCTTCAACACGGGAGGAATATTCTTTCCGAAATAATGTCGATTGAGGACTTCCGAAAGTTTGGATTTCTGTTCCAAGACGCGAATCCGTTCCTCTTCCTTCATCCGCTCCTGTATTTTTCCCTGTTCCCATTTGATCAACGCGTCCCGATTTTTAGTCCGCAACGCGGATTGTTCCGTGCGGATTTTTTCCTTAGCCGCCTGAAAGAATACGTCTTGGAATAATTTCGCGATTCCTAAAAAATCCAAGATGGGAAAATACCAAGGAAAATATTCCAGATATCCCTTTCTCAAAACCTTTCCGTAATTCTTAACGAATTCGGAATCCTTAAATATCGTCTGAAACGCGTCTTCGTTCTGTTCGATAAGATTTCTGATACAGAGGATTTTCCACGCCTCGACGGCGTTGATTCCGGAAAGCCCCTTTACGATCGTCTTCACCGTTTCGGCGTCCTTGCGGATGAACGCGTGCATGGTGTGACCTTTCGTTTCCCATGGAGAATAAACGATATGAAGGTCTTCGGTTAATAACTTTTTTAATTCGGAGGGAAAGGTTCTAAAGTCCTCATCCGGCACGATCAGGATCATCTTGTCCCAACGTCCACTGCTCGGTTTCGCCAGATGATCGGTCATTTCGTGAAAACGAGCGCGAATACTATCGTGATACGAATGACTCATGGATTGTTCTATTTCGTTTCCCAAACTCCTCACGAGTTCGATACCGATGAATTTCCGGTTCTGTTTTCTTTCCGGATCCGCTTGAACTGCCCTTTCGATCGAATCCGCCCTCTTCTTGCCGAATTGGGTCGTAGGGGCGAGGGAAGGATCGCCCGCGTGCAGTCGCTCTTCATGGGCGATCGCGGTGAATTCGTCCGAGATGGACCATTTGTATTTCGGAAAAAGTTTTTTTTGATGATATTCGTCGGTCAGTTGGAATAACTCGGGAAGCTCCTTCGCGCCCACGGTGATGTATCCGTAATCGGGGATTTCGCGGATTCTGCCTTTTTTGATCAGTCCGTCCGCGATCTCCTCCACCATATCCCGCGCATAATCCGTATTTAAAGGAATTTGAATATAAGGAGATTTGAAATAAATTTCCGGGTTGAAGAAAAGTTTGAGCTTCTGGAGATTCTCGCCCTTAAAGTCGTTCTCCAAATCCTCCCATAGAACGTCTTTGCTCAAAGGCGGCTTGGTTTCGAGATGAGCGAGAACCGAGTTGATGGAAAGATCCACCAGGGAAAGATACAGACGAGTCAGGTCGCCCAGTTCCGCGTCGGGGTACGCCACATAACACGGTTTAGATCTTAATTCCGAAGTGGCGGCGTCGAGAAAGATATACGCGAATTGAAGAACGACTCCGTCTTCCAACAGGCGTTTGAGATGAAAGACCACCTCCGCCTGCGTAAGTTCGGCGGCTTCCGGAACCTTGGATTCCACCTGAAACAGGTTTTGAGAACGCGCGTTTTTATAGCTCGTTTGGGAAACGACGGCCTTATACACCGAATGAGTCAACCTATCGTTCAGATAATAGCTGACCACTTCGTTGATCTTTTTGACTTTTAAAAAGTTCTGCTGCGTCGAGTTCGCTGCAGCTAACGTCTGATTTACGACCGGTTTCGACATCGCTTCTCCGATTTTAGAGAATTGAAATTTATTTTAGAATTTTCGGAAGGCTTTTTCGTTTAACTCCTTCGCATGTTTCTTTTAGCGGAAAGAAAAGAAAGCAAATTTCCAAGTTTTTTTCGCATTTGAATCTCTTGACGTCTTAGAGAGTCGGTTGGTTCCATGAATCTAACATGAACCTATCCAAAAAATATACCTTTCGGCCTAGAAAGGCTTTGCTCGTCATATTAGATGGAGTCGGATATTCTCCGCGCGGACCGGAATTCGGAAACGCAGTCGCGGGCGCGAAACTTCCTTTTTTAAATCGTGTTTGGAACGAACGACCCACTCTGCACATTCAAGCTCACGGCAAAGCGGTGGGAATGCCTTCCGACGAGGATATGGGGAATTCAGAAGTGGGTCACAACGTTTTAGGTTCCGGAAGAATTTTCGATCAGGGAGCGAAACTCGTTTCCAATTCGATCGCAACGGGCGCCATTTTCGAAGGGCAAGCCTGGAAGGAAACGGTGGAAAACGTGAAAAAAAATAATTCCACCTTACATCTGTTAGGTCTTTTTTCGGACGGAAACGTCCATTCCCATATCGACCATACTAAAGCGCTCGTAACGAGGGCCGTTTCGGAAAAGGTTCCTAGAATCCGGCTTCATATCCTTCTGGACGGAAGGGACGTTCCGGAAAAATCCGCATTAGAATATTTGAATCCTTTCGAATCCTGGCTCGATGAATTCAGAAAAAACGGCGTCGACGTCGAAATCGCGTCCGGCGGCGGAAGAATGACCATTACCATGGATCGCTACGAGGCGGATTGGTCAATGGTGGAACGCGGCTGGAAGGTCCACGTTTTGGGTGAAGGAAGAAAATTCTCCTCCGCGAAGGAAGCGATCGAAACGTTCCGGAACGAGGATCCCAAAGTGATCGATCAATATCTTCCTTCTTTTGTGGTCGCCGAAAACGGAAATCCGGTAGGTAGGATCGCCGACGGGGATTCCGTGATTTTTACCAATTTCAGAGGCGATCGCGCCATCGAAATTTCCCTGGCGTTTACGGAGAAAAATTTCGATAAATTCGACCGGGTCAATCCACCTAACGTAGTTTATGCGGGAATCATGCAGTACGACGGGGATCTGAAACTTCCGGAAAGGTTCCTGGTCGCTCCTCCCGCCATCGATAGAACCTTGGGCCAATACATGGCCCAATCCGGAATTTCGCAGTACGCGTTGTCCGAAACCCAAAAATACGGACACGTCACCTATTTTTGGAACGGAAACAAAAGCGGTTACTTCGACGAAAAAACGGAACAATACCGGGAAATCCCTTCCGACGTGATCCCATTTGATCAAAGTCCGGAAATGAAGGCGCTGGCGATCACAGAGGCTTTGGAAAAAGCGTTGAACGAAAACGAACAGGACTTTTACAGGGTAAACTACGCCAACGGAGACATGGTGGGCCATACCGGAAATTATCCCGCGACAGTTCACGCTATGGAATTTATGGACGGCTGCATCGAACGTCTTTGGAAAGCATGCGAAAAACAGAATATCGTGTTATTTATTACCGCGGATCACGGCAACGCCGACGAAATGTATCAACTCGATAAAAAAGGTAACGTGGAAAAGGATTCCAAAGGAAATCCGGTTCCGAAAACGAGCCACACGCTCAATCGTGTACCGTTCAGCGTTTTGGATCCGGAAAATAAATTAGGGCTCGATTCCAAAATCGAAAAACCCGGTTTGGCCAACGTTGCCGCGACCATCTTGGACGCGATGGGATACGAAACTCCGGAAGGATATCATCCTTCCCTTTTGACGAACTGACGGTCGAGGCCCCGACTACAAGCATCCCGAGAACGGTTTTCGAATCAACGCAGCTCCCTCAATTTCGCGAAAGCCGCAAAGGACACCGCGCCGAGAACTACGATCGTAATCCCCGAAACGGCGATCGAATAGGATTGACCGTACATATCCGCGAGTTTTCCGGTCACGAGCCCGGAAAGGGCGGGCGTGGATTGGAAGATAAGACTGTAAAAGCTCATCACCCTTCCCCGGACCGCGTCCGGAGTTATGATCTGCAATACGGAAGGGATCAACGCGGTCAACAGACCTCCCATCACTCCGATACAAAGCAGAATCGCACCGGACCCGAACGAAGTTTCTACATTAGAAATAACGAATACAAGAATTCCGGTAAGTATGATCACGCCCAACATCGTGTAACCGCGGTGAAAACGGTCGTGCAGAACTCTCGCACCGACTCCGCCGAGCAAAAGACCGAAACCGAGCGTTCCCATGTACAATCCCCGTCCTTGTTCGTCCAAAAGCAGCGTATTTTTGGCGAATTGGGGAAGAACCACCTGAAGGGGACCGACCATAAAAACGGCCAAGGACGTCATAAGCAGAAGTTCGAAGGCCAACTTTTCGGATTTGATGAACGACATTCCCCTCTTTAATCCCTCCCAAATCGTCTCCTTTTCTGGAACGACGTTTTCGGGAACCTTCACTAAAATCAAAAACAGATATCCCGAGAAATAAAGAAAGGCGATCGTAAAAAATAGAACGTGCCAATCGTATTTTTGTTTGATCAAACCGGCGATCATGGGGGTTTTTCGATTTTGGAATCGAGCCCTAATTTATTTTCCGGATCCAAAACGCTGAACGGTACACGATTGAGC
>NZ_NPEF01000040.1 GCF_002811955.1 Leptospira ellisii
CAAGGTCGATTTCATCGACACTCCTCACGTAAAAAGAATCAACAAGAACATCCTGAATTTCGACCAATTCCGTCCGCACCTGATCTTTTCCGGAATCTCCTTATTCATATTGATCACCGTCTTTTTCGTGGGAATCGTCGTGGATAAACGCAAATTAAGCGCGAGCGAAAAAGCGCTCGCCGAAAAATTCCAGAAGGGATTCGGCAGATCAGCTCCGGAAGACGTAGATATATTAGAATATGCAAATAAACTCAAGAACGAAGAGAAAAAAAAGACCGAAATCTACAGACTATATCTGAGCAAACCGAGCATTTTGGACATTTTGTTCGAATTATCGATGAATTTTCCGGCGGCGGATATGCAGCCTTTTCAATTGGATCAATTCGATTACGATCAGGATCTCGTCAAAATCGGAGGAAGGGTGAACGAATTCAGCGAGATCGGAGTCGTACAAAGATCCCTCGAAAAATCCCCCATGTTTAAGGACATAGAAATCACCAACAAACGATTGATGCAGGGAGTTAAGGCCTATAAAGTATCGTTTACGATCACGATGAAAGTGGTGAATAAACCCGTTTCTTCGGAGGAGTCTTTTTAATCGCCATGCTTGAAAAATTGGAACCAAGAGAAAGGCTTCTAGTGTTGGGAGGAATCGGCCTGATTCTTCTCATACTTCTCTTTTTAGTGGTGAGGAAGGTGGTCACTCTCCGTCAAGGGCTTTCCGAACGGGTTCAGGATTCCAGAACCGCGCCCGTAAAACTGGATAAGATTATCCAGGAATTCAACGACTTCCGGTCCTTGGATTCCTCAGGTGGAGAAAGCGACGTCAGCGCGTTGTACGCGAAGTTGGACGAAATTTTCGTAAAATACGGATTGAAAGAAAAAATTTCCACGATGAAGGATTCCAGCGCGGTCGAGGATAAGAAATACAACCGGATCACGATCGACATCAACTTCCGTTCGGTCACGCTGGACAACGTATTTCGTCTGATATACGATATAGAGAAAAATAAGATGGTGAACGCAAGGGTGGAATATCTGAATTTTCGAAAACCTTTCCAGGGAAAGGAAGTCTACGACGTGAACCTGAAGTTATCCACTTACAGCCGTCTAACGGGCGCAAAACGATGAAAAAAGAAGAAGAGTTCCAGGAAGAAACGGCGATAAGCCCGGAAGAAGAGGAATTCCTAACCCTTGAATTGCAGGAAAAGGAAGAGGAAACAGCCCCGCGATTCACCCTGAAACAGAAACTGATCCTGATCGGAACGGGAGTCGTTTCGTTTTTGATCTTTTCCCTTTGGCTTTTTCCGTTGGACGAAATCGTTCGTAGTTCGGTCAATTCGTCCTCTTCCCAGACGGGAACGATCATCCAGTTCCGCGATATGAAACTCTCCGTTTTGGGCAACCTGACCTTCGACAGCTTGGAGATATCTACCGCCTCCAATCTCAAGATCAAAACCGACGAAACCGTGTTAAAAACCTCCTTATTCGGTCTTATGAAACGCAAATTCGACGGCAAGTTCAAGATCGAAGCCCTGAAGGTGGATACGGACAACGGCCCGCTTTTCAAAATCAACCGCTATCTGGAAGGACAGGGAAAGTTCGACAACCTAAACGGAGGAATCGCGAGGATCAACGGTAATCTGGACCTCGAGATTCCCGCCGGATCTTCGGGACTCGTCTACGAATTACCCGAAATACCGTTGTTAGGTGAATTAAAAAACATTAATATTAAAAAATTCATCGCCAAACTGAGTCTCCAATCCGGTAATCTCACCTTTAACGATTTCACGTTGGATACCTCGATCGCCCGTTTTGACGTTTCGGGGAACATTCGATTGGCCGAAAACGTATCCTTTTCCCAGCTCAACCTTAGAATCTGCCTCGAATTAGACCGCAACTTCGCTTTGGAACGGCAAGATATTGAGGATATGCTGACGCTTTTGGAAAAACAGGGCGGAAGTAAATGTATTCCCGTTTTGGGAACGGTCAACAAACCCGAGGTGAAAATTCCGGGTCTCACAGGGCCTGCGTCCCCGGGAAATCAATAAGTCGATCCATTCTTTTTCCGCGGTTGAATTTCAATGATTCAAGTTCGAAACGTCGGAATCGTTTTCGTTCCTTTAGCGGTCTTGATCCTTTCTTTCAAACGTTTTGCGGATGAAAAGCGGGACGGTAAAATCTTCATCGCAGGCAAAGCGTATGATCGACAAATCTACGTTATTCGGGAAAAACGCCCCGTTCCGGTCACACGTTTTAAACGGTGGGAGAATATAATCCGCCATTCGCTCGCCCCGGATCGGAAACACTTCGTCGTTTATCATCGCGGCGACAAGGAAACGTCGCACCGCCTCAGCGTTTACGATCTCAAAAATACGACGAAACGTTTCCCCTTAAAGAGCATTCGACCGGGTGTCGCTTGTCATGAATTATTTTGGTTTCGGAATAGGATCTTATTCGAAACGGGAACGAGCGGAGGAGGGACGTTTCTTTTGATCTATGATCAAAACCTCAATCTGATTCATACGATCCATTCTTTCGATTTATACCTCGATCAGGATTCGGGAATCGCGATTTCAAAGCCCGTCTATCCGATGGAGGAGGGAAAGTTTAGCGTTTACGCTTTGTATTCCGGAGACTTATTAGAAACATTCGATTTCGCTCAAGAGATCGGTGAGGCGTACTCCGTTTGGGATTTGAAAAAAATAGGCCTGCATAAATTTGAAATTGAATTGATCGTCGACACTTCCTCCGATCAAAGAAGGATTTTCTCGAAAACGATCCGCCCGAGGCGTAAAAAAACCCGAACACGATAAACATCACGTTCGGGTTTTCATAAAAGCAAGCTCTAAGACGGCTCGTTTCCGGTCAAACCCCGGACCTTCATTTGGACAAGACCGAGGTGTAAAAATAACCGCCTTCTTCTTATCTTTCGATCAGGAACATCCCGTGGTCGAGCCGCAGGACATACATTTTAAACAAGATCCGTTTCTTACCATCTCGAAAGAGCCGCATTCGGAACAAGAGTCACCGGTGTAACCTTTGATCTTAGCGAGTTTCACCTCTTCCAAAAGAGCGATTCCGGTAGGAGCCGCAGTTCTTTCTTTGGTGATCATTTGGGAATACGAAATGGTCTCCACTTCCTTTTTAGGAGCCGGTTCCGCAACTACGGTCGCGGTCGCCGCGCTCACGTTACGAACCGCTTCCTTTTCGCGAAGACTGGATCCTGCAGTGGAGTTTTTGGAACCGATTTCGTCCCCTCTCAAATCTTCCGGAGCCACCTGGCCGAGGTCATATCTTCCCAGGTAGGTGATCGCAAGTTCGCGGAAGATATAATCGATGACGGAAGTACTCATCTTGATGTGCTTGTTACCGGAAACGATTCCGTTCGGTTCGAACTTGAAGAACGTAAACGCATCCACGTATTCTTCCAAAGGAACTCCGTGTTGCAAACCGAGGGAGACGGAAATCGCGAACGCGTTCATCAAACTTCTAAACGCGGCCCCTTCC
Source organism: Leptospira ellisii (assembly GCF_002811955.1). Taxonomy (GTDB): domain Bacteria; phylum Spirochaetota; class Leptospiria; order Leptospirales; family Leptospiraceae; genus Leptospira; species Leptospira ellisii. The sequence goes on from NZ_NPEF01000040.1 coordinate 3,511, forward strand.
TTGTGCATATCGATGAAGATTTCTCCGATCTGACCGTCCTCATATTCGCCGGTTCTCAGATAAACCTTGTGTCCGCCGACGATCGCTTTTTGCGTATATCCCGCCCGTCTGCTTGGTAGTTTTCTACGATGAGAAATATATTTCGTGATCACTTTTTCCGCAACACGAACCGGATCCTTGGAAACCATCGCTTCGCGGATCTCATCCTGATCGTCGATCTCGATTCCATTCAAAAGTTCTAATACGGAATTGAGAGGTTGGGAAAGTTTGGATCCGTCTCTGTAAAGAGCGTTCGCCTTGATCATCATCTTCCAAGAAAGGAAGTATGCGTTTTTGATGTCTTCCACGACCGCTTCTTCGGGAAGATTGATCGTTTTGGAGATCGCACCGCTGATAAAGGGTTGTGCGGCCGCCATCGTGCGGATATGGGATTCGTAGGAAAGAAAACGTTTCCCGTATTTACCGCACTTGTTTGCGCAGTCGAACACCGGATAATCCTTTTCCTTCAAGAAAGGAGCGTTTTCGATCGTCATCGTTCCACAAACGTAATCGTTCGCTTTGTTGATTTCTTCCTTGGTAAAACCGAGATATTCCAAAAGGGAAAAACCGGGAGCGTCGAACACTTCTCTTGCAATTCCCAAGTTTCTGGTTAAGAAATCTTCGCCCAAGTTGAACTTGTTGAACGCGAAGTTGATGTCGAACGCGAGAGGAAGAGAAGCTTCCACTTTTTCGAGAATCTCGTTCGTAAATCCCTTCTCTTTCAGAGCTTGCGTGTTTACGATAGGAGCGCCGTTCAAAGTCGCGTGACCTTTGCAATAATTCACGATCGCTTCGATTTCGGAAGGAGAATAACCGAGTTTTTTCAAACCGTACGGAACGGACTGGTTGATGATTTTGAAATAGCCGCCGCCCGCGAGTTTTTTGAACTTCACGAGTGCAAAGTCCGGTTCGATTCCGGTCGTGTCGCAATCCATTACGAGACCGATCGTTCCGGTCGGAGCGATTACTGTAACTTGCGCGTTTCTATAACCGTATTTTTCACCGAGTTCCAACGCGAGATCCGAGTCTTCTTGCGCCGCTTTGAGCATATAAGAAGGGCAGAACGCGGGATTGATTCCCACGGGAGTGATTGTTAAACCTTCGTAGTCGCCGGAAGGAGCGTTGTAAGCCGCTCTTCTATGGTTGCGAATCACACGAAGCATATGTTTTTTATTCTTCGCATAACCCGCAAACGGACCTTGTTCTTTCGCCATCTCTGCGGAAGTTGCGTAAGCGGTCATGTGCATGATGGAAGAGATCGCACCGGTGATCGCCATCGCTTCTTGAGAATCGTAAGGAATCCCGAGAATCATCAAAACGGAACCTAAGTTCGCATAACCGAGCCCTAACGTGCGGAACTTGTAGGAAAGTTCTGCGATTTCCTTGGAAGGAAATTGCGCCATGGTTACGGAAATCTCGAGAATGATCGTCCAGAGTCTGCAAAGATAACGGAAACCTTCCACGTCGAAGTTCAACGTTTCTAGGTTCACGAATTTTTGTAAGTTCGCGGACGCGAGGTTGCAAGCGGTGTTGTCCAAGAACATATATTCGGAGCAGGGGTTCGACGCGTTGATCGGACCGTCTTCCGGACAAGTATGCCATTCGTTGATGGTCGTATGATACTGAGTTCCCGGGTCCGCGCTCGCCCAAGCCGCGTAGGAAATTTTTTCCCAGAGTTCGCGCGCTCTCAAAGTTTGCGAAGGTTTCGCTTTACGTCCTTCCGACTTCGCTCTTTCCTTTTCGGTTCTGAAATACAGATTCCAAGGTTGATCCTGTTCCACCGCGGTCATGAACTCATTTGTTAAACGAACTGAGTTATTGCTGTTCTGACCGGAAACCGTGTTGTAAGCGTCGGACTGCCAGTCGGTGGTCAATTCTTCAAAAAGAATTTCCTTGTATCCTTGTTTAGCAAGATCAATCACACGTTTGATGTAGTTATCGGGAATGAGAACCTTCTTTGCTTCGAGAATGGTTTTCTTTAACGCGGAATTCTTCTTAGGATCGAAACTATCCTCGGTTTCCATCTCGTAACAAGCCGAGATGATCGCGTTGAGATGTCTGTTGTTCAACATGGAACCCGTAACCAGAGAAGCCACTTTTTTCTCTTCGGTCACTTTCCAATCGATAAAACTTTCGATATCGGGATGATCCACGTCGAGACAAACCATCTTCGCTGCACGACGAGTGGTTCCACCGGATTTGATCGCACCTGCGGCGCGGTCGCCGATCTTTAAGAAACTCATCAGACCGGAGCTTTTTCCTCCGCCGGAAAGAGGTTCGTTTTCTCCTCTTAAATTGGAGAAGTTGGTTCCCGTTCCGGAACCGTATTTAAAAAGACGGGCTTCGCGCACCCAAAGATCCATAATACCGCCGTCGTTGACGAGATCGTCGTCTACGCTTTGGATAAAACATGCGTGCGGTTGAGGATGTTCGTAAGCGGAAGCGGACTTAACGAGTTTGCCCGTAGCAGGATCGACGTAGTAGTGGCCTTGGGATTTTCCGTCGATTCCATACGCCCAGTTCAAACCGGTGTTGAACCACTGGGGAGAATTCGGAGCCGCCATCTGAGTAGCGAGCATATATACGATTTCATCGTAGAAAACTTTGGCGCTTTCCTCGTCGGAGAAATATTTGTATTTGTATCCCCAATACGTCCAACAACCAGCGAGTCTATGAAAAACTTCTAATGCGCTTGTTTCCCCGCCGAAACGGTCTTCCAACTTTAACGATTCCAATTTCTCCGTATCGGGAACCGATTTTTGAAGCCATTCCGGAATTCCGTCTTCCTGTATTTTTTTGAGATACTTCGGAACTCCTTTTCTACGAAAATATTTCTGCGCCAGGATATCCACCGCAACCTGGGACCAACCCTCCGGAACGAGGATATCGTTTGCTTCGAATACTTTGGATCCATCCGGATTGGTAATCCTGGAATTTCGTTTCGCCCACTGAATTGTGGCCGATTCTCCGTTTTTGGGGACGGTAAAATGGCGGTTTAGCTTCATAAATTTGCTCTCAGACTCCGTAACACTAGTAAGAAGGGATTATGTCACTCTAAGGAAGAGGAAAAATGATCCAAAGCGTTTTTTCGCTCTTCGTCTTCCAAAGATTCAAAATTTTTCCTTCAAAAAGTCGTAAAAACGCACGCCAATGCGACAAATTAAGGTTGCGCTCTTACCCCTTTTTGGAAATATAGGCCTAACTACCGAGGATACTCCCCTTTAGCTCAGTCGGTAGAGCAAGTGACTGTTAATCACTGGGTCGCTGGTTCGAGCCCAGCAGGGGGAGCCACCGCTTTTGTCTCTTCAGCCTTTTTGAAACATTTCCCTCCTTTTGGTTCTTGTTAGACTTTCTCTTACAAGGAAGTTCAGAAAAAAACTCAATTTTTGTATAGTGATTTGAAAAAAGGAAACCAAAAACCGACCGTACGCGAATGTTTTCGGGAGCAGCAGCAGGTCGGTTTAAAAAATCTATTTTTTAAACGGTGATTTTCATTCGGGATTTTTGGCGGGTTTTAAGGTTTTCAAAAACCGATAGATCGCCTTCAATTCCAAATCGCTCATTCTTCCGTACGATCCCCAGGGCATATGACTGTGCTCCACGAGTTTTCCGAGTTTGAATCTTTTCAGAAATTGTTCCTCGGTCCAAAGAGAAATTCTACCTTCGGGATGCGGGGTTAAATTGGGCGGTATCAAGGTTTCCTTTCCGGGTTCCAACATCGGTGCACCTCCGGCGTATGGTTCTCCGATGAATTCTCCGATCATGTTCCGTTTGGTGTGACATCCGTTGCAGTTGGTGACACTTCCCGCCAGATATTCTCCGTATTCCGCGGTCGCCGCGGGAACGATCGATTTTAAAACTTCTCCCTTAGGTCCCACCGGTTTTACCACAAAGGCTTTGAGAACGTTTCCGATCAGATTCAATTCGTGTTTCCGAACCGGATTCGTTTTCGGCGGCAAACTCCGCAGGAAGGATATAATCGCCGTTAGGTCCTCGTCACTCGTATTATGAAAGGGCATAAAATCCAAAAGGACCGTTCCGTCCGCGCGGACCCCGTATCGCAAGGAACGCGCGATTTCGCGATCGGATAATTTACCGATTCCCGTTTCCGGATCGGGAGTGATATTCGGAGCGTAAAAATTTCCAACGGGAAGGGCGAATACCTGTCCTCCGGAAAGCGTCGCCTGAAAGATAGGAACGCCGGAATCCACTTCGACGACGTTCTTATGACAATCGACACAATGAGCGGCGCCCGTAGCCAGATGTTTTCCCCGTTCGATCACGATCGGATCCCGGGATGCGCTCACCTCGGGATAGGGAGCGTCGTATTTCAGATTTTGTCTTGCCACGGTGCTGATCGCGATACCCAATACGGCGATCAACAAAAAGGTTCCAGTCCATTTTAAGAACTTTAAGAGCATAAGTTCCTCACATATTTATTTTCAAAACGAAAAAACGACGTGGGAAATTTCTTTTTTACCCCAGACGCAATTCCGGAACTTAAACAAACAGAGAGATCGCTTTTGATCCTTTTCGTCGTTTTATAAATCTCCGATCGGATTTTTATGATTCCAATCTATAAATCGAATATCGATTTCCAAGCGGGTTTCGCAGTTCCATAACGCATATTCGATTTCGCATTATACATTCTGACTTTTTAATTTTCTAAATATGAATACGATCAAGGATACGAACAGACCGCCGAATAACAACGCATAGCCGAGTATCACGAAGGTCAGTTTCAGAAAGGTGATCGTCCCGGTCAAAGCCGCAAGTCCTTCCGGAACGTTCGGCCAAACTCGCAAAAAATAAATCATGACCGAGTTTTCGATCGGATCGAATACGAGAAATCCGAACGGTAAAACGTTCCCTATCCGCGGAGTACCGACGTAATCGGAGATCCTGGAATATACGGATCCGATCATCAAACAGACCGGAATCGGAAGGATCATATCCAACACGTTTCCCCAAAAATAAAAATTTCTTCCCGCTTCCCCGTAGATACCGAACACCGTCACGACGTCTTTTACGGTCGAAAAGGGGCGGAAATCCAGTTTTACGGGAATGGAAGTCCCCTCGGGAACCGGAGTCATCTGCTCCAGAAATTGCATCGAGCCCGATACGAGTACGGAAGCTCCGATAAAAAGAAGGATCCGTTTGTTCGAAGCGTTTTCGCCGATCCATTCGCTCAACCTTAGAATCGTCGGGGAAGAGTTTCCACCCATCAAAAGAAGGGAAAAACCGATCGAAATCGGAAACAAGGCGGCGTGCGGGACAGGATAAAAGTGATATCCGACTAACACGGATACTACGGCCAGAACTGCGAAAAAGGTCCCCGTCCTCCTGTCTTCCGATCGGATCCTAATTCCCAGAAAACCGATCCCTAACACGAACGACCAGACAAGTACGGTTTCCATCCAAATGAATCGGAATCCGTACAAACTTCCGCGCATACAATCATCCAGAACGTTTCCGAACAAACCGACCGCGATCGCGGCCAAGAGCAGCTTCGTCGGCCATCCGCTCCACTTGCGAAAATTTTCCGTTACGTTTCCGCTTTTTTTAAGTTCCCGAAACGAGATCCAAAGGCTTCCGTAAATGGGAATCCAAAAAAATCCGAAGAGGAAAGAAAGGGATTTTCCCGGAAAAAATCCTGATAAAAACTCGGAAGCGATCCTCGTGAATTCCTTTGCGTTCGAAAAAAAGGACGGCGGTGCTCCATTGACCAGATACGATTCGATCAAAATCAGATAAAAAGATAAAAGCGCGGCCCCTACCGCAATCATTACGGCGACATTCATTCTGTATTCCCTCTCCAATTCGCATTAAAATCGGATTTTTTATTTTCCAACAAAAGGTGAAAAGCGGGATTGCCCGCTTTTTCAAAGAAGAAGGGAATACGCATCCCCAGCTTATAACATAGGGATACGTCCTACGGAAAAAAATTAGGAAGCGAAGAAGTTCGGTTGGGAATAAAAATCCCAAAACGGGATATAGATCGGAATCGCTTTCAAGCGAATTAAAACAAATCCTCTTCTTCCAAGGACTTCGAGGAAGTTGCGGAAGATTTCGTTTCGGATTTGGCTTCCCCCTTAAAACCGGTTTTCACCGTCTTTTTGGTTTCGTCCTTGGTTAGGGCTTCGATTTTTCCCTCGGCGGAATCCAATATCCCCTGGCAGATCTTTTTTAATTCCATTCCCCGTTCATAGGCTTTTAAGGATTCCTCCAAACTGAAATCCTGACGTTCCAACTTTTCGGCGATCTGCTCCAATTCCAAAAGAGCCTCTTCGAAGCTGATTTTTGATTTCGATTCTGCCATTCTTATTTTCCTTTTCTGACGACCTGCATCGTTCCGCCCGCGAGAAGAATCTGCAATTCCTCTTCGGGAGTCGTTTCCCGGGGATCCGTTACGATCTTTCCGTTTCGATTTCTAACGATGGAATAACCGCGTTTCATCGTCGCAACCGGTGATAGATCCTCTACCTTGGAAAGCCAGAACTCCGCCTTTTGTTTTTTGTAATTTAGAATATTCTGAATTTTTGATGGAAGCGTTTCGTAACGTTCCAACCGAACCCTGGCGAGACTTAATTTGTTGGAAACCGCCTTTTGCAGCCTCGTTCCGATCTCATCCATACGTTGACTTCTCTGATTGAGGAGTTGCATCGGTTCCTTAAAGATGAATTTTCCGGACACAAGACGGAACCGATCCTTACCGGAAGAAACGCGAGCCGAAAGGGAAGTGCGCAATCTTCCCTCCAACTGGGACAGAAATTGCTGAATGTCCTCTTCTTTCGGAACCGCGTGTTCCGCCGCGGCGGTCGGAGTAGGGGTCGCAAAGTCGGCGGCGAAATCCGTCAGCAGAACGTCCGTCTGGTGGCCCACGGCGGAAATGATCGGTACTCTCGAATTCGCGTAAGCCCGCACCACAGATTCGTCGTTATACGCCATCAAATCCTCGAAGCTTCCCCCCCCGCGTCCGGCGATGATCACGTCCACGTTCCACTCGGGGCGATTGAGTTCAGCGATCGCGGCCGTTATCGAACTGGGTGCGTCCTCTCCCTGTACGACGCAGGGTGCGATGAGAATATTGATTCCCGGAAATCTAGATCTCGCGATTTTTATGATGTCTTCGATGGCCGCTCCCGAAGGAGAAGTTGCGATTCCCAGCGTTTTCGGAAAGGAAGGAATTCTTCTTTTTTTCTCCGGATCAAAAACACCTTCCGCTGTTAATTTTTGTTTGAGCCGCTCGATCCGAAGTAGTATGTCTCCTTGTCCGAGTTCTTCGACCTTGTTTACGTTGAGATTGTAGGATCCTCCCGCTTCATACAGGGTGACCGATCCGTAAACTTGGATCTCTTTTCCGTCGGAGAGGGGTTTCCCCGAATAATTCTTATTGGAATAATTGAAGAACGTACAGCGTATAAGCGAGGTTTCGTCCTTCAGGGAAAAATAGATATGACCCGAGTTGGGTCTACTATAATTGGAAATCTCGCCGCGCACCCAGACGTTTTTCAGATCCGGAGATCCGGAGATCAGACCTTTGATGACCTTCGTGATCTCGCCGACGGAAAGGGGTTTGGTTTCTTCCAATTACCGATGCCCCTTGTTCAAAAGGAGTTCCCTTCGATACAACTTCCAGAAATCCCACAGAATGACGACTAACGTGACGGCGACGGGTCCCACCACCAGCCCCATGATTCCGAATTCCTTGATTCCTCCGATGAGGGATAAGAAGATCAAAAGGGGATGCACCTGGAGTTTTTTATCGAGCATCCTCGGCTTGAGGAAGTTTTCCAGCGCGAGATAAAAGAACAATCCGGCTCCCATAAAAAACAGAGCCATCATCGGATTGTTCTCCAAAAACAGGATATAAAGTCCGATCGGAAGCCAGACCACGGAGGTTCCCACTACGGGAATGATGGAAAAAAACGCGGCGAGACTGGCGTACAAAAACGGGCTTGAAATTCCCGCGATGAGCAGAAGCACGTAAACCGCGGCTCCCTGTAAAATCGATATGATAAGATTCCCTCGAATCACCGTCTGGCCGGCGAGAGTCACCTTACGCCCCACCTGTTCCTCGAGTTGTCTCGAAAACGGAAGATTGTCAAAAAAGAAACGTTCCACTTTTTTTCCGTCCTGATACAAAAAGAACAAAACCAAAAGCGCGAAAAACAGATTCATCAAAATTCCGGTGGGAAGTTCTATGTTTCCCAAAATGAAGGAGGACGCGTTGCTCAAGATTCCGTAGATGCTGTCCAGGTTCAGGATATCCACGTAGTTTTCCGCGAATTCCCCGTAGATTTCGGGAACCTTCACCCAGAAAAATTCGTTGTCGGTGATGAAATCCGTGAGCATCGCGAAATTCATCAGGGTCTCGACAACCTTGTCTTCGCTTAACGAAATTCTCAATTTAAACAGAATGGACAGGGCTTCCTGGATCAGGGTACGGATGACGAAATAGGAAGGGATCAACACGACCATGGAAACGAGGGTGATCATGATCCAGGGAACGAGCCACTGAAACCGTTCTCCCAGATATCCCTTGAGAAGTTTGTATTGTCTTCTCGTGGCGAGATAGAGGATCAGCGCCATCAATGAGGAATACAGATAAGGCCGGAATACGAGAAAGAAAACGCCTAACGCGAAGACGAATAATACGGAAAAAAAAATGAGGAAGGTGTATTTCCCCGGCTCTGGATTTACGTGTACCGGTTCCAACATCGTTTAATTTCCCGATTTCTTATAGAACAGTTTGATACGGCTGCCTTCCGGAACCGCTTCGATCTGGATCGTAACCACTTTCTTATTCTGGCTTTCCGCCATAATCACGGTTTTCCGTTCCTCGTTTTCCTCCTGCAGAACCCTCCAGGAAAGGGACTGAAAGATGGACGCGTAGTAGACTTCCATCTGTCTTTTTTGAAACGAGTGCGTAAATAAAAGGAAGGATTCCCGGGTATCGAAATAGCCGCGTTCCGATTTCAGTTCGGTGGAATACAAAAGTTCGGAACCTTCCGGGACGAATTCGATCGGAAGCGATCTCGGATTACGGACCGGATGATATTGCAGGGTCAATTTATTATAACGATACAATTCCGTTTTGGTTCCGGAATCCGCGAACGAGGAATCGGACGCGCCGATTCCGATGCAAAAAAGGGAAACGAAAACCGCCTTCGAAGCCGAACATACGGCCGAGGCGAAGTATTTCAAAACGGAACGATCCGGATTTTTCCGGAACCGGTCGAAACTTGGGAAACGTAGTTGGTTCACTTTTTTTACTTGAACCTTAAGCAGGATCACTGACAATTCTTTTTATTCATCTTCATGACTTTTCAGGAAACTCTGATCCAAATTCTAAACCGCTTTTCCGAAACCGATCCAATTTTCCTCTGGTTCTTTTTCGCGTTCTCCAATTTTGCGGAAAACGTATTTCCGCCCTGGCCGGGAGATACCATCACGGTGTTCGGCGGATTTTTGGTGGCGAGGAATCCGAATTCCTTCGGCTGGTGGGAGTTGGGCACGAGCACGTTGTTCGGAAATCTTTTGGGCGCCTGGGCCATGTATCGCTTCGGTCATCACTTTTTAAATTGGGTGCGCGCCAAGGAATTTCCGTTTAAGGATTCCCTCTACGACGAGAATTCCATCGAAAAGACGTTCTCTTGGTTTCGCAGAAACGCGGTAGCGGTGGTTTTATTCAGCCGTTTTTCGGCGGGAATCCGGTTTTTCGTTTCCATCGTCGCCGGAATGGTGAGGATGAACTCCTTTCTTTTTTTCGGTCTGTTCGGAGTCGCGGTGTTTCTTTGGTGCGGAATTTTGATCGGTTCCGGTTTTTACCTCGGCTCGCATTGGGAAGCGGTGCTCGGTTTTTTAGAAATTTATAATAAAGTCATAGTCGGTCTGATGATCGCGGGAGCGATCGTCTATCTTTTTGTGCGAAAACGCAGACGAACGGATCATAACGTTTCTTAGGTGATCTCTTCCTTGTTGTCGAGGGCCTTTCTGAGTCCTTCCAAAATCAGATCCTTTTCCTCCTGATAATCTCCGGGAAGGGTCAAATTTCGGATCCATTCCATAAGCGCGTCCGCGTCCACGACCTTACCTTCCATCCACTCTCCCGCCATTTCCGCGACGACACGAAACACCGCGGAAGTATCCAGAATTCCCCGATCCTGCAAAACCACCGCGAAACCGGGAGCCCCTTCCGTAAGAATGTACGGATGAATTCCTTCCTGTTTGAACGGATCGATTCCCGCGGGAAGAGCGCTTTGTACGTTCCAGTGCATTTCCTCCTCATCCGGTCCCTGTGCGGTTTTATTGATGAGCACCAATTCCACGGAATTGAGATCTCCGTGTATGTTCCGATTCTCCTCGCCGAGTTCGCGGATCGTCTTGGCGGCGTCCCGGGTGATGGCGTCCCTTCCCAAAAAATTGAGTCTGTATAGATAATCCTCCAATTCGCGGCCGGACATCTTTCCCGAAAGAACGTATTGATACAGAAGAAAGATGAGATAATCGCTTTCCGTATTGTCTCCGATGAGAATTTCCTTCGCGCCGGTCGGCAGATACAACCTATCCCGAAGAAGAATCGTAAGCTTATAACTCATCTGATCGAACAGACTTTGAAACGAAGCCCCCGCGAATTTACGGATCCGTTCCATGGAACCCAAAAGACCGTCGGTGATGAACTTGGTCGGGTGCGTCACGGAATCCCAGAACTTTTCCACGATTCCCTTTATCGTTCCTTCCAGATATTTTAGATGAAGCGACTCGGTGACGATGGAATGGCTTCGGATCGTGGACAACAGCGTCCTTCTGAAAAAGTGCGGACTCGCGGAGATAAAACAAAGAGGGGAGTCCTCGGTCGCGGAACGGATCTCGCGATACAAAGCGGGCATTCCCGGAAGAGGCAGCTTTTGTTCCGGCGTTTCGAATAACGTGGACAGTTTCCCCTTGTTGGAATGAATGTCCGTGGCGAGATACGTCTGGTCGATATCGGACGTGGTGACGTATCCGGAAAAGGTTTCCGGAAGAATTCTCAACTTACCTTTGCCGATCAGGGATTGACCGGAAATTTCGCTCTTTCCCTTTTGATTGAGATACGCGATATCCTTGGTGAATTGTCTGTAAGAGTCCAATCTTCGAAAATGGATATGGAACGTATATTTTCCGGGAAGAAGCGGTTTGGTGAATTCGTGGAAAAAAAATCCACCTTCGTCTCCTTTGATCTCCGGTGATTGATGAAGCAGCTCTCCGGCCTCGTCCCGATTTTCCGCCACCAAAATCGGTTTACGAACCGGCTCCAAACCGTAATCCAAAAACGGAGTGATCAATTTGTCCTGTCCCTCGAACAAACCGGTCAAAAGATCCCAACGGGATTCCTCCCGCATTTCTTCGGTAATTCCCGAATCGACCACTTGTCCGCGGATATAATACCGATTCTCCCGACCGAGCGTTCCTCCGCAGATCGCGATTCTTTTTTTATCCACTAACTTTGCGTTTTCCGTTTTGGAACCTGATTCTTCGCTCAAGGGTGCGAACCTGCCTCTGATTTTTTGGGATGGGATGGAAAATTGTACCGAATCGCTCGGAGAGTGAAAGCATAAAAAATGAAATTCTTTGTTTTCTGTACATACGCACAAAAAAACACTGGTACGTATAAATGAGATTCCGGATCGTATGAAAAAAAACTCAGCCAGATCCGGTTATTCCGGAGCGAAAACGATTTACATCCGAAAGCTGAGGTTCGAAGAAGCCAAACAAAAATTGGACCGGGAAATCCAGGAAGCGTTTCTGGCCGGGGAAACTCTGATCGAAATCGTACATGGAATCGGAGAAGGGGTTCTGAAAAAACTGGCGGCGGACACGATCCGAACGCACGACTTTCTGAAGGAAGTGGATTATTCCCAATTCGGAATTTCCAATCCGGGTTCCACCTTAGTCGAAATTTTAGGTCCCGATAAGGAAACTCTGAAAAGGTATCTCAAATGACAAAAACGACCGCTAAAGTCGAAATCTTAGACGTGACCCTGAGGGACGGAGAACAAACCAGAGGGGTCAGTTTTTCCACTTCCGAAAAATTGAATATAGCCAAATTTCTTCTGCAAAAACTCGACATCGATCGGGTGGAAATAGCTTCGGCCCGGGTTTCCAAAGGGGAATTCGAAACGGTTCAAAAGATCATAGAATGGGCGAACACCGAATCCCTCTCGGACCGGATCGAACTCCTGGGATTCGTGGACGGAAATCGAACCGTGGATTGGATCCGGGACGCGGGCGCCAAGGTACTCAATCTTTTGACCAAGGGTTCCTTACATCATTTGGAAAAACAACTCGGCAAAACCCCGCAGGAATTCTTCAAAGACGTTTCGTTTACGATCGATTATGCGAGAAAAAACGGTCTCAGAGTCAACGTCTATTTGGAGGATTGGTCCAACGGATTCAGAAACAGTCCCGAATACGTAGATTCCCTGGTGTCGCATCTTTCCAAGGAGAACGTAGAACGGATCTTTCTTCCTGACACGTTAGGCGTCCTTTCTCCCTCCGAAACGTATCGCGGCGTGGACGAACTCGTCCAAAAATTTCCGGAACTTCATTTCGAATTTCACGGCCACAACGACTACGACCTTTCCGTGGCGAACAGCCTGGAAGCGATACGGGCCGGAGTCAAAGGGGTTCACGCTTCCGTAAACGGTCTGGGTGAAAGGGCGGGCAACACGCCTCTTGAAGCGCTGATCACCGCCATCCACGATAAAACCGAATTCAAAACGAAGGTGAACGAACTCGCGATCACGGAGGCGAGTCGTCTCGTGGAAGTGTTCAGCGGTAAACGGATCTCCGCCAATCGACCCATCGTAGGAGAGGACGTGTTCACCCAAACCGCGGGTGTTCACGCCGACGGGGACAAAAAGGGAAATCTTTACGCCAATCCGATTTTGCCGGAACGTTTCGGAAGAAAAAGAAGTTACGCGTTGGGCAAACTCGCCGGCAAAGCGAGCATTTCGGAGAACGTAAAACAACTCGGAATGGTTTTGAGCGACGTCGTTCTTCAGAAAGTGCTGGAACGAGTGATCGAACTCGGAGACCAGAACAAACTCGTGACCCCGGAGGATCTTCCGTTTATCATCGCGGACGTTTCCGGAAGAACGGGGGAAAAAGTGATCGAAATCAAATCCTGCAACATTCATTCCGGAATCGGAATCCGTCCCCACGCGCAGATCGAAATCGAATACCAAGGCAAGGTGCATAAGGAAATTTCGGAAGGGGACGGAGGATACGACGCGTTTATGAACGCGCTGACGAAGGTGACCAATCGTGTGGGCATCTCCATTCCCAAACTGGTGGACTACGAGGTGAGAATTCCTCCCGGAGGAAAAACGGACGCGCTCGTGGAAACGATGATCACCTGGAACAAGTCCGCGGAAGCGGAAGAAGGACAAACCTTCAAAACGATGGGAGTTCATCCCGATCAGACGATCGCGGCCGTACAAGCCACGGAAAAAATGCTCAACCAAATCCTACAACCATGGCAAACCTAAAACTGTTGTTAGTCGGAATCGGCAATCCCGGACCGAAATACGTCCATCATCGGCACAACATCGGTTTTGTGATTTTGGATTCGTTTTTGGATTCCCATTCCGGAACGTATCAAACCAATTCCAAATATTCCTTGGCCCGCACGGACGAGGAAGGATTGACTCTGTTCTATCTCAAACCTCTGGAATTCATGAATCTCTCCGGAAAGGCAGTGGCCGAAATCGCGAAGAAGAACGGAATTCCCCCGGAAAATATTCTGGTCATACACGACGAAATCGATTTCGAATTCGGAAAACTGAAGTTGAAAGGGGGCGGCGGTCACGCGGGTCATAACGGCCTGAGGGATATCGTGGAAAAACTGGGAAACAACGCCTTTTTTCGGCTTCGATTCGGAGTGGGAAAACCCTCGGATTCTTCGGAGGTTCCCAATCATGTTCTTTCCAATTTTAAGCCGGAAGAACGGGAAAAAATCCCCGCGCTCGTACAAACCTGCGAACAAAAAATCTCCGATTGGATCCGAGAAAGAAAAAACGGATTTCGAAAAGTCTCCGATAATCAGTAAGACGAATCGCGTTTTACCGAAATCATACGGAGAAATTCATTGGGCGACTATCCATTCCAACTTCCTAAATTCGAATCCGAATCCCAAAACGACGCCGCGGAAAAATTCCTGACCTATCTGCGGATCGAAAAAAATTATTCCCAAAACACGTTGAACGCATACAGCATCGATCTGAAATTCTTCTTCGATTTCTGTCAAAAGGAACAACTCGATATTCTTCGGATCGAACCCGTGGACATACGTTCGTATTTCGCGTTTTTGGCGAAGAACAACGGACTCGACCGAAGGTCGCAAAGCAGAAAACTTTCCTCCCTGCGCACCTTCTATAAGGTTCTTCTTCGGGAGAATCTGGTTCCGTCCAATCCCGCCTTACAAATCAGTTTTCCCAGGGTTCGAAGGGAAATTCCCAAAAATTTCCGGATCGGAGAAACCGAGGAAATTCTTTCCTTCGAAACCGAATCCGCTTCCGAAATCCTGGAAATCCGGGACAAGGCCATGATCGAAGTTCTGTATTCCTCCGGTTTACGGGTTTTCGAGTTGGTGAACGCGAAACTTTCGGCGATCTCCAAAGACCTTACGATTTTAAAAGTGCTCGGGAAGGGGCAAAAGGAACGATACGTGTATTTCGGAAAAGAGGCGGTCCATTCGTTACAATCGTATCTCGATCGCAGAAACGAATTATTTCCGGATGCGGAGGAAATTTTTCTCAATCAAAAAGGAAAGAAACTGACGACCCGGGGCGTTCGTTATATTTTGAATGAAAGAAGAAAAAAAATGGGCTGGGAAAAAACGATCACTCCACATAAGTTCAGACATACGTTCGCGACCGATCTTCTCGACGCGGGAGCGGATATCCGCGCGGTTCAGGAATTGCTCGGTCATTCCTCCCTTTCCACGACTCAGATTTATCTGAGCGTCAGTAAGGAAAAAATCAAAGAGGTATATAGAAAAGCTCACCCCCATGCTAGAAAATAAGATTCGATCCACAACCATTCTCTGCGTAAGAAAGGACGGGAAGGTCGCCATCGGAGGCGACGGTCAGGTTTCCATGGGAAACACCGTCATGAAAAATTCCGCGAAAAAAATCCGCAGACTTTACGACGGCAAAATACTTTCGGGTTTCGCGGGTTCGGCGGCGGATGCGTTCACCTTATTCGAGTTATTCGAAAAGAAGGTGCAGGAATTCGGAGGAAGTCTTTCCAGAAGCGCGGTGGAACTCGCACGGGATTGGAGAACGAACCGTATGTTACGCCAACTGGAAGCGCTCCTGATCGTCGCCGATAAGGAGGATTCTTTTTTGATCTCCGGAACGGGGGACGTGATTTCCCCGGACGAAGGCGTAATCGCGATCGGCTCCGGCGGAAACTACGCCTTAGCCGCAGCACGTGCGTTATACGATCATACGGAATTAAACGCGAAACAGATCGTGGAGTCTTCGATGAAAATCGCCGCTGACATCTGCATCTATACGAACGATCACATCACCATAGAAGAAATCATATAAAGAAACGAACATGACCGATCATTGGAAAAACCAGGAACTAGAACCCGCACCCGAAGAGGAACTCACTCCCCGGGAAATCGTCGCCAAGCTGGACGAACACATCATTGGACAAAAAAACGCCAAAAAAGCGGTGGCGATCGCCCTCAGAAATAGGACCAGAAGAAAGAAGCTCGATCCCGAAATGAGGGAGGAGATCTATCCCAAGAACATCATCATGATCGGACCCACGGGCGTCGGAAAAACCGAAATCGCCCGGAGACTTTCCAAACTCTGCGGAGCTCCGTTTCTCAAAGTGGAGGCGACGAAATACACCGAAGTGGGGTATGTGGGACGCGATGTGGAATCGATGATCCGCGATCTTGCTGTCATCTCGATGAATCTCGTAAAACAGGAATTCCGTTCCAAAGTGGAGGAAACCGCAAAACAAAAGGCGGAAGAAACCCTTCTCGATATCTTATTACCCTTTCCGGGAGAATCCAAACCCCAGACCGGACAAATCGCCGGTTTCGCGACCTCTCCGCTTCCCGATGAAGAGGAAAGAAAAACGCATTTTCTCGAAACCAGAGAGTTTATGAGAAAAAAATTAAAGAACGGAAAATTGGACGATCAGGAAGTGGAACTGGATCTACCGAACCCGTCCAATTCACAAATTCCCATGCTGCAGGTTTTCGGAGCGGGGAATTTCGAAGACTTGGACAATCAATTGCAGAACGTTTTAGGGGATATGCTTCCTAAAAAAAACAAAAAGAGAAAACTCAAAATTCCGGAAGCGCTCAAAACCTTGGAGGAAGCGGAAGCCGAAAAATTGCTCGATCCGGACAAGGTGCAGCGCGAAGCGCTGCGCAGGGTAGAAGAAATGGGAATCATCTTTTTGGACGAGATCGATAAGATCGCAGGTCGGGAAAGTAAATCGGGAGCGGACGTATCTAGAGAAGGTGTACAAAGGGATCTGCTTCCCATCGTGGAAGGAGCGACCGTCAATACCAAAATCGGCCCCGTTCGAACGGATCACATTCTATTCATCGCCGCAGGCGCGTTTCATATGTCCAAACCTTCGGATCTGATTCCGGAACTACAGGGGCGGTTTCCGATTCGTGTGGAATTGGAAAAGCTCTCGAGAGAGGATTTCGAAAGAATTTTGACGGCACCCCGTTCGTCTTTGACGAGACAATACCAAGCGCTTCTGGCGACCGATTCGATTCAAACCGAATTCACGCCGGAAGGAATCCGTGAAATCGCGCGGATCGCCTTTGAGATGAACGAAAAACACGAGAACATAGGCGCCCGAAGACTCAATACGATTTTGGAACGTTTATTGGAAGAGGTGAGTTTCGAAGGGCCGGATCTTCCCGAATCGGAAAAAAAAGTTACGATCGACGGGAACTACGTTCTGAATCGTTTGCAAGGAGTGATTCAGGACAAGGATCTGAGTCAGTATATCCTTTAGGAGTCGCCGCTTTTTTCGGAAATTACGGAAACGGCTTCGATTCTATTTGACGAAAGTCCGCAAATATCGCGTGAATAGACCCTATGTCTTTCACCCGATCCTCCGTTTTCCAATCCTTAAAATTCCCGCGGAAGCTTTTTTCGCTTACCGTATTTTTCTGTTATGTGCTTTTCGTTTCGAGCGGATGCGAATGGATTCAAAAAACGCTCGTGGAAGTGCTCGGCGCTCCCGATTCCTATAAGGCCGAAGGGGACCCGAATTCCCTAAAACCTATCTTCGCAGGTAAAGACGAAACGAAAAAGAAAATCTCCGTTACGTTGACGGAGGTCTCGGCGGGATTCAACCAACCTACGGACATTCAATTTCCTCCGGGAGAATCGGAAACCTTTCTCGTGACCGAACAAAAGGGAAAACTCCGCTGGGGGAAGGTGCGAAAAAACGAAACCGGAATATTATTGACTTTGAATGTACTGTCCGAGGCGGAACAGGGATTGTTGGGAGCGACCTTTCATCCTGACTTCGCCAAAAACGGAAAGTTATACGTGAACTACGTGACCAAGGTGAACGGAAAGGACACGAGCCGAGTTTCGGAATGGATCGCGTCTTCGCCCAAAGATCTGCCGAATTCCAAGTTAGGATCCGAACGGATCGTTATGGAAGTGACGCAACCGTTTCCGAATCACAATGCGGGACAACTTGCTTTCGGACCCGACGGATATTTGTATGTCGGCTGGGGAGACGGCGGGTGGAAGGATGATCCGAAAAAGAACGGACAAAATCCGAAGACGCTTTTGGGAAGTATGTTGCGGATCGACGTAAATACGACCGAAAACGGAAAAGGTTATGCCGTTCCCAAGGACAATCCTTTCGTAAACGACGCGTGTTGCGCTCCGGAAACGTTCGCCTACGGGTTTAGAAATCCTTGGAGATACGGTTTTGATCCGAAAGGAAGATTGATCGCCGCCGACGTGGGACAGGATCTCTGGGAAGAGATCAATATCGTGGAACGCGGTAAAAACTACGGCTGGAACGTAAAGGAAGCGA
Source organism: Leptospira ellisii (assembly GCF_002811955.1). Taxonomy (GTDB): domain Bacteria; phylum Spirochaetota; class Leptospiria; order Leptospirales; family Leptospiraceae; genus Leptospira; species Leptospira ellisii. The sequence continues at coordinate 21,637 of NZ_NPEF01000040.1, forward strand.
CTCATTGTTTCGAACCGAAGGAGAATTGCGATTCTCAGGGACTTCAAGATCCGATTTATGAATACGGAAGAGAAGAGGGACAGTCGATCACCGGTGGATACGTGTATCACGGGAAAAAAGCGAAAGAGCTAACCGGCAAATACGTATTCGCGGATTTCGTTTCCGGAAGAATCTGGGCTCTCGATCTACCCGAACCGGGAGAAAACCGGGCCAAAGAAGTTTTTACGCTCGGGAAATGGCCGATCCTCGTTTCCACTTTCGGAAAAGACGCAAACGGAGACGTTTATTTGGCGGATTTCGGAAGCGGAAAAATATACAGAATCGATTCGAAATAAATGTTTCAGTTCGGGCGGCGCTCGTCGCCGCCCGAATATCCCATGCATACTCGTGATTTCCCGGTATGTAAAAAACTTTTTTCTTGGGTAGTTCGCTTAATAATTTCCCGGCTTCCTTGAATTCG
>NZ_NPEF01000400.1 GCF_002811955.1 Leptospira ellisii
AAGGATACGCTTCCTACCAAAAAATTCCAAAAGTATAATATTATAAAAAACACACATAATAAAACCGCAATGCGGCGGTTGGTCGAAACGGGAAGATCTCTCAAGGGAGCTCGCGACATAGCATATCCTATCTTCTTAATTCTCGGAAAACTGTCCCGAAAAGAGGGCGCTAACGAACCGAAGACGAAAAGCGAAAATTCTTTCTCGAAACTTAGCGAAACTTTTTTTCCGGAAATTTATCGGGAACTGGAGGTGCTGCTTTTGGCGGAAGACCCGCAGAACCCCAAAGTGGCGATATAAAACGGATCGCAAAAACCGGTTTCCGTAGCGGAATAGATCTCGTTGGGATTCAGGAGGGTGCAGAGTAGAAATCCCTCTCTGGCGCCCTTACACCGCGCCGCATTATGATCCTCGTGTTCCTTATCGGAATTCAGACTATCGCAGGAGAAAAAAAGAAAAGAGAACGCGATGAGCGCCGTTAGAACGGAATATTTTCGTATCACAAAACCACATCCTTTGCAGCGGCCCGAATCGAGGCGAATCGGACCTATGAACTTAAGAATGTGTTATCACAACGGAACCTTCCCCGTCAAGAAAGGAACCCGACGTTTCGCGTCCTAAAACGCGAAAAATTCTTCCGGTTGAGATAAGATCGGAACCGATCGGACGGGAAAAAACCGAAGTCGTTTAATAACCGCCGCCGGAACCGTAACTTCCCGAACCTCCTCCCCCTCCGCAAAGAGCGAGAACGCCCAGATACAAAGGATCGCAGGACGAGGGTGTCGGATTGGAGGAAGTGCAGGCGAGATAAGAGACCGCAGCGGCCTGGCAGTTTTTCTTATCCTCGTCCTTGGACTTTTTATCTTGATCTCCGCCGTAATTCGAGCAGGAAGACAGGGCCGCGATCATTGCAAACGCGGTCAGTGGAAGAAAAAAATTGGATTTCACGTTCGTTTCCTTTCCGATTGCGGATTCAAAAATCCCAAGCGGATCGAGGGAAAGGATGACACGAAGAATGAAAAAGAAAATAGAAAAACCGAGACGCCCCCACCTTCGAGAACATACGAACGTTTTCCAGGAACGAATGGAAAACGCGATCGGAAAGTCGGGAAGAAGAGCGCTCAAGGAAGTCTGCGTTTCGAAAAAATCGTTTTGGGAACCCGATTCTTTTCTAAAGAAGACTGGAAAGAACGGGAAAGAATCGGGAACCTGACCGAAATCGTCGCGTTCGAATCCCATAAATAACGGCCACTATGAAATTCAATCTACTCTTACTCGTTTTGTCCTTCGGCTTCGTTTTCGATTCCTGTTTTCCGGTGGATCCGGAAAGAACCCGCTCTCCGCACTTCCAGGACGGAAAGTATCACAATTTAGAAGAGGACGAACGCCTGAATAAAAGTTTTTTTTCCGTTCTTCGTTGGAAACTGCTCGGACCTTCCGATCCTCCGTACGCGGAAGGCAACGCGGAAAAAATTCCGGAGGTGATTCCCCGTAAAAAGGAGGATCTTTTGGCTCCGGAAGGAAAGGTGCGAATCGTTTGGCTCGGACACGCGACCGTTTGGATCGCAGCCAACTTCCACGGAAAGAGGATCCACATCCTGACCGATCCGATCTTTGCGGGCCCGCTTTTCGTGAAGCGGCTCACTCCGCTCCCGATCCAACCGGAAGACCTTCCCGGAGTCGATATCGTGGCGATCAGCCACGCGCACCGGGATCATCTGGACATCGACTCGATCAAAAAGATCCAGAAATTATTTCCGGAAGTTACGATCCATCTTCCCTCGGGTATGGGGGAATTCGCAAAGGACGAGGGGTTTGAGAACGCGGTCATCCAGGAATGGTGGAACCGCTACGATTACGCCGGCGGAAAGGTGCATTTTCTTCCCGCAAAACATTGGAGTAGAATGGGAATCTCCGATATGAACCAATATCACTGGGGAAGTTACGCATTCGAATTTGAGAATATTAGAATATATTTCGGCGGTGATACGGGATTCTCCAAACATTTCTCCGAGATAGGAAAACGTTTTCCGCAGGGATTTTCCGCCGCCTTACTTCCGATAGGCGCCTTCAAGCCGAGATGGTTTATGGAACCGGCGCATATAGGTCCGAAGGAGGCGCTCGAGGCGGGAGGGATTCTCCGTTCTTCCCTGCTTCTCCCTGTGCACTGGGGAACGTTCGCGCTCGGAGACGACCTTCCTTCGGAGGCGCCTCTCTATCTTCAGAAATTACATTCCGAAAAAAAGGAACCGGGGCCCGCAAAGATCGGATCGGTCAGGATGTGGATCCTCTTTCCGTGGAAG
>NZ_NPEF01000401.1 GCF_002811955.1 Leptospira ellisii
GTCAACATGCTGAACGTAAACCCCTCCAAAAACTCATTCTCTTTCTCACCGCAATATTCAGATCAAAATCTAAACTCGAATCCGGATTTCCCCGATCGAGAGGTTTCAAGTCGACCGTTTCCTAAATCGGCATTCTTCCTAAAGCAGAGAAGTTCCTTTGCGGCAGGGGTCCGTTTTCTCGGTCAGCGTTTTAAGTCCTTTCGAAAAGGAAACGGGCGACCTTTTATGACGGAAACCGATCCGGGGTGGGACGCGTCGGACGTCCTCAAAGGCAAAATCAAAACCTCCTTGAAACACGCGACTTGGACAAAGGCGATCGCGTTGAAGATGATCTTCGTATTCTTATTCGAATTCGTTTTTCTTCCCGTATCGGAAACCGGAAGTCTTTTCGCCGATCCGTTCGACAAGTCCTTTGAAGATAGAAACAAAGCCAAAGGAAGACTCGAGTCGTATTATAACGCCGCCGAAAAAGCCAAAGATACCGCGGAGTGGCAAACGGTCATCGACAGCGGGAAGCGGATTTTGGGAGCGGAATGGGAAGCGAACGCGAACGCCGAAATCGAAAAGGAACTGAAAAAATTCACGGGGAATTCCGCAGGGCGCGAGGAAGAGAGAAAAAAACTCCAGGATCTTAAACAAACGGCCTCCGACAAATGGGAACAGGAACTGTCTCAGGAGATTCTGGAAAAACGCGGATCCTGGAAGGCGAATCTTAAGAAACAGGATTTCGACGCGTATTTCACTACGGAAAAGAAAAAGGAAATCCGTACCGCGCTGGAGAATCTCGTAAAGGCGGCCAACGTCGCCAAGGACTCGACTAACGGCGATTCGGTGGCCAAGCTGGGGGCTTGGGACGATACGATCGCCGCCGGATTGACCGGGGCCGCGGGGATTCGCGCCCTTTGGGAGGACCAAATCTCCCAGATCAAAACGAACGTCTTGGGTACCGCTTCCGAATTGACCGGCGCTGAGAAGACCGAATTCGAAAAAAAACTCGGCGAGATCGAACTCTATTATAGGAATTACTTCAGCCTCGAAGAGAACGGCGTCAAACTTCCCGCAAGACAAAGTTTGATCCAGGGTTTGAACCGCGACACGGACATAGCGATCGCGCAGGAAACCGATCCTACGAAACTTACCGAACTTCTGATCGAAAAGACCCGGCAACAGCTGGACCCGGCCACGGGGCAACTTCTGAACTCGTTAGACGAAATCGGAACGATACCGACCAGCTTCGACGACATCACCGGAGTCAACGCACAGGAGAAAATTCTCAGAGCGTTGCAGGACGGTCAGGCCCTTTGGGACGAGGCGATCGAAAGGCTGGTCGTCAAAAAATTGGAATACGATCGTGTCGCCGAAGATAAAAGGATCCGAAACGAGGATCAGTGGTCACGCGCTTATTACGCGTTGTTGGATGCGCAGGCAAAATGGAATCGGGACGTCAATAAGCAGATCGAAGACGGTCTGAAAAAATGGGACGAGTCCGAACTTAAACTCAAAGAAAACAAACAGAAGGCGGTAGAGGAATTAAACCGTTACCTTACCACGAGCCAAGAACAATACGTGGCGCATATAAACGGATTACAGGGAACACTGCTCTCCAGTTCAGATACGATCGCTTCCATCGTCTCCAATATCGCTTGGTATCAGGATCAGATCGATAAGGAAAACAAAAAATCCCCGCCGGATTCGGGTATGATTTCGACTTATACGATCGAACGGGATAAGTGGGCTGCTTTGCAGAACCAATTCCGTCAATACGTCGCTTCGGTTCAAAATAAGATCCACGACGAGGATATGCGAGGCGCCAACGGCGGAGCGGGAATCCTCGACGACGACGGAACGTCTTCCGATCCTTATCTTTACAGCACCGCGGAATTCGAATATAGATTGGCGAAAGCGGAACTCGCCGAAATCGAAAAGAAAAAAAATCGCGCACAAGCTGTCGTCGATTACGCCGAAGCGAACGTCAACGTCACCGATATGACGGCTCTTCAAACCGGATTGGATTCCGCGAAAAGCGACTACGAAACCAAACAAACCGCGTATCTCAATCTGTTGCAGGAATTAAACGGAAGCAGTCCCGTCGTAGGCGGAACGACCGGAACGGATCCTAACTCCGGAAGTAATTCAGGAACGTCCGCACCTCCGCCCGCCGCCACTGTTTTGTCCGAATTGGATGCGGCTAAGAAGAACGCCGACGAAAAAAGAAAAGCCTTGTCGATCGCTCAAGCCGAATTGGAGAACGCGCGTAAACGTTTCGACGAAGCGA
>NZ_NPEF01000402.1:0-386 GCF_002811955.1 Leptospira ellisii
GGGAAAGATTGATCGACATCAAAAGATCGGGATGAATCAGACAGTGATGTTTGATATGAATCAAATCCTTAAGCGCGTTCTGAATCGCCCAGGCTCCGATCGAACTGATCAATCCGGATTCTTCCGCAAGAGGAATGAATATGTCCGGACTTACCATCGATTGTTCAGGATTTCTCCACCGAGTTAAAGCCTCGCAGGAATGAACCTTCCGGTTTTTTGCGGAAAGAATCGGTTGATAATACATTTCTAATTCTTTTTTCTGAACCGAATTCCGCAGAGCCAAATAAATCGAAATCATATTCGAGGAATCGTTGTGTGATTGTGTGGAATAGCGGCTGAACGGATAGGCCATCGCCTTCTCAAGATTGAGTTTGAGTTCTTTGAGG
>NZ_NPEF01000402.1:396-1942 GCF_002811955.1 Leptospira ellisii
ACCGGATGTGGATATCAATTGGATTCCCTCGAGTTTGATTTCTTTGAGGATTTTTCTAGGACTCGTGTCCGCTTCCGGAGTGTGATATCCCCCGATGGAAAGTTTGAGATTGAATTCGTATTCCCCTACCCGCACCGTGTTTTTCATATACGAAATCAAACTCGAGGGAATCCAATTGATATCCACATCCGGTTTATTGATCTGATATGAGAAAAAGATCTGATTCGGAGAAACCCGAAAACAAGCGTTTTGCCGATTGGTAATCGTAAGAAATTCGGTTCTAAGATCAAAAAAAACCGCTTCGTAAATCTGATTTTCGTATCGATATAAAAACGGATGATTGTAAATATCCACGTTTAAAAGATAAAAATACGTTCGTTCGAGTTTTAAGGAACGCAACAAAGCGTCCTTCAAAGAACCGAACTTTTGCCTGGGATATCCTTCGTCTTGAATGGGATCTTCCGGAATCAACTCGATATGAACCAGAAAGATCCGACTCCGGTGATTCATCTCGAAATCGATTTTGTAAATTTTCCGTTTTTGGGCCCGTACGATAAGCTGAACCCGTTTGTCCTTTTTGTTTTTTTTATATCCTGAAACGCTGGAATGAATGTTCCCGTAATCGAGAAAACGATCCACGGATTTTTTCAATTTAATATCGGAATTCAATAAACTCAGATAATTTTGCTCTGCGTAAAGACAAAGCCCTTCAAAACTATACAACGCATAACTGAAATTAGGAGCCGCTCCGGAATCAGTCTCAATGGAAAGATCTTGGAATTGAAAAGGCATGGCACTATTGTAATGGATCCTTTTTTCATTTTCTTTTCATTTTATAACCTAAAGAACCTTCTTCTGATTCGATTATATTTAATTTATAGATAAATATGAGCTTTGTATTTTTTAGAATGTAAATATTTTTGAATATACAATTCCAATGATTCTCTTGAGAAATAGAATTTGATTCATTTATAGTTGAATTCATAAAAATAAGAATCATTTTTCCGGCAAAAAATAGTTTCCTTCTCAAAAACGAACTGGATGCAAAATATAAAATAAGCCGAATCGGCCAACGACGGCCTTATGATCGATAATTCCCAAAACGACAAAATCTCGACCAAAAACGTTTTTTATCCTAATACCAAAACGGAAATGAACGCAAAACAGGCGTTTTTCGATGATATTCATCAAAGAAGAGCGTTCCAACCAAAATTCGAAAACGAATCTTCCGCAGCCAAAGAATCGATACCATCCTTAAGCTGTATGCGTCGATCATTTGAAATACGGCGACGGCGAGCAGGATCAAGGCGGTGAAATAATCGATCTGCTTCTTTGCTTTGATCAAACCTCCGATTCCGAGAATAAGCGCGAAAACGGCTCCAAAACGAATCATCAAAAGGAGCATGTCTTCATTGATTACGGATTCTAAATTGTTCCACATAACCTAAGTTTAGTTTCGAAACGGATCGTTTCGTTCGGAAAGATTCCAAAAATTATTTTTGTAGAATCAACGTACTTTGATTTTCTATTTTTGCAAATCATAAAA
>NZ_NPEF01000402.1:1952-2264 GCF_002811955.1 Leptospira ellisii
TTCGTAAACGGATCGGTCTTGAATCCCGGAAGAGAAAATTTTGAAATCCCCGATTCCTAAATTGAAAACTAAGAATCGAAAGTTCACAAACGCGCATGTCGTACTCAAGAGATCCTTGGATAAAAACCGAAGATGAAAACCCGTATAATTTAAAACTAGCTAGTTTTAAATTATAAACAGAACCATTTAAGGTCGATTTCATGTTCGGATTTCGCATAAGGTTCCTAAAAATAAAAACCGAAATTCCGTTTTTACTACGAATGAGAAAGAAGTTTGCAATTTTTCTAAACCGAAGGAAGTGAAACTAGATTC
>NZ_NPEF01000403.1 GCF_002811955.1 Leptospira ellisii
GCGTTGGGTAGCAAGTATAAGGGGAACGAAGTCGGCTCTTTGGGAGACGCCGCGACATTCAGTTTTTTCGGAAATAAGACGATCACTACTGGAGAAGGCGGAATGGTGTTGTTCCGAAATCCGGAATTCGCCGAAAGGGCCGCGATTTTGCGGGACCACGGTATGTCCAAAGAGAAACGTTATTGGCATATCGAAGTGGGATTCAATTATCGTATGACCAATCTGCAGGCGGCTCTGGGCGTGGCCCAAATGGAAAGGTTGGATTATTTCGTCTCAAGAAAAAGAAGTATAGCAGAATATTATAATTCTATCATGAAAGATATGATAGGGATAACGCTTCCTCCCGAGGAGGTGTGGGCGTGGAATTCGTATTGGTTGTATACCTTTTTGCTGCCGGAAGGAAATGAAAGGAGGAACACGCTGACCGACCGGATGAATTTGGACGGAATCGAAACGCGTCCGGTGTTTTACCCCATACATATCATGCCGCCTTACCGGAATTATATCCGTCGCGATTTATCGGTTTCTGAATCCATTTCCGGACGAGGTTTCAGTCTTCCCAGTTCGGTTAACTTGACCGAAGAAGATATGTATCGGGTCGGCGATTCCTTAAGACGGCACCTCCCTACGATTCTACGGCGGGAAGTATAGTTTGGAAGATAGGAAGATCGCGGTTATCGGCGCCGGACAATTGGGAAGCCGTCATCTGCAATCCCTTGCGGTTTTGGACCGGGATTTTCAACTATTCGCCGTCGATCCGAATATTCAAAATTTGGAATTAGCGCAAGGGGTCTACGAAAAGAGTCGGTCGAATTCCTCCCCTTCCTTGCGTCTTGCGGATTCGCTCGCAGATTTGCCGAGGCGGCTCGATGTCGTAATACTTGCAAGCTCCTCCAAACCGAGGATCGGAATTCTACGCGAATTGGAAAGGCTGAAGTTCGAACCTAAATATGCCGTTTTGGAAAAGGTGTTGTTTCCCAATCGTGCCGAATATGAAGAAGCGGGAAATCTCTTTTCCTCGATGGGGACGTCGGCGTGGGTTAACTGCAATAAGATGATCAACTCGCCTTTTTTCAACGTCGTTAAGGAAAAAAAGAAAGAGGATCCGCATTCTAAACTTCATCTCGAAATTTCAGGCAGCGATTGGGGACTGGCGTGTAATTCGATCCATTTTATCGATGTATTCGCAGACTTATGCGGTACGAATCGTATAACGTTGGATAATTCGGGGTTGGATAAGATCGTTTTCCCCTCTAAAAGGCCGGGTTATATCGAACTTTCGGGTGTTTTATCCGGCGTTTCGGAAAACGGCGATGGAATCCGTATTCTCGATGAAAAAGGCAAAGGGTTGCCACTCTCGATCGACATTCGGTTCGGTCGAAACTCGATCGAAGCAAAACAAAATTCAGATCGATACGAAGTCACCGATTCTTCGAATCAAAAATTGAACTATCCGATATTATATCAAAGCCAACTGACCTCCGAAATAGTAGGGTCCTTAATCGCGACCGGCGATTGTAAACTTCCCGGATACGATTGGAACGCGTCCTTACATCTGAGTCTATTGTCGAGTTTTATAGATCACTTAGAGTCTTTAGGTTTTAACGATCCGTTATACGAATGTCCGATAACCTGATATCACAAAAAAAAATACTCCTGATCGGCGCCGGTAACATGGGGATCGAGTACGCCAAAGTTCTGCAGGCGCTCGGTGCGAGTTTTTCTACGGTGGGTAGGGGTCGGGAATCCTGCGATATTTTTTTTCAAAAAACAGGACTCCAAGCGATAGACGGTGGAGTCGAATCCCACTTACGAAATGCGACGTCTTATTATGACGCCGCCATCGTCGCGTCCGATTCGAAGTATCTATACGATCATACGGAACTTTGTATTCGAAGCGGAATAAGAACGTTTCTGGTGGAAAAACCGGGCGGACTCGATACCTCCGATATTAGAAAATTGAAATCTATTTCGGATTCGAATTCCTCCATATTCATCGCCTACAACCGCAGATTCTACTCGTCGGTGTTGACTGCCAAGAGAATCATCGAGGAGGACGGAGGTATTCGTTCCTGTTCGTTCGATTTTACGGAGTGGCCTCATACAGTAGAAAAGCTCGATCTACCCGATTTGGAAAAGCGGAATTGGGTCTTACGGAATTCCTCGCACGTTCTGGATCTGGTATTTCATTTGTGCGGAAATCCGGTCGAATTAAACTCCGAAAGTTTTTCGGGAAACATATCTTGG
>NZ_NPEF01000405.1 GCF_002811955.1 Leptospira ellisii
ACCGCTTCTGTATGTGGGAGGCGGGGCGATCAACGCCTCGGCTCATAAGGAGATATTCGAACTTGCCGTGCAGACCGGAGCTCCCGTAACCACGACCTTGATGGGAATCGGGGCCTTTCCCGGAACGCATCCCTTGAGCGTGGGAATGCTCGGGATGCACGGAACCGCGGCCGCCAACAAAGCGGTATTAGAATGTGATTATATACTCAATCTTGGCGCGCGTTTCGACGACCGGGTGGCGAAAATCGGAGAGTTCGCGGAAAACGCGGTCCGTGCCCATATCGACATCGACGTAGCCGAGTTCAATAAGCGGATCCATGTGGATCAACTTCTGCACGGAGATCTCAAGGATGCGATCCGTGCCATTCTTCCTTTCGTGAAAAAAAAGGATCGTAGTTCCTGGACGGATTATCTGCAGGGATTAAAAAAGGATCATCCTCTGGAGTTCGACAACTCCGGTTCCACGATCAAACCGCAGGATTTTTTGGATCGATTGTATAAGAAAACCCAAGGAAAAGCGGTCGTTTCCACCGACGTAGGACAACATCAGATGTGGGCGGCCCAGTATTATCTTTTCGACGAACCGAACAACTGGCTGACTTCGGGAGGATTGGGCACCATGGGATACGGACTTCCAGCGGCGATCGGAGCCAAGTTCGGAAGACCGGATAAGATGGTGATCTGCGTTTCCGGAGACGGATCCATTCAAATGAATATTCAAGAACTTGCAACCATCGCCGCGAACAAATTGGGCGTCAAAATTCTGGTGTTCAACAATAACTTTGTGGGAATGGTCCGTCAATGGCAGGAACTTTTTTACGAGGAACGTTTCTCGCAGTCGGAATGGAACTACAATCCGGACTTCGTCAAACTAGCGGAGGCGTATTCGATTCCCGCGATGAAAATCTCGGATAAGTCGGAGATCGACAAGGCAATAGAATTCTTCACCAAGGACGACAAGGCGGCGTTTTTGGAAGTGATGATTCCCGCGGAGGAGAAGGTGTTTCCTATGATTCCCGCGGGGAAATCGCAAAAGGATATGATCGAATTTAAGGATCTCGCCGGACTGAAAAAAGTATGAAACACATTCTGAAAATCCTTGTAAACAACCATCCCGGAGTGATGAGCCACGTCTCCGGATTGTTCACTCGCAGAAGTTATAATATAGATTCCATCGCGGTGGGCGTCACGGTGAATCCGGAAGTATCGAGTATGGTGATCGTGGTCAAAGGCGACGAATCCGTCGTGGACCAGGTGAAACGGCAGCTTTTAAAACTTCCGGACGTGCTCGAAGTGGAGGATCTGGCGTATCACGATTGTGTGAGCCGGGAACTCGTACTTTTGGTCGTGAAGTTGACCGAGACGACTCGTACCGAAATCCTTTCCGTTTGCGAGGTTTTCGAGGCAAAAATCGCGGATCTGACCCATTCCTCTTTGACGATCGAATATTCCGGAAATTCCAGAAAGGTGAATGCGATCGTGGAGATCATGTCCAAATACGGAATCGAAGAGATCGTTCGTACGGGACAGATCGCGCTTCGTTACAGAAGCATCAACGTTTGAATTGAAGTCCGGCGCGGATCTGGATTCCCCTTCTGCGATCCCGCAAAACGGTTTTTTCTCTAAAACCGTTCGCGGTCCCGCCTTTTGAAGCCGACCGTCCTCCATCTTAACCGACTAACAGCGATGAGGCGTTCTTCCAGGGTTTTTTCTTGCTCGAATCGAAAAGAATACAGAACGAATTGCAGCGGCAGAGTATTTTTCCGTCCGACTTCCGGATCAGCTTCTGATAGATCCTGTATCGCGGACCGGAAAGCGGTTCGAATTCGGTATGGATCTGCATCGAGTCCGGATAGCGGATTTCGTCCTGATATTCCGATTCCGACCAAAGGATCATCGGTTCCACACATTTTGAATCGGAGACGTTGAATTCCGAATCGAAGGTACGGAGCGCTTGGATCCTTCCTTCATGCAGGAACTTTTGGAGGCTTTCGTTTTTGAGAGCTCCGTCCGGATCGTATTGACTTCGTAAGACGGAGATTTCGGTCGTGTGGATGCGTGTTTTACTCATCTTCTAAATCGTCTCTTGTTTTTCCAACTGGTTATCGACGCCGCTTTTTTGAAATTCGAATCGGAGACGGATTCCCGGACGCGGAGCGATCGTATGGTTTGGGATTTAAACGTTTATTTCGTCTCTTTTTCCCTTACGAATTATTAATAT
>NZ_NPEF01000406.1 GCF_002811955.1 Leptospira ellisii
CAGGGGTCGCGTTCGCCTCGACGGGTTATCTTTCCTCGGGTTCTGCGGTCCTTCCCAAAAACATCGTCTTCGAAAGCGCCGGTCGCGTATTTTCCGCCGAAATATATTCTATTTTTATGATACTTTGTCCCGGATTGGCGTTGGCCACTTCCATCAACGGTCTGTTTTTGATCCTCACCGCCTCCGTCGAGTTCGTGATCGAGGACGGAATTTTTCCGAAATTCCTGAATCGTAATTTCGGTTTTTTCCGTTCCAAACCGATCCTTTCGACAGCGTTTTACGCGGTTTCCGCCTTAGCATTGTTCGGCGATTGGAATCTGGAGACGCTCGCCTCGTATTCTACGTTGGGTTGGTTACTTTTGTTTCTTCCTCTTCTGTTCGTTTTTATACGGTTGGAGAGGCGGGTTCCCCGGGATTTCGATCCGCGTTTTCCGCTTCCTAGGCGGTTTCTGCGTTTTGCGGCCTATGCTGGGATCGTATTCATCCTCGGTTTCGCCTTTTTTTTGTTGGCCGATTTGTTCGAACAGGGGCGCATCGTTCTTCTTCCGTTTTTTCTCGTTTCCGGCGCGGTTTATTTCCTGCTTAAAAAGGGGCGCGGCGTCGGCGCGGGTGTAGGATTCATTTCCGGGGAGAAAATGGACGCATTCATAAAATCTAATCTATCGGAGAAAAACGGATGAGCAGAATTCCCCTTACGGAATACGAAACGGCTTCCGCGGAGACGAAGGAACAATACGATCATCAGATCCGCAAGAACGGAAGGATCACGAACATGAAACGGACACTCCTTCATTCGCTTCCGTCTTACAAGGCTTATATGGAATGGTACGTCCTTAAGGACGAGATCGTTCCCTTTCTGGGGGAAAGGGCGTTTACGATCTTCGCCCACGCGATTTCCGCGCAGACGGATTGTCTCATATGCTCCACGTTTTTCCGCAGGATCCTCGTCGAATGGGGGGAATCTCCGGATTCGCTCACGCTCGACGAAACCGAATCCCTCCTGGTCGAATTCGGCAGAAGGATCGTGACGGATTCCAACTCGGTGGAGGACGTTTTGTATCTTTCCCTAAAACGGAAGTTCAACGACGAGCAAATCGTATTGTTGACCGCGTTCGCGGGAATCATGATCGCGACCAACGTGTTCAACAACGTTCTTAAGATCGATTTGGACGGTTATCTCGAAAATTTCACGAAAAGAGGAGATTAAAGATGGGTTCGGAATTCGAAAATCAAGTCGTGTTCATCACCGGTGCGGCGCACGGTCAGGGAAGGGCGACCGCTATCGCTTTCGCCAAGGAAGGAGCCAAAATCGTGGGGTTCGACGTAGCCAAACAACTTTCGTATCCCTCCTACACGTTAGGCAACACGGACGAATTGGAAAGCCTCGAAAAAGAGGTGGAGGCCCTCGGTTCCGAAGCGCTCGTCTTCCAAGGCGACGTCCGCAACGACGAGGATATTCGGAGGGCTGTGGACGGAGCGGTAAACACATTCGGAAAAATTGATATTCTTTTCAACAACGCGGGGATCTGCGCCTACGGTTACGCGCACGAGCTGACCGAAGAGGCCTGGGATTCCATGATCGACATCAATCTCAAAGGAGCTTGGCTCGTGGCGAGGAGGATCATTCCGATTCTCATCCGTCAAAAATCCGGAACGATCGTCAACAATTCCTCCATCGCCGGTCTTCGCGGCATGAATCGTCTTTCGCACTACGCCGCTTCGAAATGGGGACTGGCGGGACTGACCAAGTCCTGGGCGATCGAACTCGCGCCGCACGGGATTCGTGTCAACTCCATTCATCCTACCGGAGTCAACACTCCGATGAACGACGGTTTGGCGTTTTTGGAAGGTTCCACTCCGCAGGAGATCGCGGAACGTTCCGCCGGAAATCTTCTTCCCGTTCCTTGGATCGAAACCGAGGACGTGGCCAACGCGGTTCTGTATCTCTGTTCCGCGAAAAGCAGATACGTCACGGGAGCCCAGTTGGTTTTGGACGCGGGCCTTTTGACGAGATAGACACGATGATGGAGGCAGATTCGAATCCGGGTTTTTGGATCGCTTCCTCCGGTCCTTATCGTTTCATTGGTTTTTTTGCGATGATCGGCGCGTTAAATTCGTTTCGACCGGATTCGATCCATTCGGGTTCGGTGCGATCGGGAGGGTTCGGTGAAAAAATTATTCCTTAGTTGTTCCGTCTT
>NZ_NPEF01000407.1 GCF_002811955.1 Leptospira ellisii
GAATCCGTAGAACCAAAGTGGTTTCGAAACGAATCCTTTTTCGATAAAGAATCCAACGCCACCGGGTCCGGGGTTCGTATTTGCCCACTGACCGAGGTTTCTTTGGATGAGAAAAGCTGCCCCGACATAGAGAAGGTTTTCACCTGAACGGCCAGATAAATATTTTTCAGGGAGATCGGGAGCTTCCGATTCGGATTCTTGGGAAGTTAGATTTTGAATTTTATTCTTTTCAATTTCTACGAACCCAAGATCGGTCCGAAATACAAACCGATCCTTTTTACGTTCAACGATGATTCCACGAATCGAACTCCCATCCGTTAGCCGGAATTCAGAATAAAGATAAGAACTTTCCGGTCCTTTCTTTTGATAATCAATTCTTTGAACCTCGTGTTTCGGAATCCGGTATTGTCTTCCTTTCCAACGGACGCTAACGGTGTCCGCGCTCTCGTTTATCTCTTCGATTAAGAATGCTTCTCCATTTTTTAAGAGTAATTCAGAAGATAACAGGGGAGTTGCTAACAAGAGTAAGGGGACAATAACGTTTCTAAAAATTTTCATTATGCCTTTGCCAATTTTTCCTTCGATCAGCAAGTCAGAAATGCATCATTTTTGTAAATGAAATAACGTTTGTGTTTCAATAAGGGAAGTCACTTGAGGCGTGAAGTAAATGAAAAAGTTGTACTAAGAAAAAACTACTAACTGTTAGTACTACGAATTTTATGATTCAGAATTTAAAAAGAATTTCTAAAATTCAAAAAACAATTCCTAGTTTGTTATAAGTTCGAAAGAGTGTCAAAAAATAGAAAAATATTGCATTATGATTATCATTCAATATCGGAATATTCCGAATAGGCAAAAATTACTTTAGGACATAAGGATTCATGGAAAATCAAAGTAGCGGCTCATCGAACATTGCTTTTGGAAAAGTTTTTTTCAGGGGATTGATTAATCTCCATCAGAAAAAGAATTTTAAGAATTCCACCTTTGGAATCATTTTTTCTATCATAGTTTCCATAACCACAATGGGTTTTTTCTCTTTATTTACGAGCAACGAAGAGTCTTCCATTCCTTTTCCAATTCCAGAAATTAGCGTTGATTCCTTAGGAAAAGCAAGTGCAGGAATCGAAATACCGTTACCTCCAGCTACGGCTGAAATTAAACCAACAATTAGTTTGAATTACAGTTCCGGCGCCGGAAACGGTTTAGTTGGCGTTGGATGGGAGTTAGGCGGAACTGAAACTATCATTCGAGATCCCGCTTATGGAGTTCAGCTCAATACCAATGATCACTATCTTTCCTCGAATGTCGGATCTCTGACAACGAGTGCAAGCAATGCTCCATACTATTTTTCTAAGAGAGAATCCTTCCATCGTTTTCAGCCGGTGTTTGACGGAACTTGCACGGGCGGTCCTTGCGGTTGGATAGAAAAATTGCCGGACGGAATTACTAATTTTTACGGTGTAGCTGACGCATCCGGTGATGATTTTAATTCAAAGATTAAAGCAGAAGGAACAAACGTTGTTAAAGTCTGGGCTTTAAATAGAGTTCGCGATCGTCATGGAAATGGATATGACATTCGTTATTTGCCTTCGAGTACTACAAATCAATATTCGCCCATTCCGTTTCAGATAATCTACAATCAGGGAGCGGTTGTGATCGAATTTGAATATGAAAATCGAAACGATACTTTTTCCAATTTTGCAATCGGAGGGAGATACCGATTAAACACGAGACTATCCGGCATCCAGGTCAATTTTCAAAATTCTACAATTGATGAATGGGATTTGGGTTATACTTATAGTTCAAACCATCAAAGTCAATTGACGACTATCTCTCATACTAACTACGAACCTCTCAATTTGGCTTATACATCTGGAAATCTTTCTTTTAATACGGGTATCAATCATACAACTAAGAGTTTTCTGGGTTTAGATTTTAACGCTTATTATAAAAACTCGGATAATGGGGCTTGTACGGGAGCTGTAAATACTTGTTTAGGAACAGCCTTTGGTGCAAACCCCTTGGCGGCACTTTTTTGCGCGTTCATAATAGCAGATCAAAGTACAAATTGCAATCGAGGCATTGAGAAAAACTACACCGCCTTTGTGGATGTTACGGGTGACGAAAGACGAGAGTTTGTACGCTTATCTCCCGCAG
>NZ_NPEF01000408.1 GCF_002811955.1 Leptospira ellisii
GGATGTAGCTACGGGGACGCGGCGACGAACACGAAAGGGGTCGTCGTGGATATTTCCAAATTCAATCGGATTCTGGAGTTCGATTCCAAAAAAGGGATCTTAAAAGCGGAGTCGGGAGTTACGATCAAACAACTCTGGGAATTCGGCGTACAAAAAGGATTTTGGCCGCCCGTAGTGAGCGGGACCATGTTTCCCACGTTAGGCGGAGCCCTCTCCATGAACATACACGGAAAGAACAACTTCGCGGTGGGGCCGATCGGAGATCATATTTTGGAATTCACCTTTCTGACTGCGGAAGGGAAAATTCTCACGTGCACCCGCAAAAAAAATCAGGATCTGTTTTACGGAGCCATTTCCGGTTTCGGCATGCTCGGAGCCTTTTTGACCGTGACGATCCAGCTTAAACACATCTACGCGGGAAAGATGCGGGTATGGCCCGTCGTTTCCAGAAATCTGCAGGATATGTTCGACTATTTCGAGCGGGAATATAAGAATTCGGATTATCTCGTGGGTTGGGTGGACGCGTTCGCGAGCGGTTCCTCGTTGGGAAGGGGACAAATCCACAAGGCCAATCATCTCGAAAAAGGGGAGGATCCCGATTTCCCCGCGAATACAGCATTAGAAAAACAGAATTTACCGAGCACGTTTTTAGGAATCGTTCCCAAGGCTTGGATGTGGATGTTTATGCTTCCGTTCTCCAACAAATTGGGAATGCGGCTCGTCAACTTCGCCAAATATATCTCCGGATTTCTGACCGACAATAAACCGTATCTACAGGGTCACGCGGAATACGCCTTTCTTTTGGACTACGTTCCCAATTGGAAATACATGTACAAACCGGGAGCGATGATCCAGTATCAGAGTTTTCTTCCCAAAGAGAACGCCGTAGAGGGATTCTCCGAAATCCTAAGAATCTGCCAAAAACGCGGGATCGTAACCTGGCTTGCGGTTTTTAAAAAACACAAACCGGATCCGTTTTTGCTCACGCACGCGCTCGACGGTTATTCCATGGCGATGGATTTTCCCATGACTTCCGGAAATAAAAAAAGACTCTGGGAACTTGCGGGGGAATTGGACGAGATCGTTCTGAAATACGGCGGCAAGTTTTATTTCGCAAAGGACAGCACTTTGCGGCCGGAGATTGTACAACGCGCTTTTTCGAAAAAGAATCTGGAAACCTTTCACGCCCTCAAAAAGAAATACGATCCGAAAGGGATTTTGGAAACGGATCTTTACAGAAGAATTATGGGAATTTGGTGAACCGATGTCTCGGATAAAATCGTTTTTCTCCAAACATCAGGACGCGCTCCTGATCGGTTTCGTTTTGGCTCTCGGAATTTTTTTCCGTTTGTTTCGATTGGATCTGCAAAGTCCCTGGGAAGACGAACTTTTCTCCATACGGGCTTCTTCGGAGACGTCCTTGGCAAAACTTTGGGATTGGATGAAAAACGATCCGCATCCTCCCTTATACCAAACTCTTTTGTATTTTTGGTTTCAGACTTTCGGAGCCACCGTGTTTCTGGGAAGGTTGTTCAGCGCGATCGCGGGAATTTTCGTTCCCGTCGCGTTTTTATATTTCGCTCCCAAGGAATTGCAGAGTCGGATCCGGATCATCACAGCGGCGCTTTTGAGTTTTTCCCCGGGTCTCATCTATTACTCGCAGGAACTGAGATCGTATAGTTTGCTCGTCCTTTTTTGTACGATTACCTTCGCGTTCACTCTGCGGATCGTATATGCGCGGGATGAATCGCAAAGATCCTCCCTATTTTGGAAGTTGACAGCGGTCGCTCTTCTCGCCTCTTACACGCACTTCTTCGGATTTCTTTGGGCGGCTTCCACGTTTTTGGGATTGTTTCTTACGGAATGGATCGGCGAAAAAAAATTCCCGAAGAGGGAATTCCTCTGCGGGACAGTGTTGGCGCTCTCGTTTTTACCCGCGGTTTATATGCTCTTCAGTTCGGATAAGATGAAAACCGCGTCCTGGATTCCGGAAGCGGGAATCATCGTCTTTATCGTGTTTTTCGATCGGATCTTTCATTCCGGATTTTTGAATAAGTTCGTGCCCGGTCTGCTCGCTTCCATCGCTTTGATCGTCGGATTTACGACGCAATATTACGGAAAAGGAAAGGA
>NZ_NPEF01000409.1 GCF_002811955.1 Leptospira ellisii
GGATCGCGTTGGCGAAAACGGTGCTTCTCTCGGGGCTGGGAATCGAGGCCGATCTTTCCTCCCTGCGGACCGAGCGGAACGACCTAACCCTTTTCGGGGAATCCGCCGCTTCCGTGTTGGTGGGTTTTACGGCAGAAAACACGGAGACGGTCCGCAAAGCGGCGGAATCAGCGGGATTACGTTTTTATTTATTAGGAAAAACGAATGCGACTCGGGTTTTGGAAGTCGTCGGGTCCGGCGTGCGGGTTTCCTTCGACGAGATGTCGGGTCCGTACGAAAGCGGACTCGAGTCGGTATTCGCGCTCTGAGACAAAAGGATAAAACAATGGAAGTTTCTTTACGAAAACAAGCCCTCGTTTTTGCGGCGGTAGTGTCGTGCATGTTGTCCCTTTCGGATTGTAAAAAAAACGCGGAGGAAATTCTGACCGAAGCCGAAAAAAAAACGGAAACGATCACGGTGCTGGATTTGGGAATGCAGAAGTTGTCCTCGCTGCCGGAGGGGATCTGTTCGTTTCCCAATCTGCAACGCCTGGATCTGCGTCTTAACAGTTTGTCGACGTTGGCCGAAACGATCGGAGATTGCGGGAATTTGGAACAGATCAATCTGTTCGGAAACGATCTTTCCACCCTGCCTTCCACGTTTTCCAAACTCAAGCGGTTGCGCGTGCTTCTAATGGGAAGCAACGATTTTAAGACGCTTCCTTCCGAACTCCTTTTTCTACCCGAAATCAGGACGATCTACGCGGATCAGAATAAACTTTCCCTGGCCGAAACCGACGTGGAGATACTCGCTTCCCTGACCGGTTTGGAGGAGCTGGATCTGAATCTGAATTCGAACATAAAAACGCTTCCCCCCAATTATACGAAACTGAAAAACCTGACTCGTTTAAAAAGATTGAATATTAAAAAAACATCATTGAAGGGAGAAGACGCGGAAAAACTCCAGGCGATCCTTCCCAGTACGAAAATAGATTATTGATACCCATATGAGCGAAGCACAAAAAGAAAACCCGTATTCCTCCACAGTATTACTTCCCAAAACCGATTTCCCTATGAAGGCGGATCTTGCGAAACGCGAACCCGAACAGATCCGTTCCTGGAAGTCCGGTCAAGTGTTCCGTAGGATGCGCGAACAAAGAAAGGGCAAAAAGGAATTTGTGCTTCACGACGGTCCGCCTTATGCGAACGGAAATTTCCATCTGGGTCACGCACTCAATAAAATCCTCAAGGATACGATCGTAAAATCGAAATCCCTCTCCGGTCATTACGCGGATATGATTCCCGGTTGGGACTGCCACGGTCTTCCGATCGAGGTACAGGTTCTTAAGAATCTGGGAAAAAAGGCGAGGGAAACCGGACCGGAGGAACTCAGACAACTCTGCAGAAATTACGCGGAGGAATTCGTGGGCAAACAAGGCGAAGACCTGAGCCGT
Source organism: Leptospira ellisii (assembly GCF_002811955.1). GTDB lineage: Bacteria > Spirochaetota > Leptospiria > Leptospirales > Leptospiraceae > Leptospira > Leptospira ellisii. The sequence continues at coordinate 1,434 of NZ_NPEF01000409.1, forward strand.
TTTCTCTGTTTTTGGGAGGAGGATCGGATCTACAAAACCATGTCCCCCGATTTCGAAGCGAGAATCGTGGAGGTTTTCGGGGAATTGTTCTCCCAAGGTTACGTGTATCGCGGTAAAAAACCGGTGTATTGGTCCATCGATCTCGCGACGGCGCACGCCGAGGCGGAGATAGAATATTATCCGCACGTTTCCCCGTCGATCTACGTAAAGTTTCCGGTCGTCGGAGAAACGAACCGTTATTGTCTGATCTGGACGACCACACCTTGGACGCTTCCCGCGAATCTCGCGATCTGCTTTAACAAAAAAATCGAATATTCCGTTTTTAAAACGGAATCGGGCGATGAGTTGATCCTGGCCGACGGGTTAGCCGAGAAGGTGACTAACGCAACCGGTGTTTCGCTTAACAAGGTAAAGCCGATCGTTTCGGACGAACTCGCTTCCCTTAGGTTCAAACATCCGTTTCTCGATCGTGTTTCGATTCCCCTTTTCGGTGATCACGTGACTCTGGAAGCGGGAACCGGCTGCGTTCACACGGCGCCGGGGCACGGGCAAGACGACTACAAGGTGGGTCTTGCGGCCGGATTGGAGCCGTATTCCCCCGTGGACGATTACGGAAGATACACGGACGAATTCCCGCTGATGCAGGGTACGAAGGTGTTCGACGCCAATCCCG
>NZ_NPEF01000041.1 GCF_002811955.1 Leptospira ellisii
ACGTTCTTTTGCGTGAGCGGGCCGCAGGGCGCTCAAGCGTCCTCGAAGAGGACGAGCGGGAATCCGCGAGCCCGGAGTCACGCGACTCGGAGCCGCCGCAACCGACGCAAAACACATTCATCTTTTGGAATATTACGGCGGCTCCGAGGCACGCCCGAAACATCTCGTCGATGATGAAAAACGAAACGTTAGACGGTCACTGGATTTCCTCTTCGATCAGACTGTTCGTATACATTCGATATCCGTTCCAAAGCCGATCCAAGGGATGGGACTCTTTAATGGCGTCTAACGCTTCCTGAAATCGGATGTATAGAGGAACCTTGGTCGCGCTCCGTTTCGAAAATCGTTTTATGAAATCGACGTGAACCGTATCGCTTTGTTCTCCGATAAATACGATCCCGGGGCCGATAAATCCTTTTCCGATCTTATAAAAAACATCCCGGTAATTTTCTATATCATACCGGTCCTCCTCCAGATAAGAGGAAGTATATATCCAATTTCCCTTTTTAACTCCGGCCCCGTAATCGAAAACCGGCCTTCCCGCCAAGGTCAAACTCACCTGATTGACGATCTCCAGCGGATCCTGCAAAACGTAAAGTCTGCTTTTCGGATCCGATCCGACTCGTCCCGAACCGGCCTCGAATTTCTCCAACTCCTTCAAGGTCTTCTGCCAATCGGAAATCGATTTCGTTTCGCTCAAAAATTGGATCTGATATTCGGGATAGAATTCATCCTTGGCGTAAAAGGACGGATTCGCGACCAACGCCGCCGGATCCGTCACGATATAAAACCGATCCTCCGTCCGCGGCACTATGGGAACCCTGAAATGATACGAACTCAGATAAAGATACGTTAGTCTATTCTTGGCGAGTCGAATGTTCTTTCTATATTCGTTCTCCAATTCTTCGCGCAGAAGAACCTCGTATCCTCCTCTGGAAGTCTCCTCCAGATATTGATACAACGCGGCGCGGAATTTACGATTGTCCTTGATTGCCAGATCCCCTTTCGACTTTCCTTTCGTAAAACGGATGTAATACGACTCCAAACCGAGATCCATCACCGCGAGAAACTCCTGATCTTTGGGAAGTTTCTCCTTAAGACGTTCGGAAACCTGTTCAAATTCCGGAAGATCCTTGAAATCCGGGATTCGATTTAACAATATCGGACGAACCGTGGACAGCAGATCCTTAGCGAACGCAAGATCGAAGAACGTCTCGGAATTGTTCTTTTGAAAGGACAACCTCTGTAGATGCGAAATGAGATCGAACAATTCGGTCTTCTCCGCAGAATGGAATTGTTTTCCGCGTCTGGACCGTACGACCGAATTCAGGAATTCGACGTATTCCGCAGGAGTTTTGGAACGCGCCTTTTCATAATAGGAAATCCATTCCCCGCCCGGAGCCGGAACGGAGGTATTACCGTCGAAAAGGGCGATTTTCTGCATTAAAATATTATAATCATTAAATACGCTTTCGTGTTCGGGGCCGAGCTCATATTTGGAGCGCATTTTATCCAACCAAACCCCGCACTTCTCCGATTCGCCCCGCGCAAAAAGCGCCTGCGCATACGCCAGAACCATACGCAAAACCCTTCCTTTGGCGCCGGAGTTCTTTTCGAATTCCACAAGCGATTCGGCCAGAAGATCTGTTTCCTCCCCCGATTGAAACGGAACCGAATATAAGATCAGATGAAAAAGCAAGGAACGTTCCTCGGGATCCAGGGATTCGAAAAGTTTCGGAGAATTTCCGTAGACCTCGGAATAAAGCGAATACGGCGAGAACCAGGCTCCCGTTATCTCACGTTTCCAATTCTGAAACATACGTTCCCGAAATCGCCCCGTGTCCTCTTCCTCCTCTTTTTTCCTCAACGCCTCCAAGGCTTCTTTCCAATTTCCGGAGAGAACGAGATACAATTCCTCTTTTCTTTTGATCTGATTCTTGTTCAGCGCAGTCCCTTGCAAAAAATGTCTCTGCGCGTACAAACCTTGGAGAATCTCCTCCACGGCCTTCGTCTCCTCCGAATCCCTCGCGGCCTGGACGGCTTTTTTACCCGCAAACTCTCCGATCTCCGGCTCGTACAAATCCCTTGCAATTTTTAGAATATTCTTATAATATAAATAAGGATCATAATAAGAAGTTATCCAGGATTCGACCCCTTCGAATTCGGAAATTTTGGGGGACAAACCGGCCCTGAACCTTTTTAACGTTCCGATCCGGTTCCTTTTTTTCGGATCGGTTATATCCCGCTCGGAGAAATTCCCGCAATCCTCCGGTTTTTTTTCCAGATAACAGACGATCAACGCCGAAACGAGCAGATCCTGTTTTGCGGAATCGGTCTTGGCTTCCGAAAGCGACGTCCCGTATATCTCCTTTATCGAAACAGAGGGGCTCAACTTCCATTTGAGTCGAAGCAGTTCCGTTTCTCCGGAACTGATCGGATCCGCGGAAGACTGAAAAGAACGGAAGGTATACGCCGAAGAATACGCGTTCCGGATTCGCTCCTTTCTTTCCTCGTTTCTCGAATCCGCACCACCGAGTCTTTGAACGCTGCTGTTTCGATCCGACAAACGCAGAACCGTCGAACCCAAGAGCAGACTTCCCGCGGTTTCGTTCTTAAGAATCGATTCGGGAGAACGTTTCGAACACTCGGAGCCGAGCGTGCATAACGCAACGTTCTTGATTCCGGCCGCGCTTAATAATTCGTAAAAATCGGAAACCGTCTCCGAATCCGGTGAAACTTCGGCGTAAAAAACCGCGGCCGAAAATTCGTTCCTTCTGTGGAGCAATTCCTTAAGCGCTATATTTTTTGCGGAAAGGGATTCGCCGAACGGATTGTCGACTTTCGTTTTAGGAAGCGGCGAAATCAAAAGATCCGTATCTAAAACCCGCGAAACGATTCCGTTCGGTTCGAACTTCCGCACCTCGATCGCATAAGTATTGTTAGGTGCCCCCGCGACCAATGCGGCCGAGCGTATCACCCGTAAGTCCTTCGACTGAAGCGGTTTCAGATGCGAAACCCGCGAAACGAAGGATTTGCGTTTCGGAAGAAGCGCGTCGATCTTATTCAAATCGATCCCTTCTCCGATCTGAACAAACCAGTTTTTTGCGGAGGAGTAAGACATTTTGCCCGCGTCCGCACTTCGTTTTAAAAATTCTTCGACGGGCAGGGCGTCCTCCGAAAACTCCTCTTTAGAATCCGCTACCCGGTAGATCCTCGTTTTCGGGCCGTAGGATTCCACCCTCATATAACCTTCGCCGGGGTTCAATAGACTCGCGGCGGTAGGCTCCTCCGCGTAAATTCCTAGATAACCGTCCAAATCCGGATTTTTGGATCTCATTTCCGCAAGATGTTTCTCGAAATCCTTTACGAAACCCTGATAATCCCGGAGGGGAATCTCGAATTTCTGCCTGTTCTCCAAAGCGGTTTGAACCGACGCGAAAGCCGCCCTTTGCTTTTTTAGAATATTCTGAAGTTTGAAAGTATCATCCGAAAAACCGGACTCCTCCGCTTCGTGAGAGATCCTCGAGAACTGACGGAACAACGCCGTTTTCCGGAGTTTATCGAGACTGCGGAAAGCGTCAGCTCGTTTTCCGGTTTCGAAAGCGGCCTCGGCTCCGATCCTATAAAGTTTACGTATTATAAAATGCTTAAGTTCCCCGATCAAATGAGGATGCGAAAGTAGCAAGGAGGAGGCCTTCTCCGTCTTCTCCTTGGCCTTGGAATGGTTCTTTTCTTTAAGGAAAATTTCGGCGTGCAAAACGAGGGCTTCGATCAACTCCTGAATGTAATAAAATTCGTTCGCGGATTCCGCCGCCGATTCCAACGTTAGTTTTGCGCGTTCCCCGTCCCCGAGCAGAACGTACAACGAAGCCCTACCTATCGAATGAAAGATCCTTTCCTTTCTAGAATACGGATCTCCGGAAAGCCCGACGAGCTCCTTAGGAACCGAGGAGGGATTCTCCAAAAGTCCCGCAGCCAGACCGAAGAATTCGGACGCCGAAAACCGATCTCCGGAACGCATATGTTGTCGCCCGAGGTAATAATACACCAAAGCGAGAAGAGGATCATGATCCGGATACGAATTATAAAATCTTAAATTACATTTTTTGAATTCGGAATAAATCTCGTCTTCGGACGCGTTCTCCCCGGAACACGAGGATATAAAACCGTTCTTGTCTTCGACCAAACGATTCAAAACGACGTTTAACGTTTCGATCTCACTTTCCGGATCCTCCGGAGCTCCCTCCAAATGCGCGAAATAGGAATAGAGCCCGCGTTTGAACGAATTGCGCGCCTTGGACGTAAACCCCTTGTCCTTTTCCAAATTTTCCGCATCGGTGTAAAATTCGACGGCAGCCTCGAATTCCTCCCGTTTAAAATTCAGATATCCGAGATCGTTGTATGAATTGGATTGAATCAGGGATCCCGCCAACGTGGAGGAAAGTCCTTTGGAATCCACATACGTTAGCCGCTCTTCGATTTGACGCAGCGCGCCCTCCGTCTCCAAGGATTGAATCAGGTTGTTGACGCGGATACCCGTGGTCATCAGAGGCTGAAACTTGGACGAGATCGCCTCCGGGAAACGCCCTTCTCCCGATATGCGGACTCCGTCCGGAACCGCGACGTCCCATACGAAATCCCAAAAATAATCCCAAAACGTGAGTTTGACGCCTTTTGGAATCCAGTTTACGCCGCCTCTTCCGGAATAGATCCTCTCCGCTTCCGCTAGATGCGTTTCGGATAGTTTAAATTTTCCTAATTTTTGATAACACAACGCAAGTCCGTTGTGAAGGTTGACGGGATCGATCCATCCGCTCTCCCCGTTGAGTGAAACGGCGTCCTTATAATAGAGGATCGCGTTTTGAAACTCGCCCGACTCCATATAGGAAAGGCCGGTTAACGTGAAAATGAGTGCGAGTTTAAGTTTGTATTGCTGCAGCTTTTCGGCGCTGTCCTTGCCGACGACGGTCCGTTTGGCTTCGTTTTCGAAATAAAGGCCGGCGGCCGATTTCAATTTGGAAACGGCGGATTTGTAATCGGCGACGTAGATGGAGGACCTCGCGGAATTGAAAAGGAACATCGCCTTTTGTCTGTAATCTTCGAACTGCGTCTTGGAGATGATAAAACCGGAAAGGGCGTCCACTTTGGAATACTGTTCGTTCGCCCGCGGATAATTCTTCAAAAGGAAATAGTTGTTCCCCAAATTCAAACGAAGATCGGAGAGGGCCTTTTTATTTTCGAAGGATTCACCGAGCAGTTCCAAGACCTGGCTGTAGAGTTCTATGTTCTCTTCGAAATTCTTTTCCGGAAAATATTTCCTGTAAACTCCGGAATATTTCTCCTCGTCGCTGGGCTGATCTTCTCCCGACCTTCTGTTTTTCAGGATGTCGATGTATTGATACATCCAACCCAAAAGCTGGTACGCCTCGTAATATCTGGGATCCGCGAAGATGATCCAGCGAAGTTCGTATTCCGCCTGTTTAAAATCGCGGAGAATCTCCTCCTTACGCGCCGCGGTCATGGAATTGGCCGCGTTGTAATAGGTTTCCCGTATAACGCTCCGATTGACGAGATAATAAGAATATCCGTAAAGGGTCGCGAGATCAAGCACGGGTCTAGAACGGGGCACCGCGATTTTATAATATTGATTGATGTAGGTCAGCCCTTCTTCGGCGAGAGGGTCCACGTTACGCAGATCGATGATGTCTATTTTGCCGAGCAGCGCCTTCCGTTTTTCCTCGCTCAAAAAACCCGAAAGTTTGAAGACGGAATCCACCATCATTCTTTGATAATATACCGCGTATTCCTTATACAAGGTTTCCAGAAATAGATTCCTGCTTTTGACCAGGAACATGTTCTCGGTGTTGAAAAAATAATGGAAGGCTGCGTCCTGCAGATTTCCCCTTCGATCGTGGTCCCGGGCCTTGTTCTCGAAATAGATAAAGGAACGTTCGATGTCCTTCTCCTCCAGATCGACGCCCAAAAGAGGATCGTATTTCTCCAGATAAACCCTCAATTCGTCGAACGACTTTTGAACCTCGCCCAAACCTTTGAAGTTGTTCGATTTAAGAAGATGGGATTTCAGGAACAAAGGATCGGTCTCGGGCACGGAGGACAAAAAGGAGTCGATAAGGACGTTGCTCTCCTCGAATCCGCCCTTGCCGTTCAGACCGAGGGCCTTTACGTAGAGGAAATAACGCAACAACCGGGGAGATCTCGAAGCCAATGCGTTAGACGAAATTGAAACGTCGGCGGCTTCGATCCTTTCCCCGAAGGCCCTTCCCTGAACCACCTCACGGTCGATCTGAGCGTATAAAAGACGCAGATCCTCTTTGCCGACCTGCGGATCCTCTGCGATACGAACGAAGGTTTCCGGGATAGAATACGAATTCGACCGCGCGTTTTTATACTGTAGATCCCCCGACTTCCGGTAGATATCCCGGATTCTGTAGAACTTGGGAAAGTGATTTAGAATTTCCTCATATAATTTCAAAGCCTGTTTCCGGTCCCCAGAATTCAACGCGACGTCGCCTTCCTCTTCGAGAAGTGACGCCAAAAGGTCGTTTCCGATTCCGTTTATCGAGCGCATCTGCAGAAAGTATTTGCGGAGTTCGCCCATCGCGGCCGAGGGGGAACTTCTCCTCTCCTCAGCGAGCAATAATCCGTAACCGAGCCCGGAAACGGGATGAAATTTTCCCGCCGAAATCTCCTTTTTAGCGGCGTCCGCCACGCCGCTTCTTCCCGAATTCCTGGCTTCCCTGTATTTCAAAAGAAGCGCCTTCGCCTTGATCAGAGGATAAATCGGATCCTCCGCGAAATAAAATTCGATCGCGTCCAAAGCCAGAAGAAAATCCTCGAAACTTTGTTTATCCCTGTATTTTAAGGCGAGTTCGTATTGGGAGATGATGTCCTTTTCCTTCGACACCGATCCGGAGGCGGGAATGAAATAGATATTTAGAGTATTATAATATGCTGCCGTAAAAAGGATGGAGCCTCCGTTAAAGAGAGAAAAACGGGAATCGAAAAGCGAATCGTTGCCGGACGTGAGCAGACGCACCGTTCCCGTCAGAAGATCCTTTCGAACTATGAGACTGTTGTCCCTTTCGTCGAGACGTCCGTTGGAATTGCTGTCTCTTCGGATCGAAGTGTAATAAAGATAGCGATTATCCGCCGATAAGGAAGGGGAAAAATTGAGGTAGGAATCGGAGGTAAGACGCTCCTCTTTGCCGGAGTCCAAATTCAAAAGGTAGACGTCGCCCGTCGAACCGTCCCGATACGAGATGTAAACGATGGTTTTGCCGTCGGCGGACCATACGGGAGAAGCGCCTCCCTTTCTCGTCAGAAGTTTCGGCGCTTCGTTGCCTTCCGTGTCCAACACCGCGAGGTTCTGGATTCCGGGACTCAACCGGTCCGTCGAAAAGACCAATCTCCTTCCGTCCGGGGCGAAAAAAGGGTCGGTATCCGTATAACCGTCCTTTTTACCCGAATCTTCAAAATTAGGATTCGTTAATATTATAAAATCGGAATTTAAGAACCGTTTCCCCTGAAGGATCTTTTCGGACCAAAGCGCCGGATCCATATCCAAAAGTACGAGATCGCCCGCGGAATCGTATTGTTCCGATACGAACACGAGTTTTTTTCCGTCTGGGCTGATCGCCGGTTTGAATTCCGCGGCAGGATGTTCCGTGACCGGAACCGTGATCGAGCTCTGAAGATCGCGGAACCAAATGTCGTAGTTCCCCTTTTGACCGGTTGTGTAAAAAAGATAACGTCCGTCCGCGGTGGTGGAATTGTACAGGTTGTTCCCCCGTTGAACCGTTAAGGGAAACGGTTTCTCGTTTTCGGGCGTGAAGTAATTGACCGCGATCGAGGAATAATTGAATTCCAAAGGTTTGATTTTGGCCGCGGAACGGAACAGGGAACAATGAATCGAAAAAAGAAGACAGAGAAAAAGCGGAGCCCATCGAACGAACATGACCTACTCCTTACGGACCCATTTTCCCGGCGACTTTTCGTAGAACTCGCCTTTTTCCGAGAGGCGATACCAGGTGCGTTCCAAATGAAGACGCAGGGCCTCCGCCTCTTCCTTGGAAGCTGACTTATTCGAAGCGCTTCCGATCCGGGAGGCGATCGCCTTAGCCCTGTGTTCGTTGGCGATCGAAATCAGACCTTCTATGCGGGAACGGATCTCCTTTTTGGAAAGTTCCTCGCGGACGCCCACTTCGGCGGACACGGGATTGATCCTCAGTTTTCCGTCCAATCCTTCCGCCAAAAAACCTTCGCCCTTCCAGCTTTTGATCTCCGGAGCCAGATACGCGAGAGTTCTTAAGGACATTAGAATATTCTTATCTCCTTCCGCGGAGGAATCCCCGGAGAAGTCCTTTTTCCAAACTTCCGAACCCGCGGAAGAGGTTTTGATCGACGAGATCAGCCAGCCGTCCTTTTCCAGAATCCGATCCTCTCCGATCATCTGTTTTTCCGAGGAGGTCTGCGTCTGCGTAAACGTGATCAAAGGCGATTTGATGATGCAGCCCGCGAAAAGCGGAGCGAAAATAAAGACGAAAAAAAAGCGTTTGAAACCTATCCTTTTCACGGTTCGTTTCTCCTATTGATACGTGTCGATTTCCGATCTCGCCCGTTTCAGAAAGTTCGCCAAAGGCATCCTTTGTTGCGAGATCTGGCTGTTTTCCAGGTTGATGATCGTATTCAGGATCGACCGTTTGAATTGGATGACCGCGTATACGAGCCCCTTGGAAAGTTCCACTTCGATCTTATCCACCGCGTAGCTGTTATAGATAAAATCCGTAAAGACGTTGGAAGGCGTGAAGACGTTCACCGCGCTTTTGGCGAAGTCCTGACCGATTTGAAACACGCTGAAGAACAGATTGACGTTGGGAATCGGATCCGCCAAATTCCTTCCGGAAACGTTCAGATCGGCCTTGATCTTTCCGTCGTCTATCTTCGATCTGCTTTTCGGGGGAAGAAGTTGTTTGAGGTCTATGTCTTTGATCTGAATCACCGCGGCGAATTCCATCGTCTCCGGTTTTCCTTCTCCGACGTTCACGAGTATGTCCTTACCGGAGATCAGACCGTCAAGGCTGAACACTTTCAAATATTCTAATTTTAGAAAGTTCTCGGAGTAGTCGACGCGCGCGGAAAGTCCCGGTTGTCCGTTTCTGGATTTGACGTAGTCGAACGGAATCCCCTTTAGGGAGGGGTGAGTTCCCACGATCTGATTGATCGTGAAGTTCGGCTCGGGAATGCGGCCGTATGTTTTGATGAATCTTTCCTTATTGCCGTCGATGAGGTTCTGCGTCGTTTTAACCGAAAGATCGTGCGTAAACGGGAACTCGGCGTTCCAACCTTCGATCCTGTATAGCTTGCAATCCTCGCCGGGACAAAACCGGTTCGCATAACCGAGGTTAGAGTTTTTAGAGACCAGGGAACCGCTCGCGAGCGAATTCTTAATGCGGAATCCGAGCGAAAAAAAACCGTCGAACGTGATTCCTTGAAAAAGATAAGCCGGTTGCGGGGATTTTAGAACGATGGAACCCTTCAAATCCGGAATCAGATCCCCGAAAACGCCTTCCTCCGTCTTTACGGCTTTTTTCAGAACTCCATCCGCCTCCAGTTTGAATTTGGACTGAAACGCGTCCAAAACGAATTTGGAAAGGGTAATCGACGAATCTTTCGCGATCCCCGCCTCCAAATCCGCCCTTAAGCCCTCGACTTGAATTCCGGGAAGATCGACCCGAAGTTTTCCGGAAACGTCCTGTTTATCGTCGAGCAGGGAATAACGGAAGTTTCCCGAGATCAAAATCTTATTTCCCAAGTTGTTTCTTACGGGAATCAGACTTTCGCGTAGAGAAAGAGGAAGAGTGGGAGTAAGACGGTCCAATTCCGTTCTTAAGGAAACGGAATCGAAATCCGCACGGAATCCTCCGTCCAAAAACACGGTTCCCCGCGAGGAGAACAAAAAGGATTCCTTACCCTCCGTCCCTTTCGTCTCCAAAACGAGGGACTCGATCGACACCGAGGAAGGAACGAAAGGTTTGTCGAAACGGATTCCGGATTTCAGGGAAAGGGACGCGGGAATCGGAGCCGATCTTCCCCTCCCCATGGGAAACCGAAAACCCGCAAGCTGAACGCCGCCGTCCACATGCAAAGAATTGAATGTTCCATCGGCTTTCACCTTCGCGGCCAGGATTCCCCCGAGCGACGGGACGTAATCGGATAAATTCAAATTTTGTAATGTAACATCCAGGTTCAACGCGGAACCGTTCCGGATATTCCCGGCGGCGGCGATCCCGATTCCGTTATAGGTCGCGGAAAATTCCCTGAGCTCCAGATTTTCCAGCATCGGAACGGGTCTTAAGGCGGTAGGAGATCCTTCGGCGAACGGATTGAAAACGGAATCCGCTTTCAAACGCAGGTTCGGAATCCGGTGCGTTTTTCCTCCGAGCGAAATCGAAAGATCCTTTGCGGAAAGGTCGGCGCTCAATTTCAAACGCGTGTCCTTCCCTGAAACCGTGATCGGAGCCAAACGCAGTTCCCCGTCCAATTGTATCTTGGGAATTCCGGGAACCGTTCCCAAAAAGTCGGAAAGAGGCCGCAAACGTATCGAAGAATTCGTGATCGAAAAAGAAACGTTACGCTCCTTGGAGGAAACTCCGGCGATCTCCCCGCTTCCCCGAAGCCAAACGTCCTTGTCGACCTTCAACTCCAAAACGTCCAACCGCAGCTTGTCTTCCTTTTCGGAATAACCGAGGGTATAACGGAATCCGAATCCGAACGGAGCCAACAGACGGTTTTGAACCCGGATCGGAATCGAATCCGAACCTATGTCCGCTTTGGAAACGAGCATTCCGCCCGGAACACTCTCGTCCCGCGCCAATTCCAACGTTAGGCGAAACGGCTGATCGATCGACTTGGAACCGTCTTCGAAACGGATCCGCACCGTTTTTTCCGGATTCATGCGGAAGCGAACCGAGTCGATCAAGCTGAGAATCCGGACGTCGAGCGGAATCTTACGAAAGCGCACCGTGTCCAATTCCAGATCGAGGTGAAATCCTTCCACTCCCGCCTGATACGAGGATTCGCCCGATTCCGAAACGACCCGGACGAAAAGATCCTTCAATTCCAATTTGAGAAAAGCGCTTACGGGAAGATACGTGGAAATCTCGTCCGAAGGAGAATCGGATTCCGGTTCGGAAACCGCGGGTTTGGAGGAGGAAGGGAACAACGCCGCCGCGTTCCAAACTCCTTTTTTCTGTCTCAGATCCAACTGCAGACCGACGAACGCGATCCTCGAAAGTTTCAAACGGCCGACCAGGAGCAGCGGAAGATTGTAGGAAAGATCCACCTCTTTAGCGGACAAAACCGGATTTCCGTCGAACTCGGCGTCCGACCGTACGACCAGACTTTCCAAAGTGAGTCCGTACCAAAGGGAGAACTTTTTGACTTCGAACTCGGCGCTTCCTTTGACGAAACCGGAGAAGGTTTTCGATACGATCCACTGTCCCGTAAACCGGTTGAAAACGATCTTGTAAATAATTAATAGACTAAGGAGGAAAAAATAGAATCGTTTATGACGCTGGAAATGACGTTTGAATGGTTCCACGATTTCTGAAAAAATCAGTATTCGAAAGACTCGAGAGCCTCTTCCAGGGTTTTATAGATCTCGAAGATGCTGGCGAGTTTGGTTATCTCCATCAGGTTCTCTATATCGGAATTGAGGTTCGTAAAAACCATTCTTCCTTTTAAGCCGTCGATGTGTTTGTATATATTCAAAAACATGCCTAGACCGGCCGAGTTGATAAAGGGAACTTTTTTCAAATCGATGATAAATTTCGGAACGTCACCTTTGGAAATGTATTCTTCAATCTTTTGTCCGAGCTCGAACTCATTTCCTGCTTTGATCGGCCCTTCAATCTTGATGATGTGGACGTCGTTTTTCGTGGTGACTTTGATTTTCATAACCCTGACTTGGATATTGGATGCAAGTATAATTTAATTTCCTGGCAATTTGTAAAGAGAATTTTTAAGCAGAGCACCAAAAATCAGGGTAAAAACCGGATTCTCGCGATTCTCGCACCGAACGAACGCTCCGCACACGAAGACCGACCGACTGTTATCGGCCGGGAATAATTCTGGACAAAAAGCCCGCTCCTACAATCCTAACGGGTATATCTTATGGCCGAAAGACCTCCTCTCCTTTCCGTAGTCATTCCCATCTATAACGAAGAAAAAACCATCCCGGAACTTACGAGAAGGCTCGGCGTTTTACAAGAGCGGATGTCGCGGGAACATTTCTTTCGAAAGGACGATCTCGAAATTCTTTTCGTTAACGACGGTTCCAGAGACGGAAGTTTTTCCGTGCTGCGCCGGTTTTGCTCGGAAACTCCCGGATACAAACTCGTCAACCTTTCCAGAAACTGCGGACATCAGACCGCGATCACCGCCGGAATCGACGTTTCGAGTGGGGAAGCGGTCGCCGTGATGGACGGCGACCTGCAGGATCCGCCGGAATTCGTGAGCGATCTCTACGCGAAACTCCGAGAAGGATACGACGTGGTCTACGCGCAGAGAAAAAAAAGACCGGGCGAATCCTGGTTCAAACTTCTGACGGCCCACGTATTTTATAGAATTCTAAAGAAGATCACCCGCTTCGACATACCCATCGACACGGGCGACTTCAGAATCATGAGCCGCCGTGTGACGGACGTCCTCTGTTCCATGAGAGAACAACACAGATATATCCGCGGGCTGATCTCGTGGATCGGATTCCGTCAGACTGGCCTCGAATACGAACGTGAGGAACGTTTCGAAGGGACGACGAAATTCTCCGTGGGCAAAATGCTCAAATTCGCGTTAGACGGAATCACCTCCTTCTCCTCCGCGCCCCTGAAACTTTCCTCCTATCTAGGTTTCGTCACCGCGTTCTGCGGCGCGTTATACGCTCTTTACGTAATCTATCTAAGAGTGTTCACTTCCGAGACGATCACCGGCTGGAGTTCGATGATGATCGTAGTACTCATATTAGGCGGAACGCAGCTGTTGGCGCTGGGCATGATCGGGGAATATCTGAGCCGAGTGAACGACGAATCCAAAAACAGACCCTTATACGTGATCGAAAACGTGTACGAGGTCCGTTCCAAAACTTCGAAACCGTCCAAGAGGAAGGGATAATCCCTTTTTTCTTGAGTAACTTTTTCCACCGGAGGTGATTGTGAAAAAGGACAGATTGATCATACCCGGAATTCTACTCTGCGTTTTATCCCTCGGTCTCGCGCTTTATACGGGTTTCCGCAACTGGGAAGTTTTCGTACGGACCTGCGAACTGAAGGACCTTCTGACATGGGACGAAAACATACGTCTCAACGTCGTGCTCGATCAGTATCAGGATTTTCGGGATTGGAAATTGTGGAGGGCGTTTTTTCCGTTTTTGGAATCCCCCACCTGGCCTCCGTTCCGTTCCTTCTTGTCGCTTCTTTTATTGATCGTTCCTTCGGATCTTCCGATCACCTGGAAGGATTCGTTTTTAGGATTGGCATTTTACGTGTTTTGTTTTCCCACCATCCTTTACGTCGTTTACAAAATCACCGGATCGTTTTGGAAGGCGGGTCTGACTTCGATCTTGACTCTCGCGCTGACGTTGCACAGTACGGAAACCCCCTCTTATAGTCTTTCTTCGATGTTGGAAACCCAGGGGATGTTCTTTCTTCTCTGGACGTATTACACGCTTTATAAACTGTATCGCCAAACGCAGAACGATCCGTTTAGAGCGGAATTCGATCCTTCCGAAAAGATCGAATTGTCCGTCGTCTTATCCCTCTTCGGTCTTTTTTTCACCAAATATCCGTACGGGCTCCTGCTTTTTATCGCGGTTTTCCTCTACGAAGTCGCGTCCAAACCGAAAGAATATTCTGAAATTCTAAAGTTCTCCTTTCGGGAACGTTATAAGGGAATCCGCAGGATTTTTCTCTTCCTCGTCGTGGTATTGGTGCTTTCGCTTCCCGTGCTGCGGGTCGTCACGGACATAAACCTGGACCAAAGACAATTCAAACTCGTGATCTATTATCTCACCGTATTGCTGTTTTTGGACTTCAACCTGTTCTTATATCAAAAAAGGGAGGAATGGCAGAGGATCGCACCGGCGTCCATCCGCGTACTTTATCTCTACGCGATCGCGCCTTCCCTCGTCTGGATTTTCGCCAATCCGGACCGCGTGATGAGTCTGATCAACGCGCAGATGATCGTAAACGAATACGTCAAAAGTTTCATATTCGCGCTGTTCGCCTCCCCGACGAACACGAGTCCGATCAGCCACGTGTTTCAGGAACCTTGGATCTTTAGGGTTTTCTTTTTCGGAACATTCGCCTTGATCCTCCTTTTCTTTTGGCAACGTCCCCGTTCCTCCAAATCCTTTAGGGAATCCTTCTTCTCCGCGATCAAGGATCCTTTGACCGCAGCGACCTGTATTCTGTTTTTGCAATATATAGTCATCGACGCGACGACCGGCAACAAACAACTCCGGCACGTATTCCCTCCTCTGCCCGCGCTATTCACCCTTTTTTCGTTGTGGATTTTCCGGTTTATAGACGAGGGATCGGCGTTGAACAAACGGATCGCCTCCGTATTCGGAATCGTCGTCTTATTGTGGAGCGCGAGTCTGTTCGTGCGCGAAGGAGGACTTCTTCGGGACGACTACGAAAAGAAGCAGTATTTTTGTCTCAAAGGATTCCGTACGGATCTATTCCAACCGGCGCGCGATCTCGCTTCCAAAATTTCCGCGGACAAAAAATACATCCTCCTCAACGGATTCCACGAAGAATTCAACTTCGATAAGAAAGGAAGACTGATCGCTTCCGAAATCGATCTTTTGATGCGGATGAAGACGTTGAAAAGCGGAAAGATTCGCAACGACTCCAGACACAAATGGAAGTCCTGGGACGAATTCGATTCCGCACTCGTCATCGCACCGACCTGCGGCCAAAAGGAAATGACCGACAAGTTCTCCATACGCGTCGCCGCCGTGGGCAAGAACGCGGTCTTCAAAAAGGAATACAAACATCCTTCCGGAAATTATTGTATGAGGGAATATTCCCTAAGATAAACGTAAATGGATTGCGCGAAACTTTAGGCCGTGATTACTCTGGCTTAA
This sequence comes from Leptospira ellisii, assembly GCF_002811955.1. GTDB lineage: Bacteria > Spirochaetota > Leptospiria > Leptospirales > Leptospiraceae > Leptospira > Leptospira ellisii. The sequence goes on from NZ_NPEF01000041.1 coordinate 15,164, forward strand.
CTTTCGCGGAATCGTATGCAGTCTTCCTGGATTCTCCCTTCCATCTTCTTCGCTTTAACGGCATCCTTAATACTCAATCTTGTCTATTTATTTCTATATTTGACGGAGAGACACAGATTCCTTTTTTTCTGGCTGCTTTCGTGGTTTTTTCAGATGTTCTTCTTGTTCGGAGATCTGATCCGTACTCTCTATGGATCGATCGAATCCGTCTCGATCGCGGTCCACTGCGCCGACGTGATCAGGGGATATTTTCTTTTGGCGGGCTGTTTTCTTTTTTCTAAAAAAGAAATGCCTAAATTACTTTATCCGGTATTCGGAACGGGAATCGTCTGGTCCTTTTTGGAAGAAATTTATTTCCCCGGATCTTATATCGCCTCCGCTCCCATATACGCGATCGTGGGAGGGGCGCATATATATTCCGGAATTCTGTTCTTGCGGATACCTTCCGTACGTTATAAGGGGAATCTGATCGCCGGATGGAATTTCATCCTTTGGGGAATCCACATCCTGGATTATCCGGTGCTTCGTCCGATCACGGAGTTTGCGATCGCGGGTTTTTTGTTCAGCGGCTTATTCCGCATCAGCTCGGCGATCTCCATCCTTCTCATCTATTTCGAATGGTCCCGCGAGACGGAATTCAGACTCGATTCGCTTTACAAAAAGATCATAGACACTTCGCAGGAAGGAATTTGGATCATAGACAAACACGGAAACACTACCTTCGCCAATCATAAGATCGGGGAATTGTACGGAATGCCGCCCGAGGAGATACTCGGTAAAAACCTTCTGGATCTCGTCGACGAGGACCGCAGGGAATCCGTCCGGAGACGCCTGGAGGATAGAAGACGCGGCCTGACCGAAATTTCGGAATACAACTTCGTAAACAGGGACGGCGACAGAAAATTCGCCATCGCTTCGGCCAATCCGCTTTACGACGACATGGGGAACTACGACGGATCCCTCGCGATGATCGTCGACATCACTTCCCTCAAACTCATCGAGGAAAAACTGAAGGAAAGCGAAAGGCAGATCTCCACGATCATCAGCAACATCTCCGGAATCGTATATAGGTGCAAAAACGATCCGCCCCGCTGGACCATGGAATACATCAGCGAAGGTTGTCTCCAACTCACCGGTTATTCTCCGGAGGAACTCATAGAGGGAAAAACATTAGATTTCGGTGATATAATTCTGCCGGAGGACAGGGCGGAGGTCGAATCGGGCGTTTCGAGTTCCGTGGAAAACCGGGTTCCGTATCAGATCACGTATCGGATCCGCAAAAAGGACGGAACGATCCAGTGGTGTTTCGAACAGGGAATCGGAATTTTCGATTCAAGCGGAATCCTGTTGGGATTGGAGGGTGTGATCATAGACTACTCCCTTCCGAAACAGGCGGAGGAGCTGATAAGCAATTCTCTCAGGGAAAAGGAACTTCTGCTCCGCGAGATCCATCATCGCGTGAAGAATTATATGCAGGTGCTTTCCAGCCTCATCGGACTTCAATCGGAATATTCGATGGACCCGAACGCGAAAAAGGTTTTGGAGGACAGTCAGAATCGGATCGCGTCTATGGCGATGATTCATGAAACGTTATATTCCAAAAGTGTGGAAAGCCAGACGTTTCTTCCCGATTACATCCGCAAACTCATATCCAACCTCGCCCGCTTTTTCGGATCGGAGGAGAATAACCTTCAGATAGAGATCGAATGCGATTCGGTCATACTCAATCAGTCGATCCTGATTCCGCTGGGTCTGATATTAAACGAACTGATCACCAATTCAATGAAACACGCCTTCCCTAAAATCGCCGGGTCGAAAAGGTTACGCGTGGAATTCGGTCTCGACTCGGAGGGTTTTGCGCTTCTGAAAGTGGGGGACAACGGCCCCGGCAGGACGCCCGATTCCCAGCCCAAAAAGGATTCCCTGGGAATGGAGCTGATCCAGCTGCTGACCCATCAGCTCAAGGGAAAAATGACCGAAACGCACGAGCCGGAGGGATATTCGGTTACGATCCGCTTTCCGCTGGGTCTGAAATAAAATTCGAATTTTAGAATATTCTTATGCTGCAGCCGTATCTTCGGACACGATTCCGGAGGAGTCCGCCCCGCGTTTTCCTCCGTTAACGGCCGGCCGAGACGAAACCTCCTCGAAAGTCTCCCTGTATTTCTCGTGATTGGTTCCCATCACCTTATCCCAGAAATTGAAATAAAGGGAATAGTTGCAGTTAAAATACTTATGATGCATGTTGTGGTGTGTGGTCGTGTTGTGCCAGTTCGTGAATCTGCTTTTTAAAAACCAGGAAGGGAACAATTCGTAAGAGAGATGACCCAATACGTTCAACGAGGTCATATAGACGAAAAAGACGAGCATGGCCGTCTGATGTAACGGAAAAATCACCGACGCAAGAGGGATGATTCCCGCCTCGACGACCGCTTCGAGTGGATGAAAAGAAAAGGCGGCCCAAGGAGAAGGGTTCGTCGACTTATGATGCACAAGATGGAAGTGTTTAAAAAGGAGTTTATGATGCATCATACGGTGCGTCCAATAAAAATACGTGTCGTGCAGAAGGATAAGCATCACGATGCTCGATAAAAGATAGGGGATTCCGTAATCGGAAACCCGATCGTAGATCAGATTGTATCCGTTCACCTGCGACCACGCCGTGAATATTCCGGACAACGCGAAAACGAAAAACGTAAGCAGCGAATAACGGATTTCGTGAAGGATCCTTTCCCTCTCCGGCTTTTTTCCCTGGATCAGTTTATGCGCGAGTTTTTTACCGAGCAGGATCCATACGATCCAAAAGGCGAGACCGGCAAAAAGCACGTAACGTATCAAAAGTGTTCCCCATACGATTCCAAAAAAACCGCCGTAACCCACTTTCGAAAGCAATTCAGACATGGTTTTCCTCCCGCCCTTTTTTATCCGACGAACGGACCTGTTCCGATTCTACCCGCAAACGGTCATTTCGGCTTATTCTTTTCGAAATCGTTCCGATTAATTTTGGGATCCGTCCTGTTTTTTCTGTATTCCGTAGGCGTCAGCGAGGTAAGTTCCTTAAACGCCCGGTTGAACGGACCGAGGGATTGATAACCCAGATCCATGGCGATGCGGATCACCGGAATCTCGTCCTTAGACGAATCGAGGAGGATTTCGCAGGCCTCCTGGATACGATAACGATTCAGGAAATCGTTGAAATTGCGGAAGCCCAGATTGCCGTTGATCAACCTTCTGAGTTTGTATTCGTGCACCTGGAGTTCCTCGGCGAGAATCCGGATCGTCAAACCTTCGGACCGATAGACTTTTCCGTTTTCGAACGCGTCTATGAGTTTTTTTTGCAGTAGCGGATCCACGACCGGCGGTTTTTCCTCTTCGGCCGCCCCCGCCTTTTGCGCGATGAGACCTTCCTTAAGATCGAACATCAGATATTGGAAGGCGAGAATCAGACTCCAAGCGAGGATTCCGTTGAGAAGGTCCAGAAATTCGGACACTTCCTTTCCCCGCAGAAAAAGATGCGTAAAAATGTTAAGCGAAATGACGATTCCGCTGATCAGGATATGAATCTGACGCAACGTCCTTCTCGATTCGATCAAGTCGTCTTTGCGTCCCATATAGGTCTGAAACACCGCGACTAAAATAAAACCGAGGGACAAAATGGAGGGGATCAGAATCTTCGTAAGCGCGCGTTCCGATTCGACGGGACCTCGAAGCGAAATTTGACCCAGCTCCGGATAAGTCACGAGGGCGGATATGACGAGCTTTCCGATCAGAAGCGACCAATACCAGGTTTTGATTTCGAAATGATCGTCGAACGCCGCTAAGCTGATCAACCAATAAAAAAACGGCAACGCGAGAAGACAAAGAAACAGAAAATTACGGAGAAGAGGATGGATCTGAACGTGAACGTCCAGATTCAGAATCAAATACGCTACGATCGAAAGAATGAAACATACCGCGATTTTTCCCCGAATGTCGTACCAGTAGCGGGCGGAGAAAAAAAGGAGAAGGGAAACCAATCCGCCTATGGAAAAAAAATGGAGAATGTTCGTTATTTCAGTGATCACCGATTCCTTCCAGTTTTTCCAACTCTCTCCAAAAGTCTTTTGTTTGTAAATCAGGAAGCAATTTTCGAATCAAGGAGCTGTCGATAAAACAGTCCTCCTTGACGGATTCCTCCGGATCGCTTTTCGTAATTTTACCGCTCTCCTCCAAAACGGAAAATATTTCTTTCCAGGTATGCCATTGATTGTCGGAAAGATTGAGAACGTTCGGAAACGAATCGAATCCTTCTTCGAGAACTTTCAGGGACAAAAGGGAAAGCGCAAGTGCGACGTCTTCGCCGTGAATCAGGTTTAGCTGTCTCGAATTCTTTTTGACCAAACCCTTACGGATCCAATCCGCAGGGTTACGGCCTGGTCCGTAAATTCCGGACAGACGGAGAAGTTTGCCCCCATGTTTCAACCATTCCGTTTCGGTTAAAAAACGGTCGTGCTCCTCCAGCAGTTCGGCGGTTTCCGCGACCTCCTGCTCTCTTCGATAGATGCTCGTGGTTCCGAGTAGAATTCCGCCTTCACACACGGAGAAAAAAAATTCCAAAAAGGCGGAGGGATCGTTCAGTTTTTGGATCGGGAAGGTTACGATTCCGAGATCGAACCTTACGTTTCCGATCCGTTCTCGGAACGACACACGATCGGAAGGATTCGAAAAATCGAAACGTTCCGTTCCTTTTACCGCGGTTTTAGAAGAGAAGGTGGAAACGCGGAATTCGGGGACCTCTCGGAAACGATCATACGTTCTGAGTCCGATATAACCGAGCCCAAAGAGGGCGACGTTCAAGATTCGAGACCGAGACGTCTGTAGATCAATCCCACCTTTTCCAGATAGGGTTCGATCTTAAAGATGTCGTCCAAATCCTTTTGGGAGAGGACCCGATTGACTCGATCGTCCTTCTCCAGTCTAGATTTCAGAGTTTCCGAAGGATTTCCCCATACTGCCATCGCGTGCTCCTGAACGATGAGATACGCGTCTTCGCGGACGATCTTGCCCTTTTCGATGAGGGCCAAAAGAACCTTCTGCGAAAATATAAGTCCCCGTGTGACGCCTAACGTTCTTTCGATTGCGTCCGGGTATACGTGAAGATTACGGATTACGAACAACATTTTGTCGAGGATATATTCCAGTCCGATCGTGGAATCGGGAAGTACCACCCTTTCCGCTGAAGAATGAGAGATATCGCGTTCGTGCCAAAGCGCCACATCCTGAAGTCCCACGTTTACGTTGGCACGGATTACCCTGGATAAACCGGATATTCGTTCACAGATCACCGGGTTCCTTTTATGGGGCATGGCGGAGGATCCTTTTTGTCCTGGAGAAAAAGGCTCCTCCACTTCCCTTCCTTCCGTCTTTTGAAGAAGACGGATTTCGGTCGCCATCCGATCCAGGGAGGAGGCCGTCACGCCTAAGACCGAAAGATAAAAAGCGTGTCTGTCACGGGAAACGACCTGAGTGGCGATCGGATCGACGCGGAGTCCCATTTTTTCGCATACATAGGCTTCGATTTCAGGATCTATGTTGGAGTATGTTCCCACCGCGCCGGAAAGTTTACCCACGGCGATTTCGTCCCGGGCCTCGGCCATACGTTTTTTATTTCTGTTTAATTCTTCAAAAAATAATGCGAACTTAAGACCGAGTGTCATGGGTTCAGCGTGGATACCGTGCGATCTTCCTATGCAGGGGAGATCCCGATATTGAATCGCCTTTTCCCGGACGGCGGCAATGAGCTCGTCCGTCTTTTTGAGGATCAAATCCATGGCCTGAACCATCTGAACGCAAAGGGCCGTATCGCCGATGTCCGAAGACGTAAGTCCGTAGTGAACGTGTCTTCCCGCCGGGCCGATGTAAGAATTCATGTTGGTCAAAAATGCGATGACGTCGTGATGGACCTTTTTTTCTATTTCCAGGATTTCTTCGACCTTGAACGCGGCCTTCGTTTTGATTTCTTGAAAATCCTCCGAAGGGACCTCTCCCCGTTTCATGCGGATTTCGCACGCGAGAATTTCGATCTCTTTCCAGATTTCGAATTTATTTTCTAGTTCCCAGATTTTTGAAATTTCAGGATTAGAGTAACGGTCGATCATTTCTTTTCACGTCCCTTTCGAATATGAATCCAGTCCACTTTCCTACGGAAGGGCATTCTGTAAAAAGAAAAAAGGCTTTAAAATGTGTGAAGAAAACGATGCTTTCTTCCTTCGTTTTGCCTCGTTGTGTCGACCGTAAATCCAATGCGTGACGACCTTGTTTTAAGAATTCGGCTGGCACGAAGCGGTGCCGGTGCGGTGTTCAGGACTGCGATAACGCAAATCCAATCTTTTTAGTCATATACCCGCGCTCAGCCAATCTTTTCGACTCCCGAACGTATGCCGTTAATTTTTTTGATTCGCGCAAAGTCCCAGTGTGGATTGATCGATATTCGGCGAGTCGTGATCGAAGAATTGTTTGTCATGTAATTCGTGAGGCCGGTTTGGTCTGTCGGCCTTCGGTGATTTTTTAGTCTGACTGGTGGGTTTATTCCGGCTCTCGGAACCATTCTCGGTATTCGAATGTGTAAAAAGCGGACTCGGGGAGGCATTGGAGTCTCCGGGTCACTCGGTTGAAGGTGAGATCGAGGTGGAGGATATAACTGTAGTTCTTGTGAAAGGTGGGAACTCCCTCATTCAGCATCTCTTCGATAGAATCCCCGACTTCCGATTCCTCCAAATACAAAAGATAATTAAACAAATAACAACGGGACAC
>NZ_NPEF01000410.1:0-1550 GCF_002811955.1 Leptospira ellisii
CCGTTTTAAAAAAAGGGTCTGGAGCGAACTGCAGGATCTGATTTTGGGAACCTGCTGCGCGTTCGGAATCTACTACGGTTATACCGATTTCTATCTGCTCGGTTTTTCCCTCGCCGTTTTCGGTTTGCTTTTTGGCGGTTTAGACTGGATGCTGAGAAAAAGAAATCCGCTCTTCGTAAAAGTCCTTTTGTTTATGAGTCTAGGATCTTACTTTTACTACGTCGGATATACCCGGTATTGAGGTAAAGCATGTCATCCGAAATCGACCACCAGTACATCCTGTTCAGTTTGGGAGACGAGGAATATGCGATTCCGATTTCCCTTGTGGACGAAATCATAAAAATCAACAACCTGATCCGGATTCCCAAGGCGAAGACGTATTTCGCGGGCATTATGGATATCCGCGGAAAAGTGGTGAAGATGGTGGATCTGGCGATCAAACTCACCGTTCCCAGGGAAGGGGAATTGACGTACGACCGAGCGATCGTTGTGAAGGTCGGAGGTCAGTCGGTGGGAATCATCGTAGACAAGGTGTCTAACGTGGTTCTGTTTCCTCCCGAATCCATCAACCCTCCGCCCCCTTCCGTAAAAGGGATTTCCGGAAGATACATCACCGGTATCGGAAAAAAGGACGATCGTTTCATCATCATCATAGACGTGGAAAAGATCCTCGGGGCGGAAGAATTGGCCGAATTGGGAAGCAATGCCGGATGAAGGAAAAAATTTCCGAAATCGTTCGTATCGAAACGGAATTGTTGCGATAGGTTTCGGCTCCCACTTTTTGTTCGGAATTTTCTCGAAGTTTTTCCGCCGAATTCTTTTCTCGATCGACGTTTTGTTCGTTCGAAAATCCATTCTTGTTTTCTGTTTCGTTTTGATCGGCGCGTTTTCGCTTTCGGCCGAAGAGCAGGATCGAAGATACGACTCCAAAAAATTATACGATCCTCCGCACGTAAGAATCACGGAACAGACGATGAGTGAACTTCGCGCCTCGTTCCAGGATCCCTCCAAAGACGGAGTATCCGAAATTCAGAAGGTTCTCAACGGATATTATTCCCAATTCATCGATTCGAGAAGGATCGAAGAGGAAAGGCGTCTCGGTAAGATCTTCGACGAAAAGACGAACCGGAATACGATCCGTCTTCTGATCTTCGGACTTCTTTCCAAACTTTCCCCTTCGGGTCTCATGCGGGATTCGCCGATCCTGTTCGAACTGCACATGCTTTTGTCCAAACTACACAACGATAAAAAGCAGAACGCAAAAGCGATCGAAGCCGCGTTAACCGCGATCCGTTACCGGGATTTCAGCCACGCTGAAGAGGAGTTTTTGGACGAACGAAGACTCGCGGAAGTCTACGATGTTTCGGAAAAACAGGCCGCGGCTTCTCACAAACGTGCCAAAGAGGACCGGGAAAAAGCCCAAGCGGATCTGAAAACCTCCCGGGATTTTTATCATCTGGTCGAAGCCAATCTGATCCGGGGAAAGGAAACCAAAATCTCCGAAAAAAACGCGAACGGCACGACGACGGAAAGGACCTTGTTCGCGAAAG
>NZ_NPEF01000410.1:1560-2104 GCF_002811955.1 Leptospira ellisii
CGCATAACGCAGGCGGAAAAGGAATTCGAACGCAGGGAAAAGGAATATTCGGATTCCAAGGCGGGAGCCTACGAATCCTTCCGCGTCAAAAAATCCAAGGAAGACGCGCAGACGGTTTATTACCTCGCCGGTCTGATCCGACAATCCGAAAACGAAAACAAGGAACGTCTCAAGGTGGTGAACAATCTTTCCGTAAGCGGGACCGGAATTTTCGTTCTCTTCGACTACAAACGAAACACGGATTTTTTCGCGACTGCGGCGTTGTGGGAATTGGTCACCAAGTTGGATCCGGAATTCAAAGACGCGTATTTGGATTTGGCCAAGGAACTCAAGTCCTCCGGAAAAAAGGCGAAGGCGATCGACTTCTATAAGAAATATCTGGACCTAGCCCGGAAAGAGAAGGTCGAGGAATCCAAACTCGCCGAAGTTTATTTCGCGATCGCCTCTCTTTACACCGAACTCAAACAGAACGTGCTCCATCTTTCCGCGGAATTGGGATTGGACTTCTTTAAAAAAACCGTTTCGGAGGTAATGTCCACTTCTC
>NZ_NPEF01000411.1 GCF_002811955.1 Leptospira ellisii
TGAACCGCAGTGGAAACCTTGTTTACGTTCTGCCCTCCCTTTCCTCCGCTTCTGGTAAAACTTTCCTCGAGATCGGATTCCAGAATCCGCAAAAACTCCATACGTTGCGAAAGTTTCTGTTCCTTTTCCGCGGAAACGGGGAAACGAAGGGCCATCGGCTTATTTTAAATCCTGCAATTCGAAGTGATCGCGGAAATACGGAAAGGACTTTCCGTTTTCGTCCAGACAAACGTATGTGATCTTACAGTCGATGATCTCCTTGAGCTCCTTTCGACTTTGACTTTTGCCGATGGAAGTGTTGCGGATGGTGATGGAACTATTCCCGATCTTTTCGATCTTGGAGAATATCTGGATGATGTCCCCGAGAAGTCCGGGACTTTTGAATACCACGTCCGACATGCTGACTGTTACGATATTGGAATAGCGGATCTTTTCCATGACGAACATGGCGCATCCCTCGTCGATCCAGGCCAACATCTGACCGCCGAAAAGAAAACCGTGCTGATTGAGATCCCTGGACATCACGATGTGTTGCGTGGCCAATTCCATTCCTTCCAACTTTTGGTCGATAAAAACTTCCATAAGAATATTCTAATCTCCTTTTAAAACGAGAGAGGAAGGACATTCCTTTTTGAGAACGCATTCCTCGCAGAACGTACGGTGCGCCTTACAGCACTTTCTTCCTAAAAATATGAGATAAAGGGATATGTCCCTCCAGTATTTTTCGGGAAGAAGATTCATCAGATCCTTTTCCACCTTAACGGGATCGTCGCTTTCGGTAAGTCCTAAAACTTTGGAGATACGGTTTACGTGGGTATCAACGACGATCCCTTCCACGATTCCGTACACCTCGGACAAAACCACGTTCGCCGTTTTACGGCCGAACCCAGGAAGGCGGGTCAGTTCGGCGACCGATCGGGGAAGCGTTCCTCCGAATTCATACAACAAAGTACGGGCGAACCCTCGTATCGATTTGGCCTTGTTATGATAAAAACCGGTGGAAAAAATGAGTTTTTCTATCTCGGGAAGCTCCGCTTCCGCGAACGATTCCAAACTGGGAAATGTTTTAAATAACTCGGGTGTGACCTGATTGACCCGCTCGTCCGTACACTGAGCGCTCAGAATCACGGCGATCGAAATTTCGTAGTCTTTTTGGTAATGAAGAGGAGTTTCGACTTTCCCGAATTCTTTCCTTAAAAGCAAAAAGATCCGGGAAAACCAAGTAAGAAACGCAGGATCAGGCTTTGGGAGCCGGTTTTTGGATTCCCGCGTATTTTTTCGGGGCAAGAACGCCTAAGGACCCGCCGTTGTCTTTAATGGCGGCCTTGATACCTTTTTTTCGGAGGGTACGAAGAGCTCTGGTAGAAAGACGAACGGTTACCCAGCGATTTTCATCTTCCAAAAAGATTCTTTTTTTGATTAGATTTACCTTCCAGGTTCTTCTAGTCTTGATATGGGAATGGGAAACGTTGTTTCCTGAGGCGGTTCCTCTCCCGGTTACTTCACATCTTCTGGCCATAATATGGATAGGATCGGCGGCCCTCGTTTGGTGTCAACTTTTCCGCCGATTTTCTGGCGTTTAGGACCGATTTTACATGACTTTTTTCGTTTTTCACTGGAGAATCTACAAATCCTAAAAAAGACTGCTTTGCATTTGATAGAACCCATGTTTCGCAACAACTTCAGAAAACTTCAAGTCCGATGGGAACGAATCTGGAACGTCAATCTGCGTCCTATCTTTCAAAGCAAACGGGCACTTTGGAAACGAAAAAGAAAATCCCTCTTTCAGGAGGAATTCCGAATCGAAACGATCGTACAACCGCAGCGGATCGGAAAAGTGATTCAAGACGCGGCGCATTTGCACAAAGGAAAACTTCCCGCAAACTTCGAAACCTCGCTCCGTCTTCAAACGGAAATGGAATCCTTTGCCGGTGGAAAAAAGAAATTGAACGTTGCGGAAATTCTGAGTCCGCCGTTTCCGCAGAATATCCGGTATTTATTTTGGAAACGAATCAGACATTTCTTATGGACCTGGGAATTTCCCCCGGTTGTTATCTCTGGAAATCCAGAAAGGGGGAGG
>NZ_NPEF01000412.1:0-1715 GCF_002811955.1 Leptospira ellisii
GAAGGAATTGTCCGAGCGGATTCGTGCCGATTTACTTTCTAATATTCGATATTTTGAATCCAATTGGAAGAAACTCCCCGGTCTGAAGGAATTCGTTCCGCCAGGAGGAGGAGTGGTTTCCTTCGCCCCTTTAAAAAAGGATATCGATTCCTCCGAATATGCGGATTTTCTGATGAAACATTGCGGCGTTTTCGTGTTACCGGGAAGGGATTTCGAGACGGAAGGATGGGTTCGGATCGGTTTCGGGGAGACGCCCGAGCGGTTTCGAGAAGGAATCGATCGATGGAAAGATCTTCGTTTATGAGAATTTCTTTATATTCCGGAAATGATCCGGATTCGAATGGATAACGGAGCGCTTCCGAAAACCGAAAGCGCTCCGTTAAAATTGGGTGATCGAAACTCTTTTAGTCGCCGAATACTACGGTGCAGTAACGCGAATAAGGAGCGAAATAGATATTCGGAATCGGTATGATACCTGGATTCGCGAATTTATTAGAAACGATCGTTTTGAAACTTACGTATCTAATTTTTTTGATATCCCCTTTGTCGGCAGCTGCTTGCACGGATGCGTCCCCGGTTGCGAAGAGAGGAATTATGAAGGAGTTATTGTATTTAGTGACACAAGACATTCCCACTTTATTTCCTATATTTCCGTCCGAAGGGTAACTCAAAAGATTCTGATCCAAAGTGGCCGGAAAGGTATAGGAACCCAAGGGTTCAAATCCCAAATAACCGGTCATCGGATTTTTTCCGAGAGAAACGCAGTTTGCCGAAACAAAAGTCAGAACGAGAAGCGCGAAAATCAAACGAAGTGATTGGTTACTTTTTTTCATCTTCTTCTCCCCTCAGTTCCCGGTAACGATCGTACACAACGATTCCGTGATCACTCCGAAGAGGACCTTACTTTCTTCGTAGCTGATGCTGGTCACTTGTGTGATCTTTCCGTCTTTTGCCGCGGTTGGAATCGAAGAATCTCCGACTGCAACCAAACCTAAATACGAAGATTGGCAAGCCTTACCTTGTTTTGGGCCGATTTTACTAAAGTATTCCTCTGAACGGGCGTTGGAACTGTAGAAGATTCCTACGGAATCCGGTCCGTTAACGCCGAAAGAAATACAATTCCCAAAACCGATGAACAGTAGGATCGCCAAAAAAAGGTGATTCACTTTTTTTTGGATCATAACTTACCTCAGTCTCCGTATGCGATGGTGCAGTATTTTCCGGTAAGACCGGGAGGTAAAAGGCTCACGTCTCTTTTGGTCTTATACGCGATGGACTTCACCCTTGCGATTTCCCCCTTAGAGGCGGCGGCTCCTACGGAAGCGTCTCCCCATGCGATCGGAAGAATGAAGAAAAAGTCGAAGCGGGTTACGCAGGACATTCCCTGTTTCGTGGAAACGAGGTGTTCCGCATTTTTATCGGCGTTTTTATCCGTTTTTGCCGCGTCCGCAACGGTGATCACACCGAGTGAATTGTTGTCGGTCGGAAACGTATAAACTCCGATCGGCTCCAAGCCGTAAGGCGTATTCATTCTTCCGTTGGCGGTCGAAATACAATTTACAGACAAAAGGACCACAGCAACGAATACGAGGATCTTGCTGAAAGGTTTGAACTTCATGAAATTCTCCCTTAGTTTCCGGTTACGATGGTGCAATTCTTTCTATAAATGGATCCCAAAAGAATCTTTACTTCTTCGAAAGCTACCGTGGAAACTT
>NZ_NPEF01000412.1:1725-2062 GCF_002811955.1 Leptospira ellisii
CGTCGCCGAAAGCGAAAAGGGTCAGGATCGCACTTTGACAGGATTTACCTTCTTTGGCCCCGATCTTTGTGGAGTATTCTTCGGATCTTGCGATATCGGAATAAAGCAGTCCGGCCGTGTCGAATCCGCCGACGCCCATAGTCGCACAGTTTACGATCCCGGTGAACGCGGTTCCGATCAGAAGAAGTTTGAGAAAAAGTTTTTTATTCATTCTATTGAATCTCTCTGTAAAATAGTTTAATGTATCAGTTTTACCATAGCAGAATCTGTCAAATTCCTTTTAGCAAATTTTGCAATTAAACGACATACATTTCGGTTTTGTGTCGCTTGTGAAACG
>NZ_NPEF01000413.1 GCF_002811955.1 Leptospira ellisii
ATATTTGCGCTTTTTTAGCCAAAATAAGAGATTACTTATTTAAAAATAAATATCGACCATTATTAATCCAAATAATTAGCCTATATCTAGACAATCCATTTATTCCGAACACCGCAATTCGGACAAACTGCTGAAATTTCAGCCTTAACTCGCTTTCCTTTGGGCGTTTCTATTTTTCCAATCGCTACGAATTCAAAATCTACACCCTCTGCGACATAATGTCCCGCTCCGTACTTTGCCGAGCCTTCGATCATATACGAGCAGGCGTGGCAACGGACTCTTAATTTGATTACTTCAGCCATGATTTTTGGCCTCAATCTTGCTAAAGGCACTGTAATTCGTAAAACATTTTTCCTGGCACCCTGGCATTAGCAGGAACTTCTCCTACACATGACAGAAGGGCAGTATAGTTACTGTATTCGGTCGTCCATCCCGATTAAATTGCGCCGTCTGGACCTTATTAGCGCCTGCCGATTTCCCGCCCAATCTCCTCGCCGTATAAACGGAAATTCTCTTATAAATGCCCATTCTCCGTCAAATTTCTTAAATCAATTCTCAAAGAAATAACTAAATTTGCTTACGTTTTAACCCCGCCGCCCTTCTCTTGCCTCCCCATTCGATCTGCAACTCATGCAATGTACATGTAATTCCGAATTTAAATCAACTTCAGCCGTAGGCACAAAAGAGCCCTTTTCGAGTATGGACAAATAACACACCATTAAATGCCCAAAATTTAGCAATGAGGTATTTTTAAGAGACATAAATCATTCTTATGGCTTTGTCGGGCGTGCTTTTTTATCTCATGATAAAATTCGTGAGGAACCGCCCCTCGAGCTTCTGCATCCGACTTTGCTCCGCCATGCCTAAAATTAGGCGATTAAACTAATTGACCGATTTTAGAGATATTCTCTTTCGGAAGGGCTGCTTCGTTCGATTATCGTCACTAAATGACAAAATATGGGCAGTTAGAAAAAATGAGTTCTGCCCTGTGCGCAGCACAGGGGAATTTTTACCTTTTAAAGGCTTTTTTAGACGCTGATTTTTTGACAGCGGGTTTGGAAGATTCGGAGGAATGATTTTGTTTTTCAGCAGACTTGCCCCCTGTAGGAGCATCGAAGTTCGTATCGATTCCTTGTTTTCGATTCCGTTTTACCATATAAATGAAGTGTCGGATATACTGTCCGTACGGCTCCGGAAGCGTTTTAGGATCAAAATCCAAAGGATTATCAAGAAGAGATTTCACGACGATTTGGCTCAGATCGTCCTTGCTCGTCATCATAATGGTCTCTAAACGTCGGCAAATCTCGTAATCGTTTACCTCGAGAGACATCTTTTTCATAGCATTGAGCAATTTCTGAAAAGAGGACCGTTTCACTTTGGAAGCCATGGACAAAGATTTTCAACCTCCAGCTGAAAAACAAACAAAAATAGATTTTATCAAAGAGACGGAAGTTTTACGAGCAAAGAGTAAACTTTTTTGGATTCAGACTTTGTCGGCAAAATGAAATGTAAGAGAGGCTCGCGTTAAACGTTCTTTCTGATTGGAGCTGTAGGAACTCCCAAAAAGTATACATATGTTTTGGGAGAATGTGGATTTGATGTTTGATCCTTATGAAACAATAAAAGGAGGGACTCCTTGTCTTGAGCAGCATTCCCTAAATTCACAAAACTATCGGCCCCCGCTCCTTTCACTTGAAGATGGTCCATCATCGGAATTCCAACTTTAACTTGAGGCGGAAGGGATGTAATTTGAGAAAAAAGCCTCTCGGAACCGCTTCTACTCTGCTGTCGGACTCTGTTGTCCGTTGCCGCTATCACCAATTCTGCCGGGGAGTTCCCACACATTTTTGCTAAAATCAAGGATGTATGATTGGTAGAGGCCTTGGTCTTCCGACCCCCTACACTTTCCAAAGCAGAATGCCCTTTCTTTTGAAGGAAAAGCGACCGATTGCCCCCTCCCCCTCTTGTTTCCGGAGAATCAGAAACGATTCGATCGGAAATGCCGATTGTTTTCCGAGAAAAAATGGAATCCGACGTATATAGGTC
>NZ_NPEF01000414.1 GCF_002811955.1 Leptospira ellisii
GTATAATAAGAGTGATCCCAATAGCAACGAATGTTAATCAATGCGACCAGAGAAAACATGATCGCGTTTGAATATTGGACAATTTGCTTCAATAAATTTGTTCTACTCACTACAAACCCCTATTTTCTACTTCTATGTGGGTTATAAGTTATATGGTTAAAGCTATTAAATTTTTCATCTACTGTTTCATACATAGAAAACGAAGGGACGGGAAGTGGTGTTAAAACTGCTACTCCCGCAAGAAGCATATCAGTACCCGCATGTGAATCTCCCTGGACGGCATGGAATGAATACATGTACATTTTAATTCCATACATAACACCTTTCAAATGTCCCGGATTAAAATTATCTGCTAGGAAAAATTTAGAAGATCCTTTTTCTCCAAACCATTCAGCTGCGAAACTTTTAGATTCAGGGTCTCCCGCAAACAAAGTTGCTTCTACTGCTTTCATTCCCATCGTGTATCCTAGTGCCGCTCCCATAATACCGCCAATAAACGCGCCCTGAAGTGCGCTACGCTCATCCCAACCGCCGTTACCACGCCCTCGCAAACAACCTACTAAAGTACCCCCAATTACGTATCCCGCCGTAGAACCAATCGCATAACCCCCTGTAGTCGCACCCAAAACACCAAAAGCAAGCCCCCATCCTGATTCCGCAGCAACCAAAGCAGTTCCTACTCCAAAACTTGCTATCGCTACGACAACCGCAATCCCTGTGTTTATAAATTGTTGTCTTTTGGCTTCTCGAATATGTTTCTTGTTCTGGGATTTGATATAAGAATTTCCAGCAATAGAATAAAGCGGATTGTCCGACTCGGCAAATGCCTTAACAATATCTTTTTTAATATTCGAAATCATTTCCTTGTTATCTGCACCTACTAAGTGCCTAACAATCTGATTGAACATGTGAATGTATTTGTTATGCCCACTTGGATCGACGAAGTTCGTTGGACTTCCTTCTACATACATATAACGATTCATACCGGATTGAACATTACCTGAGGCAACGGTGTCCGCTTGAGTAAATCTTCCGAGCTCTGGATCATAAAAACGAGCGCCATAGTTATACAAACCCGTATAAGATTCTTCTTCCTGTCCCGTATATTTGTAACGAAAGATATCTGGTCCCGAAGAATCCGTTCTAAGTATCTCTCCATAAGGTTTGTAAGAAACATGGCTGTTTCCTGGCATTTCTCCACCGGAAATTGGATTTCCACTGCCATCAGTTAGCATGGAGATACTTCCCAAATGATTCGGATGATAAAAATACATTCCGGGAACCGTCATACCTCCCACGCCGCCGGAACCGCCACTGCTTACGCCTGGTGAATTGATGGAAGGAACCGAGGCTGGGATTCCGCCTGCAAAGATCGCCCAAGGAGGAGTTCCGCTTCCGCCACCCGGCATGAGTCCTGAACATCCTCCGGCAACCTAACGCGAAAGGGAAACGCTACTTTTCAATATTCGAATTCAAGTCATACGCAAGCCGTAACTTCCATGAATTCACCCAGTACAGGCACACTTTCCTATACGTATGATCCTGCGGGAAATATGATTACGAGAAAAGGAGACTCTTTAAGCTACAATGATATAGGAAAGCTTGCGGCATATCAATCTCCTTCCTTGGGAAACACTTTTAATAGTTATGACTATAGTGGCATTCGCGTTAAAAGAACGGAAGACGTAAAAGGCACGACTCTTTTTCAATTAGGCGGCTCTTACGAAGTATTGAGAACGCCGGGTAACGGCGACACGCATACTCTCTATATAAAAGGAACATCGGGTGAAACTGTGGCTCAGTTTTCAAGAAATGATGCAACGTTAGTCAGCGCATTAGAGAATTCGAATTGGATTGAAATATCTCAGAACAAATTTCGAGAAATCAAAGACAGAAGCATCTCGGGTTTACTTGCGATCGGTATTAAAATTTCCAAAGACCCAGACGATTTTCACAAGTTTTTATTCGGGATATTTATACTCGTATGTATCGGGTTGCCAGTATTTCATTTAGGCGTGAAGATACAAACTTCTAAAC
>NZ_NPEF01000415.1 GCF_002811955.1 Leptospira ellisii
AACGCATACTTTTTTCAGCGTTGATATCCCCTTTCAAAATCTGGATTCTCCCTTGAAGAACCATGTTGCGAACGTAATCGTATTCCTCTTTGGAATGAATGAAAGTCTTTAGACCGAATCTGTGCGATGTCCTGTCGAGTTCGTTCCATCTTTGCGGAATATCCGATTTGCCGCGATGGGCGATTTCCCACGCTTCTTTGATCGAATTCCATTCCGGGTCGGAACTCCATTCCCTTTTTAGAAGTTCGAAAGAGGACTGTTTATTTTTCCTGGACCACAGATCCCTGTATTCTTCCGGAGTAACTGCGGTTTTAAAAAACAAAAGATGAATCCGATTGATCAGACAAATCGTATAATCGAAATCCATCAACCAGGCGTATTTACTCTTCGCCCAAACGATGAACGTGAAATTTTGATCCGTTCCCGCGCCGAGATAACCGCCTTCCAAATCTTCGATATAAGGTTTAAAAAGATCGATCCTCAATTCGTTCGAAGCGGGATAATGTCTGCCGCCCAAATCCTTGGAATCGAAATCGTCCGTTTTTAACGGCGCGAGGAAAAGACGCTCCTCTTCCTTTAAGGGAGGAACCGCCCAAGGATCTCGCGGGGTTTCCGTCCTACAATAAAATACGAACAGCAAAAGTCCCGATACGAATACGGGATTTTTTTTTGAATGAAACATAAACGTGCTTACTTCGAGTTGAGTTTATACCAGTTCAGCCATTCGTTCCGGGAATAAAAGTTCTTTCCTGTGATCGAAGAAAGGGAACTCATTAAAAGTTTCGCACTGGCTGCGCGGTCCTCTTCCAAAATCCGTATCAAAAGAGGGATGCTCGAGCGTTCCTTTCGTTTTCCCAACTCCGAAATCGCAACCTGCTGAAGCGCTACGTTTTCCTTTTGAGCGAACGTTTCTAGGATATTTCTGGATTCTTCTCCGGGAATCGCCGAAATTGCAGGAAGCACCACGGAGGCGGAATTGGGATTTTTTTCGGCGATTTCCGCCAAAACGGGAAGAGCCTTTTGCGAACCGAGAGAGCCGAGCGCTTCGACCGCGATCGAAGCAAGTTTTGGATCGGAGGACCTGGAAGCGATCGACAAATCGTCAAAAGCGTCTAATGCCTGTAAGGCGCCGAGGGACCAGGCGGCGCCGTATCTTCCCTCTCCGGAACTTTCCTTTAATACGGAAATCAGAACGGGAACGCTTTTTTTATCCCCTAAATATCCGAGCGATTGCGCGATGATTTCCCGATCCGGAAGTTTGGAATCCGACAACCTTTGTTCGATCGGCAAACGTGCCGAAGTAAAACGGATTTTTCCCAAAACTAAGGACGCGGGCGCGATCGAATCCGGAAGATTTTCCTCCAAGACCTTCAACACGCCGGGTCCCGTCACGGACGAAGGAATTTCCGATAGCACGTTGGAAGCCCTAAAACGAATATCGCGATTGTTATGTTTCAAAATCGGAATCACCGCAGCAACCGCGGAAAGATCGCGGATTTCGATCAAGGCCGACATACAATTCTCGCTGCCCTTATCGAAATCGCTCCCGAGGCCGCGGACCAAAATCGGGACGCCGTTTCTGCTGGAGATTCTACCTAAAGCGAGATAAGTGGCGGCTAACGTAGGTGAAGGTTCCGTAGTGTTCGCTAGTCGTATCAAATACGATTCCGCGCTTTTTACCTTGAGTTTACCGAGCGCCATAGCGTAAGTTTTCGCGAATTCCGGATCCTGATTCTTTTGGGCGAGATTCAAGATCTTGTTTCCGGACGACTTGGCGTCGATGCGGACTAACGTGTCCACTGCGATCAAGCGCAAGGTGGAATCGGAAGACTGTAAAAAAGGAAGAATGGCGTAGGCCGCGCTCGGACTTTCCATCCTTGCCAACGACTCCATCACGATATCGGGAGAAACTCCCGAATTCGCGTCGAATAGTTTTACGATTTCGGAAACCGAGGAGAGATCCTTAAAAGTCCCCAAGGCGATCGCGGCGGTTCCCCGGACGGCGGGATTGGAATCGGTTTTCAAA
>NZ_NPEF01000416.1 GCF_002811955.1 Leptospira ellisii
GTCCGGGACTTTGGAAGGGAAGCGCGACTAACGTTTCCTCGTCGGCGATGAGCGGGGCGATTCCGTTGGTGTTCGTGCCTGGTTACAAGGGATCGGAACTGATCCGCAAGGACGCGGACGGATCGACGGTTCGGATCTGGCTGACTCCCTGGCAGGCGTTGAATCTGACGGCACCCGATCTGACCTTGCGCGAAAACGACGGAGTGGACGTCGGCGGTATTTTGACCTCGGTGACTTTGATTCCTCGTTTGGTGGAAGCGCAGATTTATCGTCCTTGGCTCGACTTCGTTTCCTCCATGGGAAGAATAAAAACGTATGTTTTCCCGTACGATTGGAGAAAGGACAACGGGGAAATCTCCCGTAAATTGGAGGAGTTTTTGGAGACGGTGCGCGCGGAAAATCAAGGCGTATCACCCGTGTTAGTCGGTCATAGCAACGGAGGGAATCTAGTCCTGTCCGTCCTCAATCGAAAACCCGATCTCGCGTCCAAGGTTATATTCGTGGGCGTTCCGTTTCGTGGCGGGATCGGTTTTATGCGCGATTTGGTGGAAGGGGTTTCCACCGGTTTGAATCCCGAGATCGCCTCTCCCTGCGTGGTTTCCAGTTTTATCGGAGTTTATACCTTTTTTCCCAGAGGGGAGAGTTTCGATACGGAGGACGTGTTAAGGGACGGACAAGGAAGAAAAATCGCATTCCGTTTTTTTAATGCTTCCGATTGGGAGAATTACGAACTGGGTCCGTATTCGCACGAAGCGCACTGCGAACCGGCTCCCTCGTCGAAGGAGTTCCAAAAACGTCTGGATCTGGCCAAAAAATTCAGGGATTCGCTCGAGCCTGTAAAAGGCGCGGTGTATCCGAAAGCCCTCGTGATTCACGCACAGAATCGGAAAACGCTCCGGACGCTGAAGGCGGGAAACGATCCCGATCATTGGTTCTGGGACTTTAAGAATTCTGAATATTCTTCGGGAGACGGACGGGTCACCTTTTCTAGTTCGATTCCTCCGGAAGGTATAGAATACGAAAGTTTTATCGGCGAAGAGGAACATTCCTCGTTATTGAACGATCCGGCGGCCTGGAAAAGGATCGAAGTCTTCCTTTTCGGGTCAAATTCTTCTTGAACGTTTTTTAAAAGTTCCTAATTTGCTCTCCCAGTCGAGGGAACCGCAAATGAAGATGACTCCGCAGGAACTGATCCAATATCCGGACTTCAAAAAACTGGTCCGAACGCGTTGGATCGTCAGTTTCGTTTTATTGGGTTTATTATTCCTTTTTTATTACGGATACATCCTGCTCGCCGCGTTTTATCCGTCCTTTTTGGCTCGTAAATTGGGCCGGTTTTCCAACGTCGGGATTCTGACGAGTGCGGCGGTCATCTTTTTTTCCTGGATCCTGACTTTGGTCTACGTTTTTTGGGCCAACCGTTCCTACGATACGAACGCCGCCGAACTTAGAAAACGGATGGAGGGCTGAACTTGGAGACTCAACTGGGCCAACCGAATTCCATATCGATCCTATTTTTTCTAATATTCGTAATCCTTACTTTAGCGATCACGTGCTGGGCCGCTAAAAAGACGAAGACGTCGAGCGAATTCTACGCGGCGGGGAGAAACATCACCGGATTTCAAAACGGCTTGGCCTTGTCGGGCGACTTTATGTCCGCGGCCTCCTTTTTGGGAATTTCGGGAATGGTCGCGTTAAAAGGTTTCGACGGAACCATCTACGCGGTGGGTTGGCTCGTAGGCTGGCCCGCGTTGCTGTTTTTGATCGCGGAGCCGCTCCGCAATTTGGGTAAGTTCACCTTCGCGGACGTGGTCGCCTTCCGACTCAAACATAAACCGGTCCGGATTTCCGCTTCGATCGGATGAATCCTCCATACGAAGCGGCCGTAGTGTTGGTAGGTATCGTGATGCTTCTTTACGTCCTCTTCGGCGGAATGATCGCCACCACCTGGGTCCAGATCGTCAAAGCCTGTCTGCTTCTCTTCGGAGTCACGTTACTCGCTTTGTTGGCTCTTTCCCGTTT
>NZ_NPEF01000417.1 GCF_002811955.1 Leptospira ellisii
CGACCCCGCCCCGAAACAGATCGGCGGTGTAGGATTTATCAGGAAGCTCCTGCTTTCTTTTTTTCAGAATCGTTTCCAGCTGTATCAAAAATTCCATGAACGGAGGTTTCCTTCGGTAAATCTGCCCCTAGTTTTCCCGACCGACTCCTCCGAGACAACCGTATTTTTACCGGTCGAACGCAAGAAAACGCTGGCTAAACGATTCGCCCGACGGTCCTATGATTGAGATGAGGAATTTTATCTTTGCGGCCGCATTCATACTTTGTTTTTTTCATACCGGGCTCGGCGCCGAAATCCGGTGGGAAAAGTCCGTTAAAACCGCCTTCGAAAAAGCCAAGATGGACGGGAAGCCGATCTTTATCGACGTCTATGCGGATTGGTGCGCATATTGCAAAACCCTAAAGAACGAAATTTATCCCGCTAAGGAAGTTCAGAACGAACTCTCCAAATTCGTCACCCTCTCTCTGGACGGAGACGCGTTTCCGAACCTAAAACGGAAATACGGAATCAAAGGTTATCCTTCGATCCTATTCCTCGACAAAAACGGAAGTCTCATCGATAAAATCACCGGAATGCCCGACACTAGGATGATCCTAAGATCGATCCGCAACGCATACGCGCGTAGAAACCTGGAGAGGGAGTATTTGGACGCGTTGAACAAGGACCCGAACGGAACCAAGTCCAACTTTCAAGCGGGAGTTTATTACTTCGAGGCGCGGGAATATGCAAAATCCGTAAACTATTTCAAAAAGGCGCTCGAATCGAACGACCCGAAGAACGCGGATAAAAAACACGACTCGCTCTACAACCTTGGGATTTCGTATCTGGAAATCGGAAATTTCAAAGCCGCCGTGGAGACGTTCGGGACTTATCTGGAGAAGTATCCAAACGGGGACGTCGCTTCCGTATTGTTTTATCGCGGGAACGCCTACGAAGAGCTCGGCCGTAAGGAAGAGGCGAAGACGGATTTCCGCAGGACTCTGGAGCTCACTTCCGATCCGGAAGAGAAAAAGGATCTCCAGCTCCGGATCGACGCATTAAATTAGAATTTTTTAATTTTCTAAAAAACGGATTCCCCATTCGCGCACGTTGCCGGCGCCGAGCGTAACCAGTTTGTCGCCCGGCTTCAGGGAGCGTCTCAAAATCGAAACTCCCTCCTCGATTCCTATCGGCAGAATTTCAGGCGAATTCCGCATTTCCTCCGCGATCAACTCGGTCTGCACTCCGTCGATCGGATCCTCCCCCGCGGAATAAATCGGAAGAAGATAAACCTTCTCCCCGTAATCGAGACTGGACGCGAATTCGCGATACAGATTTTGAGTGCGCGTATAACGGTGAGGTTGAAATAGGATGACCGCCCTTCCGTCCTTTTTTAGTCCTTCCATCGATCGGATCACCGCCTTGATTTCGGTGGGATGATGACCGTAGTCGTCGTAAACTTCGACTCCTCGGCGACCGCCCATATACTCCAATCTGCGGCTGACCCCGGAATAATCCCCCACGACCGAGACGAGTTCCTCCGTTTTTAAACCCGTTTCGGACGCCGCCAAAATTCCGGCGAGCGCGTTTTTTAGATAGTGTTCTCCCGGATACTTTACAAAAATGGAATATTCTATTTTTTGAAATCGAAAGCGGAGCCGCTCCCCTTCGATCGTAAAGGGGGCGATTTGGGAGGGTTCGAGACAGAGACCGGCGAAAAAAGGATCCGAATCGGAAGCGGAGGAAAAACCGAGGACTTTGGATCGATCCTTCAGGAGAAGTAGGGAATCCCGGATTCCGACGTCGTCCAGATTCAGGATCAGTCGTTCCCCCGCCTTTTCCATATAACGCGCGAATGCGGTCAATAGATTGGTTCGGTTTTGATAATAATCGAGATGATCCTCGTCCACGTTGGTGAGAATCCTCACCGACGCGTTGTGATGATTGAACGTTCCGTCCGACTCGTCCAAAGATACGGCTAAGTATTTTTTCTCCCTCGACTGATATGAAAGAGGGCCGCAACTCCTATCAAAG
>NZ_NPEF01000418.1 GCF_002811955.1 Leptospira ellisii
ATTACATTCTGGACCACCGGGACGACGCGACGGCGATGGGAAAAAACGGAAAAAGATACGTACAACTGAACTTCAATCCGAGGATCGTCCGGGAAAAACTGCTCCGATTGATCGAAAAAACGATCCAGAAGAAATACGCCGGATCGTGACCTTCGCAAGCCTTACACGGTCGACCGAGCCTCCGCAAACCAGGATCACTGCTAACAGCCTTACGCCGCCTCCACGGCGGACTCAACCGAAAATGCATTCAAAAAGTAAAATATTCTAATTTTATAAAATTACATCAATTCGTGGAGATATTGCCTCATTCCTTCCAGCATCTTATCGTGCACGATCCCGTTGCTGGCGATCAGATTGGGAATGTAAGGAGTAAACGTATTCCCGTCGTAGGTAGATAATTTACCTCCCGCTTCGGTGAGGATCACCGAAGGAGCGGCCATATCCCAGGGTTTCAAACCCTCCTCCCAAAAGGCGTCGAATTTACCTTCCGCGGTCCAACAAAGATCCACGCCGGCGGCTCCCGTTCTTCTTACTCCCCTAGATTTAAGCAAAAAATTACGGTAATAGAACATCAACCGGTCGATCTTTTTTTCACGATCGTACGGAAATCCGGTGCACAAGAGGGACTGTTTCAATTCCTTCGTTTTGGAAACGTAAATCCTCTTTTTATTACGGAACGCACCCTGATCCTTGATCGCGTGATACACGTCCCCCGTTCCGGGAAACGGAACGATGCCCATCAAAACTTCCTTGGTTTCCTGGTTCTCAAGTCCGATACAAAGACAATATAAGGGAAGTCTATGGGAATAATTTACGGTTCCGTCTAACGGATCCACGATCCACTTAAAGACGGAACTTCCCGTTTTATTCGTTCCCTCTTCGCCCAAAATCGAATCGGAAGGAAACATCCTTTCGATTTCGGAAATGATCCTTTCCTCGGAACCTTTATCCGCTTTGGTGACTAGATCGCTCTCGATATTTCCCTTAAACGTCACGTCGAGATCGTTTTCCTCCTGGGTCGTCGCCAAAAATTCCATCACCTTCGGAACGAAGTTCAGGAAATGGTCGTAGCGGATTTTGACTTCGTTGTCTAAGCTCATTCTTTCTCCAGGGCCTTTCTCGCTTTTTCCCGGTGTTCGGGACGAATCGCGGATTGAACACTAGCCAGTACGGCCGCGATCACACCCGCGTCATCCAGAAATCCGCCTCCGGGAATAAAATCGGGAACCGCATCCAAAGGAGAGATGAAATACGCCAACGCTCCGGCGATGATCAACTTCGTACGCAGAGGAGTTTCGGAATCCATCATCGCGTAATACAACGCGATCAAATCCTCCGTAAAGGGGATTTTGGAAACGACTGATTTTAGCTTGGGCCAAAATTCCTTTTTTACCTTTTCGATCAGATCCATGACCGCTCCTTTTCCGGATTTTTATCGATTTCTCTCTTGTCCCAAATTCTACGTTTCGGTATCAAGAAAGAAAGATGATTTTTATTTCCGCAGCGCTTTTCCCGGAAGCGAAACCTTTGATCGAAACCCTCGGACTCAAAATTTCGAGGGAATCGAACGTATTTCCCGTGTATCGAAACGAAACCCACATACTGACCGTTTCGGGAATCGGGAAAGTTTTTTCCGCCGCATCCGTAGCGTTTCTGCTTACGAAATATAAGGAGGAGATCTCCCATTCCTCTTGGATTTTTAATTTCGGAATCTGCGGAGCACCCGAAAAAAAGTATCGCTTGGGGGAATCGTATCTGATACACAAAATCACAGAGGAAAGTTCCGGAAAAAATTTTTATCCGGACGTTCTCTTTCGGTCCGGTCTTCGGGAATCGGCCTTGATCACATACGACAAACCGGTTTTTTCGGACGGGACCTACGAACTTCCGAACGCGTTAGTCGACATGGAAGCGTCCGGCTTTTTTCAAACTTCGCGAAAGTTCTTTTCCTCCGAACGGATTC
>NZ_NPEF01000419.1 GCF_002811955.1 Leptospira ellisii
TTAGGCGTCTTCGATTACGTCATCAAGCCGATCTATCCCGAGATATTTTTAAAAACGCTTCAAAAGGCGCTGAACTACCGCTACCTAAGGAACATGGAGCAGAATCTCGCGGAGATAGAGAGTCAAAAACTGAGAAGTCAGTTGGAATGGCTCACATACAAAGAGACGATCCGCAAATCGGACAACGAGTCCTTCGAGAAAACTTCGATCTACAGTCTCAAAACTTCCCTCTCCCAGGGCAGCGGAATCGGCGCGACTACGAGTCTTTTGGATATGGTGGACGCCATCAAGGTTCCGGAAGGAGGTTCGTATAAGGTGGATAAGGAGGTTTTGGACCTTCTTTTGACCAACAATAGAATTACGAAAAATATGCTCCTTGGTTTGGAGAAACTTTTGAATTTGATCGACGAGGATCTGAATCCCGCTTTGATTTCCACGAGCGATCTTTTGGATAAAATAAAGGAATTGCCGGAGGCATTGAACGGTTTTCTTTCGTCCAAGGGTTTGACCGTGAATTTGCCAGTGTTTAAAAGGGAATATAAGATAAGCGTAAATTTAAACGCGTTGTATCTCGCCCTCGAGGAATTGTTCCTGAACGCATACAAATATTCCTCCCAAAATTCTCCGATCGAAATCTTTGCCAACGTTAATCAGGGGTATTTTTGTATCACTTTTAAGAACCGCGTGGACGCGAGACCCTACGGGGGAATTCCCGAAAAATTCGAACAGCTCGTGATACAACCTTTCTTTAGGATTTACCCTCCGGTGGAGAACGTGGGTCATCTCGAAAAATTCGGATTGGGACTCGGATTGACGGCGGTGGATCATATCGTACGCAAACACAGCGGGCTGTTTTTTATACACAACGCGAACGACCACACGTCTCAGGACGTAAGCCTTTGTGTTCTCGCCGAAATTTTTTTACCATTGGTTCAATAAGGAGATAGGAATGAAACGGATTCTCATCGTAGACGATTCCGCCGTTTTTCGGAAGATACTCAATCTTCACCTGAGCAACTTAGAATTTCAGATTATAGAGGCCGTGGACGGAAAGGATGGTCTTGATAAATTACAAAACGATAAAGTTGATATCATCGTAAGCGACATGAATATGCCGAATATGGACGGGATCACCTTCGTAAAAGAGATCAAAAAGGATCCGAAAAATAAGTTCGTCCCCATTATCATGCTGACTACTGAATCTCAAGAGGACGTAAAAACAGAAGGATTGGCCGCGGGAGCCAGGGCCTGGCTGACGAAACCGTTTTCACCGGAGGAACTGGTGCAGACGATCCAAAAACTTCTCCCGTAAACGGATCGATCCTATGTCTTTTGAATGGAGCACGGAACGAATGAGAAACGGAGCCGAAAGCGTTTTGAAGATCGTAGT
This sequence comes from Leptospira ellisii, assembly GCF_002811955.1. Taxonomy (GTDB): domain Bacteria; phylum Spirochaetota; class Leptospiria; order Leptospirales; family Leptospiraceae; genus Leptospira; species Leptospira ellisii. The sequence goes on from NZ_NPEF01000419.1 coordinate 1,391, forward strand.
CGCCGGAGAAATTACGATCTACGACGCCTCCGAATTCAAGGAAAAATTGGATTCGATTCTTAAGGAATCCTTCACCACAATCGAAATCGACCTTTCCAAAATCACCAAGATGGATACTTCGGGTTTGCAGATTCTGCTGGCTTTAAAGAAGGAAGCCAAGGCGAAGGATCTTTTTGTCCGTCTCGTGCGTCACAGCCATGCCGTTTTAAAATTAATCGATTTATACGGACTTACGGGTTTTCTGCGGGATAAGATCAAACTTCAAAAAGAGGATCTTAAGGAATTCTCGTTTTTATACGGGACGGGAAGGAATTAACATGGATTTATCGGAAGTAAGGGATACGTTCATTTCTGAATCTGAGGAGCTCCTATCCTCCATGGAATCCTCCCTTTTGGTTTTGGAAAAGGATCCCAAAAGTTCGGATGAAATTCATTCCGTATTCCGCGCGATCCACACGATCAAAGGAACGTCCGGAATGTTCGGCTACGAACCGATCGAAACGTTCACGCACGACGTCGAAACCCTTTTGGATAGGGTGCGTTCCGGAAAACAATCCCTGACCAAGGAAAG
>NZ_NPEF01000042.1 GCF_002811955.1 Leptospira ellisii
CCGGAGAAACGAGGGAAAAGATCGCCTCCTTGGCTAGAGGTTATTTTCAGAGCGTAGGTTTTCAGTCCTTCAGTTTTCAGGATATCGCCGACGACCTCGGGATCAAGAAGGCGAGCGTACATTATCATTTCCCCTCCAAGGAGGAACTGGGGCTCGAGGTGCTGGAGATTTATCATCGTGACTTCGAGATTTATACGGCCAATCTAAAGGGTCGACCTCCGAGAGTGAGATTGTTCGCATTATTCAAGTTATACGAGGCCTATACCGGCGAAAACGGAAAGATCTGTCCTTTCGGCGTGGTGGGAAACGAATACAACGTTTTGACGCAACCGATCCGGGATAAAACATTCGTACTGCACAATCAACACCGGGACTTTTTGATCCAAACGTTAAGCGACGGATTTAAGGAGGGGATTTTTCTTCTTCCTTTGAGCGCGCGCGAGACGGCGGATCTTTTTATGTCCGCGATACAAGGTTCCATGCAGATCGCCAGGATTCGGAAGGATAAGGATTTCTTTCCGAAAACGATCAAAAGTCTTAAATCCATGATTCAAATAAAGGAGCAGAAAAATGCCGTCCACTGATTCCATCGCGAAAGCTCAGGAAGAGCTGAATAAGATGACCGAAAAAATGGCGAAGGAATACGGGTTGAGCCTGGAAGTCCCTCCCAAATCGTTCAAGGAGATGAAGGCTCAATTCATCGAGATCGATTCGAAACGGATCGTAGTACGATTTCCGTATGACGAACGTTTTGCGAACCCGATGGGAATTTTTCAGGGAGGAATGCTCTGCACGGCGCTCGATAATACTTTCGGCCCGCTTTCCTATCTCGCCGCGAAAAAACCCTGCGTGACGACGGATCTTTCCACGCAATTCTTCCGCACTTTTTTTCCCAAGGACGAATTCATCAACATCGAAGCGAAGGTGGTTTCCAAATCACCGGCGATGATGACGATGCAGGCCGAGGTCAGAAATCCGAAAAACAAACTCATCGCGATTTCCACCTCCAGCGTCCTGATTCTCCAGGAGTCCATGTTAAAGAGAATGACCGGCAAACAGGAACAGGAGGACTAAGAGGGATCTTGAAACGGATCAGCCGCAGTCGACTTGACCGCAGTTTTCCCGTTCCTCCTCCGTTTCCAAGGTTACATGAGAAATCCTTAATGTTTTAAGGATTTCCCTGGCTTTGGACTTGATCGTTCTTTGTCTTTCCCAGGGGAGGTCGTTTTTCAGCACGAGGTGCGCCGTCAGGGCGTTTTCGGTCGTGCTCAAGGACCAGATATGAATATGATGAATATTTAATACTCCGTCGATCGATCTCAGTTCCCGCTCCACCTTGTCGGCCCGGATCGCGTCGGGTGCGGAGTCCATACTGAGCCTTAGGCTTTCGCGGAACAATGGGACGTTTCCGTATACGATGACCAGTCCCACCGCGATCCCCGTTAAAGGGTCGATCCACTGGAATCCGGTCCACTGTATCAGAATTCCGGATACGATTACGCCTAACGATACCAGTCCGTCCGCCAATAGATGCAGATATGCGCCTTTCATATTCAAGTCGTCGTCCTTGGACTTATGAAAAAGAAACGAAGAGGAAAAATTGACGATCACTCCCGCAAGCGCGACGAGCGCGATCATACCTCCCGGAACGGGACTGGGATGATTCAGTTTTTCGTAGGATTCGTAAAAGATAAAAGCGACCGTTCCGAATATGAGGATCGAATTCAAAAGGCTGATGAGAATGGAGGATTTTTTCCATCCATAGGTGAAACGCGGTGAAGGACTCCGTTCCTGCAGCTTCACCGCGATCCAGGCGAGTAAAAGGGAACTAACGTCCATCAGATTGTGCCCGGCGTCGGAGATCAACGCGAGCGATCCGGACCAAAGACCGATGCCCGCTTCCAGCGAGGCGTAAATAAGATTGAGAAAGATGGCTACGATTAGAGTTTTACTCGAATTTCCGGATTTGTGACTGTGATCGTGATGATGCGAATGGTCGTGTGAATGCCCGTGCGTGTGGTGATGTCCCATGTTGTTTTCCAGAAAATCGAACTAATCCCCAGATTAGAGTCTCCGTTCGAATGTAAACAGAAAAACCGATCCGTTGTTGAGAATGGGTTCTCTGATAAAGATGAAACGAGGTTCGAAAGAGCTCCGTAATAAATTAGACTTCTTGAAAGCGCAAAACGGGGAGGGGATCCTGCGGACAATGGCGCGGGGTTTTAGAAAAGAATCTTCGTGCGTGCCGGAATCCTTATCCGAAACGGCGATCGTTCCGTCGTCCGTTTAACGAATGTAGCGTCTCCTCCAATTTGGAGATTCGATCTCCGTTTTTGAGATCCTTATAAGCGCGGATCAAATTCCTGAGGTTGCGCGCGTTCCGAGGCTTCCGAATCCGAAGTCTTTCCCCCATGTCCACGGCCCGATGTATTTCTCCCGCCTTTCGCAACATTCTGGAAGCATAACCTAACATAAGTTCGTCGGAAGGAACCGCGTCCAGATATTCGTGAAGACAAAAGGAGGTTTTGTCGTATTTCCTGATTCTGAAAAACGCGAAAGCGAGTTCCTTTAGTGCGGAAGGGCGCGTTTCCTTCCCGTTCCGAAGTTCGGAAAAAAATCTTTCCAGGTTTTTTTCGTCCCTTTTCGGAAGTTTTATTTTCTCGTCGCGGGGTATTTTTCCGTTCCATTCAATTTTCATAATGGATAGATCGTCGGTGAGAACCCCTTCCCGATCCAGTTGTCTTTCTATTCTCTCGAGATCCCCTCCGGATTCCTCCACGATTTTCAGGATCCTGGTTTCGTCGTAGTTCATATTCCTTCTGCCGTCAGTCGTTTCCAAAAGGATGTCGTCCCTTCCGTCGGAACCGTTGAATAATACGTCTCCGGGTTGAAGCTGAAAGGTCTGTACGGAAAGCGTTCCTTCCACGAGCTGCGATCCCAATTTTCTATAAAACACGTCGTCCCCCAGAAAGGACGCGATTCCGTCTCTATAGAGAATGGAATAAGGATGTTCGGCGTTCATATAATACACGAAACCTGTCCTATCGTCTATTACGCCTAACACGATCGATACGAGCATGGAGCCTTCGAAACTTTCGAACACGCGGTGAAGTTCTATGAAGGAATTCTTAAGCCATCGTTCCGGATAAAGCTCCTTCATAAACGAACTGAATCTGGTTCTTTCTATGATGGATTTGAAAACGGCGCCAAGCACCAACGCTCCTCCGGCGCCCTGCATGGATTTTCCCATCGCGTCCGCGTTGAAGAATACGGTGACCTTCCTTCCCTTTAGTACGATAGTTTCGGTTTTACAAAGGTCTCCTCCGATCTCGTTGCGGACGTTTTTAAAAAGGAATTCCTTCTTCTGTTTGATGAAGAATCGAATCCGCACGTCGTCGCCTTCCGCGTTGTTTTTTCCCAGAGGATTGATGAGAAGAGAGGTGAGGAAGTAATCTCCGTCCTGTTGATCCTTGAGTCTGCTCATGATCTCCAGGGTTTCGGAAAGTTCCTTCGTTCTTTCCTCCACGCGGTGCTCCAGGTTCGCGTTTAGCTCTTCGGTTTTGACGTGAAGTTCGCTGAATCGTTCCGCCAAAATCGTCGCGATTCCCATTACGTAAATGAAGAATCCGTATTTGCTTAGGGCGATTCCCGTATTGAGTACCAACGAATCGATCACGTCGAACACCGCCGTCGCCGTGATTACGATCGTACCGAGAAAAAGTCTTTTCGCGGCGGGAAGTTTGTGTCGGATTCCGCGGATCAAAATGTAGAAGTTCACGGGAGCAGCGAAGAGGATCGCGCCGAACTGCCAGATTCTCAGAATATATTCGCAGACGTACATGGGGGCGAAAAAGGTGGGAATCGCCAAAAGGACGTTAAACGCCGAATAATACCGGATCAGCGGAACGGTTTTTCCGTTGAAAAGCCGGCTCATAAACGTGAAATAACAGGAAACGAGAATATACAGCGCGATCAATTCCACCCTTTGAACGATCCTGGTGTCGACGTCGTTTTCGAAAACCGCGGAAGATCTCGTATAGATGTAAAGCCCGAGCAGGAGCGCGAATATCCCGAAGGAAAGATTGTGTTTTTCCTTCCTTCTTTTTAAAAAAAGGAAAAGGTGATAGAGACCGGTCGTGACGTAGATTCCCATCAACATAAGTCCGATGCGGTCCTGTTCCTGATAAATCAGTTCTTTATAATATCCTAAATCGTATCCGGATGTGAGATAAAATCCGGTATGGTCGTATCTCGGATCTCCGCTCAATTTGATCAGGATTTTGTTGCGGGTCGGTTTCAGAATTTTTTTGTCGATTTCGTAAACCTGACCGCGGACCGTTCTCGAAACGAGGACCTTGTCCTCCGAAATTTTCCCCTCCTGCGCGATCCGTTTTCCGTTTATATAAACTTCGAAAGCCTCTCCGATTTCTCCGAAACGGATCCCCGGTTCCTGGGAGTTCTCGGAAAAACCGACGGGGAGATCGAATTCCGTATAGAAGCTGAACGTGTGGAACGAACCTTCCGGCTCGTAGAATTTATTCGCCCAGATCGGAAAGCTGCGGGTTATTTTCCATTCCGTGTCCGGTTCGAAATCCTCCTCCAAAAATTCGGGCCGAAAACGGTCCAAAAGCCTCCATTCTAGATTCGCGCAGATTCCGTTCGAGTCGCATCGTTTCGACAGATCGATCTGACTTTCGGAATTCAAAGACGTCAGAACGGTCGCGGCGAGATATAATATATATGCAAAAATTCTAAACTGACGTTTCATTTGATCCGTAACCGCGCTTCGATCCGCTCGGAACATAGCCGGTCCGTTTTTCGTTTTCGGACAATTTTATTTACGGAAGGAAAGCGATCCAACGGAAATCGCAAACGGTTCCCTAAAACGAAAAGACGTTTTAGGGAACTCGACGCGGTTTTCCTTTCGAATTCAGGATGCGAATCGATTGCGGATCGGGATTTCGAAAAACGAAAAGCGGTTCCGTTCCGAAACAGCTTTCGATTCTCCCGTTTTTTAAGGAAAAATGTCACGAAATTCCGCATCAAAGTAAACTATTGTTGCAATTGTTGTTAAAAAAAGTATTTATTGTCGATTTATGTTTTGGAAGAAATTGACTTACTTCTTCTCGTTCTTGATCTTATGTCACGGCGTAAGCGCGTATCAAGAGGACGGACATTTTTACACCGTTCAAACCGTTCTGAACAACTTTCATACTCCTTCTCCTCTCACCAAGGAGGAAACGGCCCTCGTCGCGTTTTGCGCACAACTTCCGGACGAAGTTCCGGAACTCGACGCGATTTCCGTATATCGCAAATTGGCTTTCGGATATCCCCTTCAGTTTTTGCTCTGGGTTTTTACCGATCGAGGATCCAGCGACGTTTTGGGAAGAATGGCGGAAGTGCAGCAGCTTCTGCACGGTTTGACGGGCGGCAACAGCGATCATCTGCGACGAGTCGCGTTGACGACGTTGGATCAGTTGCGGAGCGAGCTCACTTCCAAAAAGGAAAAACAGCCCGAAAAACTCTGTGCGCTCGGATTCGCCTTTCACTTGTTAGGTGATTCGTTCGCACACCGCAAACTGTACAATCCTAGAAAGATGTATCCTACCGGAAGAGGGCACGCTTCGGATATGACCCTTCCCGATCATCCGGTTCACAGCGATAGTCGCGTCACGGAGTGGGAGAATTACGCTAAGGGAATTCCGAATTTATTCCGCTCCAACTTAAAGGAGATCGTGATCAAGGACGATTTTCCGAAAGTGCGGGAGCTCACGGGGGACAATAATCCCTGGCACTGTATCTTCGGCACCAAGTGCGAAGACAATATGAGAAAAATCTTATTAAATCGCCTTCGGGAATCCGACTCGTTTCCGAAATACGATCCTATTCAGAAGGAACGTTATCCGGCATCGAATTGCCAGGGTTATGTGGAAAAGGTGGTGGAGTCTAGGGATATTCCGTTCACTCCCGATTGCGAAAAATCCTGGAAGATATACAAGACCACTTCCATGGATATTTGGAAACGGCTCGGATACTTTCAGGCGGAATCTTCGCGTAAACAGATCGAACTCTACGAAGGGGACGGCTTATGGCAGAATCAGTAAGCGAGGAGAATCCCCGTAAAAAAAGAAAACGGAAGGTGAAACGAAAGTCGATCCTCAGCGAGGTGTTCATCGTTTTCGCCGGACTTCCGATTCTCCTGATTTGGGTTTGGTTTCGCACGTTCGTCTGTTGGGGACGTCTGGGTTTTTTCGGTGAACTTTTCTGCAGGGTTTCCGGAATCATCAAACCGATCCTTCTCGTTTCCACTTTGGTGCTTTTGGTTCTTTGTCTCGTGGATCTTCACAAGCTGGGCGACGAACTCGAAGACCTTCCCAAATGGTCGATGAAAAGAAGTTATCGGGGTTTTCGGTCCTTGGAGAATTGGGATAAGTTCCATTTTCTTTTTTCGTTCGTTTCCTTTTTGGGGGCGTTGATCATAGGAATCTATCTTCTCCGCCATTTCGAATTCAGTTTATTTTAATAGATTCATAGAATTTTCGGGGTTGTAATGAAAAAATACGAAGCGGTCGTAATAGGAACCGGTTTCGGCGGAGCCGTAAACGGTTGTAGGTTGAGTAAAAAATGGCCGGGGCAGGTGCTGATTCTGGAACGCGGTAAACGTTATCCGATGGGTTCCTTTCCCCGTTCTCCGCACGCCATGTCCAAAAATTTCTGGAACGTTCCGGAAGAAAACAGCAAGGTTCGTCCTAAAAAACTCTCCAAACTCAATCAGACGGGCTTATTCGACATCAGAAACTATCCGCATATGGACGTCGTCCTTTCCGCGGGTTTGGGAGGAGGTTCCCTGATTTATGCGAACGTCTTTTTGGAACCGCCGGATCACGTCTTCGACGATCGTTGGCCGACCAACATCAGAAAAAAATCTCTCACACCGTATTATAAAATCGTAAAAGAGGTTTTGGGTTCGAGACCGATTCCGCAAAACTCGGATCCCCGCAGACGGATCGTCCGTACGGAGTTGTTCCAAAAATTCGCGAAATCGGCGGGAAGGGAATCGAAATTGGCGGACATCAACGTATTTTTCGGAAACGATTTCAAAAAGCCGACTCCGATCGGGCTTCAGGAGAAGAACAGATACGGCGCGGTTCAGACTTCCTGCGTTTACTGCGCGGAATGCGATATAGGCTGCAACACACATTCCAAAAACACTCTGGACCTCAATTATCTTTTCGTGGCGGAGAACAAATACAAAGCCGATATCCGGACGGAACATCTGGTCGATAGGATCGTACCGCTCGCCCCGGACGGAAGCGACAATCCCGCCTATCACGGAGAACACGGTTACAGAGTATATTATAGAAATCTAAATTCCGAAAGCAGGGAATTCGAAACCGTGGTCGCGAAACGGGTCGTGATTTCGGCGGGAACGCTCGGAAGCACGGAACTTTTGCTGAAATGCAAACGGGAATTCAAAACGCTGCCGGACGTTTCCGATCATTTGGGAAAACAGTTTTCGGGTAACGGAGATTTTCTTTCCTTTGCGACGCAGGGAAAGGAACCCGCCGATCCCAATTACGGACCGATTATAACGCAATATACGGACTACAATCTGTTTAAGAATTTCGATCCGCGGAGAGCCTTCGTTCTGGAGGACGCGAGTTACCCCGTTTTCGCGTCGTATTTCACCGAGGCGGCCATTCCCTGGTTTTTAAGGATCGGATTTTTCCTTCATACGATCGCGGAATTGTTCAAACGTTTTTTCTCCGGAAAAATTTTCGGAAAAGTGGGCTATCTTTTCAGCGAGCTTATGAAAGGGGACGTTTCGTATACGACCGCGGTTCTGCTTTGTATGGGAATCGACCGCGCCGACGGAGAGATGGTTTTGGATCGTAAGCGAGGATTACAATTGGTCTGGCCTCAAAAAAACAGTATGCCTTTGTACGAAAGCATTCTCGGAGTCACGAAAAGTTTTGCTGGCTTCATCAAAGCCAGAACGCATTTCGCTCTGCCGACGTGGGCGTGGCCGATCCGGAACAACGTTTCGGTGCATCCCTTAGGGGGTTGTATACTCGGAACCACCAAAACGAATTCCGTCACTTCCTCGGAAGCGAAAACGTTCGGACAGGTTTTTTCCTATCAAGGGCTTTACGTCGCGGACGGAAGTTTGTCTCCGACCGCCATCGGAGCCAATCCGTCGATGACGATCGCGGCTTTGTCCGAACTCGTCGCGGAAGGAATTACGGGAATCAAACCCACCGCGAAACTATAGAATCGGTCGGCGGATAAGTTGTGATAAAAAACACGATTCTGTGAGCAAAACGAAAACAAGTGAAAATATTGGGGCAAAAATATTCGTCTAACATGCCTGCAGTGAAAACCGTATAAAAATATCGTTTTTAGGTTTATTATGAATAGTGCGACCGAATCCACCAAAGACACTCTCGAGCTGATACGACCCTATCTTCCTTCCGCCATCGTGCGCAGATTGGCGGATGCGAACGAATCCAAACTTCAAAGATCCCAATCTTTCGAGGGAGCCGTTCTTTTTTTCGACGTAGTCGGCTTCACACCTACGACCCTCGCTCTCGCCGCCAAAGGCACGCGGGGAATCGACGTGTTACAAACCGTCCTTTCCAATTATTATACCGCTTTGTTGAAACATCTCAGCCACTGGGGCGGGGCGGTTTACCAATTTGCGGGGGATTCCGTTCTCGTAAGTTTCGAAAAAAAGGAGAATGAAACCGACGCCGAAGCCGCTCTGCGAGTGGCGAATTGTGCATTAGGAATTTTTAATTCGATTTCCGAATTCAGCTCCAACCGTCTTTTGGAGGAGGACGTAAACCTTCCGGCGAGGGTCGGATTGGCCTACGGGGAATTTCAGGAATTCATACTGGGGGAACCGAACCGGTTTTTGAGAGCGGTCATCGCCGGAACCCCCGTGGACGAATGTATCGCCGCGGAAAAGATGGCTTCCGGCGGGGACATCATCCTCAGTGCGGGTCTTTGGAATCTTCTACCTTCGGAATCCAGGATGGGGGAGAAGGTCGGAGAAGGTTTTTACCGTCTGAACGACTGCGAGAGGATCGAAAATACGATCGTCCCTCCTTCCCGGGACCAAGGGGAGAGGATCTCCGCAGAACGTTTTTTCAAACGGTGCAGACGTTTTATCGTGCCGGAATTATATCAAAGAGCGACTAACGTTCACCGCGCGTTTTCCGGGGATTATAGGGAAGTCGCGGCCGTATTCGTTCATATAGATTCCCCTTTGGAATCGAATACGGATTCCAAAAACTTCAACGATTTTTTCGTATACGTCCAGGAAGCGGCGGCTTCCTTCTCCGGGACGTTCGTTCTCACGGATTTATCCGATAAGGGCGGTTTATTTCTGATTCTTTTCGGAGTCCCGGCCGCGCTCGAAAACAAGGAAGCGTTAGCCGCTCGTTTCGCGATCCGAGTTTCGGAAGCCGCTTCCAATTTTTCCGCGGCGAAAAATCTACAGGTCGGAATTTCGACGGGAATGGCGTACTGCGGGGATTTAGGAGCGCCTTTTCGAAAGGACTTTACCGCGATCGGAGAAATGATGAACATCGCGGCGCGTCTCGCGACGCTTCCCGGTAGAACGGGAATTCTCATCGATTCGCAGACGAAAACGAAGTTGGGAAAGAATTTTTCCATCCACGAATTGGGTGAAATCGAACTCAAAGGTGTTTCCGGGGCGAAGAAGGTTTTCCAACTCGCTTCCGAACAAAAGAACATTCCCGGTCTTTTGATCCAATACCGCGATCCGATGATCGGCAGGAAGGAAGAGATCGATCGTCTGCATCGAATGCTCGATCGTTCCGTGGAAAAACACGGAGTCGTGTGCAGAATCATCGCCGACGCCGGTTTGGGAAAGTCCAGACTCACCAATACGTTCATCGATCAGGCGTATGATCGGGACGTTGAAATTCTCATCGGTTATTGTTATCCGTACGAAAAATTCACGCCGTTTTATCCGTGGAAGGAATTGCTCAGTCTTTTCTTAGGAATTTTCGAGGAGGATTCGGTCGAGGTCCGCGTAGGAAAGGCCGAAAAAGCTCTGGAAGGTCTGCAATCCTTCGACATCGCTTGGGCCAAGGCGTTGGTCGCGTTGATGGGTGTTCCGGTGGAAGAGGATACGCTCACGAGGGAGATCGATCGTAAACAGAAGAACGAAAGGTTGTTCGAGATCATCATCTCTTTGCTTGAGGAACGTTCCTCCAAAAAACCTCTGTTGTTGATATTCGAGGACGTCCACTGGATCGACGAACTCTCCAGCCGACTTCTGGAAAAACTCGCCTCCCGTTTGCCTTCGATGAAATCCATGCTCGTTCTCGTTTCCAGACCCGAAGGTCAATTCGGGGAAGAGGTTGTTTCCGCCGACGAAGAATTGATCCGGCTTAGGGAATTCAAACCGGAAGAGGCGCGCGATTTTCTCATCCATAAATTTCAAATGGATCGGAATCAGGACGAGTTTATGGATCAGATTCTCACGAGATCCAGCGGTAACCCTTTCTTTTTGGAATCCATCGTACACAACCTGATCGAAGAGGGTACGTTAAAGCGACTGGAGGACGGAACGTTGTCTCCTGCGGATACTAGCCGCGACATTCAGATTCCCAACACGCTCAACGACGTACTGCTCGCAAGGGTGGATCGTCTTCAGGAACGGGAAAAGATCGTATTAAAAACCGCGTCCGTCATCGGCAGATTGATCAACGTGCAGACGCTCAATCACCTTCTTCCCGAAGAGTTCCGTTCCGAAATCCAGAATATTCTCCAAAGTTTGGAAGGATTGGATCTTACCCCTCTCGAGATCACGGATCCGCTCACGTATATCTTCAAACATATCGTGATCCGCGATATCGTTTACAACACGCTGCTTCATTCCACGAGGGAGGATCTTCACAGAAGGATCGCCTTCTTCATCGAAAAGGAGAACGAGAACAACGTCACCGAGATGGCGGATATCCTTTCGTTCCATTATCAACAGTGTTCCGATTTCGAAAAGGCCGCCAAGTATTCCCTGATGGCGGCGCGTAAGGCGAGAAGCATATACGCGAACCGAGATGCGATCTATCATTACACCAAAACCTTGGAGTTGATCGCCGAATTCGAAAAGGACAAAAGCGAAACCTATTACGAGATCAAATTGGAACTCGCACACGTGCATCGTCAGTTAGGACAGTATTCCGTCGCGGAAGTTCTGTTTAAGGAATGTCTGGAGAACAAATCCAATCTGAGTCTGATCCGTTCGTATACGGGATTGGGCCAGGTGTATCAGGAGCAGGATGATATCTCCCGCGCGATGGAAACCTTGGAGAAGGCGTTGAAAATCACGGGAATCCGCGCTCCCGGAAGCAGACCCGATACGATTTTCAAAATCGTATTACAACTTCCTTTTGTGATCCGGTTTTCGTTGTTGGGGCCTTCCTACACATCGGACAATAAGGCGGAACGACTGCGGCTGCGTTGTCTGATTCTGGTCACCTTGGCGAAGATGTATATCATGAAGGACATTAAAAAATTCGGATGGTCGGTGTTCACGCAATACAACGCGACGCAGAGATTCGACGATCCGGTGCGTCAATCCTTGGCGGAATGCGCCCTCGGTCAGGTTTTCGTGGGGATGAATCTTTTCGGACCTTCGAAACATTTTTTGACCAAAGGAGGAGAACTTGCGGAAAAGACGGGCGATCCTTATGCGCGTGCAATCAGTCTTTTGGTGCAGGGCGTTTATTATATGATGTTGAACAGGCCCGATCAGGGATTGCCGTATCTTCACGATTCGATATCGATCTATCGTCAGGTGGGAGAAAAATGGGATCTACTTTCCGCGCTTTCTTCGGGCGGATTTTTGTATTACTTTCAATCCGATTTCAGAACCGCTAAAAAATACTTCGATGATATCGGAGAGATCGCGAGCGATTTGGGCGCGCAGCTTCAGCTTCGTTGGACCAGAATCTGGTCCCCTTATTTCGGTTATCTTTTGGGTGAATTCGATCCGCTCGAATTGGAAAAACGCCTTTTGATCGAGGTCGAACGCGCGTCCTTGGAGAACGACGTCATGAACGAACTTTCCACGATCAATAAACTTCTTAAACTGGCGATTTTGGAAGGTTGGCCCGAGAAGGCGGCGCATTGGTCTAAACGCAGTTATGCGGGATTCTTAAAATGCGAAGTCAAATTTCCCCAATTGCAGATAGGCAACGTTTATCTCGCCGAAGCGGCGTTATACGCGCAACGGGCAACGGGCGATAAAAGTCTGGACAAGATCATCGACTACGGATTAAAAAACGGGTTGAAACTCGGAAAATCCCTTCCCTATCTTTACGGTCCTGCGTTGGTTCTGAAGGGAAAGTTGCTGTTTCATTCCGGAAATCGCAAAAAAGCGGAGGCCGTTTTTAAAGAGGCGGAATCCTTTCTTTCCAACACCCAGAACCGCTGGGAATACGCTACCGCGTTGTATGAAATCGGCGAGTTACTCGAAGACGGAGGGCGTATTTCCGCGGCGGAAAAAATTCTCCGCGAATTGGGGGCCAAAGCGGATCTGAAACGATTGGTGGAAATTTCAATCGCGGGTCAAACGGCGTAAGATCGTAAAGAAACGTTTCGGCGGTTTATAAAAACGTTTCGACGCGGCGCTTGGAGGAAAAATTCCGCGGACGGATTCGTCGTTGCGGAATTTCCGGGTTCGTTTTCTTAAACGAAACCCGGAAATGATTTCCGTTTTTATTTGGCTTTTTTCCCCGCGAAAAAGGCGATCGCTCCGATCACGTAGAGTTCGTAGTCCTTGAAATTCTCCTTAAGCGCGGCTTCAAGATCGGGTAACGTGTCCTCCGTGTTGTGAAACACGCCTTTCTTGTTCAGGTTTTTCATTCCCCTTCTGGAAAGAAGATGAGTCTGACCGAGATCGTGCAATCCGGTCGCACCGAAAATGACTCCTTCCGGTTTGCGTATCTTCAGAAGATTTTGAAACGCGGTGGAGGCCTTTTTGCGGATTGCGCCGGGAACACAGTGAAAAAGAAAACTCATTCCGATCGAATCGAATTTTTCCTTGGTATGGATCGGCTCCAGTATATTCGCCCTATAGGCGTTGAGTTGTCCCGCGATTCCGGCGAGTCTTCGTTTGGATTCGATCAAACTGTTCGGATTCAGATCCATCACGGAGATGGTCGGTTTTTCGACCGGAAATTTCGCCTTCTGCAGAAGATAACCGGTTCCGACTCCGATATCGAGATGGTTTCCGCTCAAATATTTGTTGTATAAATCGACCATGTTCTGCGGCGGACAACGCCAGAGCCAGCGGCTGATGATGTGTAGTACGATAAGATCGTAGAATCGGAGAAAACTGCTCGTATAGACCTGCTGTCCCGCGATAACCTCCTTGCTGTATTGGTTTTCGGATAATCCAAGGTCGATATAGAATTGATCCTGCTGCATTTTACCTACCTTTCGAGTCCTTTTTTCTTCCTGGACGGGGTTTTATTTTACGGATTTCTTAATTGATTTTAATTCAAAACGAAATAAGATTAAGAATTAATAATTCATTATTATTGAATATAATAAAACTCTGTCCATTCATTTATGGAATCCGGATCTTGAACGAGGCGAAGCTCCGTTACCTTCTTATAATCCGGCACAGATGGAGGCTGCCGTATGTTCGGCGACCGCGGAGATCGTCATCACGGGATGGAAGCCGATGGAGGAGGGGATCACCGAACCGTCCGCTATGAACAGATTCTTGTAACCGAACACTTCCCCAGTTTCCGAAACGACGCCTTTGTCCGGATTCGCCGAAAGTGTGCATCCGCCCAGCGAATGAACCGAAAGAATTCGGTTGAACAAAAGAAACGTAGCGAGAGGACCGAATTGTCCGCCGTATGCGTCCCCCACTTGTTGCATCGACGCGGTCATATTTTGGATCAAGGTCCTGTTCTCTTTCGAATAGTTCCAACGTACGTCGATGTTTTTTCCGCAACGTACGATTCTCCCGTTCGCGTTGTCCCTTCCGATCGCGAAAAGATTGGTCATGTATTTCGGATCTCCCGCGCCCGGAGCCCCCGGAGGAAGCGGTTTGGAAAGTAATCCTTTTTCGAATACGAACGGAAGAATCCATCCTAGACTTTTCCAAAAGAGAGGTCCGATCAAACGGAGAAACCAATTCGGTTTCGCGATTCCTAACGAAGCCAATACGGCCATCACCGGTTCGTTGAACGTAGGCGCGGCCATCGTGAATTGAAACCCTTTCGGAAAATAATTGATCACGGTGGTTACGTCCGGTCCGTCCCAAGGTTTAAGATCGGTCTTGCTCGATTCGATTCCCCCCAAAAAGTCTCCGTTGCCCGAATAACCTTTGCCGAGGTGTTTGCTGATTCCGGGAAGGGTCTTATAACGATCCCTGCTGTTGAAGAGGATCCTATGAGTGCCTAACGTTCCCGCGGAAATAACCACTCGTTTGGCGGAAACCGAACGTCTTTCACCCGTTTCGGTGTTCTCGTAATATACGACGTATCCTTCGCGTTTGTCCGGCGCGATGTGGGTCACGTTGGAATCGGTTTGGAATATCGCTCCGTTTTTTTGAGCGTCCGCAATATAATTAAAATCTAACGTATTTTTTGCGCCGTGATTACAGCCGAACTCGCATTCCGCACAACGTTGACATACGGATTGACCCGGCCTCGACGCCTTTAGCCAACTTACCGCCTCGTCCGGATCGAAATAGGCGTGTTGGTTTAATTCGGCCGCGGTTTTGAATTTATTCCTTTTGGGAAGATTCCATTCCGCCGGAACCGGTTTTACGTCCAGTTTTGCCGCGACCTTATCGTAGAAAGGATCCAGATATTTTCTGTTGAACGGCGCAGGCCATCTAGGATCGTCGAAAACCGCCTGATCCGGTCGAATGTGGATATTCGCGTAAATCAGCGAACCTCCGCCTAACCCCGATGCGGTGACCGTCCCTAATCCGCTGAAAAAGTTGAGCTCGTACAACCCTAGGGATTTTCTTTTTTTAGGGTATCTCCATAACAACTGATCCACTTGTCGAACGTCCCTCGGAAACGAACCCGGAGGATATTTTTTTCCCCTTTCCAAAACCAAAACCTTCTGTCCTTTTTCCGAAAGTCTCAGGGCGCTTATGGAGCCGCCGAAACCGGAACCGATTACGACCGCGTCGTAGTGTGAATTATTGTCAGACATCATTCCTTCCGTATGATAGTTTTTTAATACGTTTTGCGGATCGTATACGAATCAGTAACGGTTCAACGCTTTTAGTATGAGCGGATATACGTCTTTGGAGGCGTTCTTTCCGAAGATACAATCGATATGTCCGTAACCCGGTATGACGTGCCGCGCATATTGATCCGGATTGAATCGGTTGATCAGGGTTTGATACGTTTGTTCCGTGCTTTCCGGAAGATAACACTGGTTTTCCGCTCCGTGGATGAACGTGATCGGCAAATTGAGGCGGTCCATGTGCGGGACGTAGACGTCCTCCTTTTCGGCGTTCACCACTTTATGCGCGCGGATCATATTGGAAAGGTGCTCGAACGCTTTTATGTTCGAAACGCCGAACATCTCGCCGAGTCCGTATCGATAGGTTTCCTCGTTTAAATTGTCCAACTTGTAAAGGCTTCCGTAGAGAAAGGTGATCCTTCTGCTTACGGGATTCACATCGTGCGAGAATAGGGACTGCGGCTGCAGCGCTAAAATGGAATTGAATATCTTATCGAGCCAGTCGTCGTTCTCGTTCGTATAGGCGGTCATGTCCTTGACTCCGATCGCATCCAGGAGTTCGGCCGTATGAAGTCCCACCTTTATATCCATGGACGCGGGAACTTCCACGTTAGCCGAAATTTGAGAGAGGACCACCGAACGGACTCCTTGTAAACCGGCGAGAAGGGCCATCGTGAAGGTGGTTGCGCCGAAACAGTGGGCCACCACTTGGATCTTATCCGCACCGGTAAGTTCGCGGACTTTGTTCACCGCGGCCGGATAATCCTTGGTCGCTATCACGTCTCCTGTGTTGGGAAGAGGCGCCGAGGGGAGCGCGATCGAAGTTCTATAATCGAATAGCCATATGTCGTATTGATTTTCGAAAAGATATTCGAGAAGATTCGTGTCGACGGTGTCTATGCTGAAGATCAGACTCGACACCCCCAATCCGGGGGATAAAAGCACCGGACCTTTGCTGCCGCCTTTGTATCTTAATAAACGAAGCGTCGCGCCGTCCTCCGCGTTGAAGTAGTAGGTGACGGGGGAAGTAACGCGTAACGGGCGTTTGGTGCGCGGTCTTGCATCCTTATCCCAGGGAACTACCGCGCTCGCGACCCCTCCGTAGACGTCGTAGAGCGCGCCCGAGAAAAAGGCTCCGAACTTCGCCATCCCTTTGATGGTATCGACCGCCGATTTCGCGTTGATGACTTTCATCGTGGTCATCTGAACTGCAAAATCTTCCGGAAGAATGTGAAGTATTCCCTTTCCGTAAACCGGAGACGAATCCGTTTCTCCGTCGTAGATCGTGGTATAAAGCGTGCTCGTATCGCGCCATATGTTCAAGAGGCCGTCGTTCTGGATCCATTTCTCTCCGACGAAAAGGAATTTTTTTCCTTCCTCGGTTTGAAGGATCATACGATAGATCATGTTTCTGGTTTCGATCCGATCCTCCCTGTTCGTGAACAGTTGGAATTCCCCGTTCGTAACCGTAAGTATGTCCTTAGAAATAACGGGAGCTTTTACCGTGCCGAATAGAACCGCTTTGTGTTCCGGATTATGAATCATCTCCTCCAGATTTTCCCCGCGGATCGTAAGAAGGAATTCCACGGAGGAACCTTCGTCCTTTCCGATCTCGTAACCTCGTTCCGTACTTTCTTTCGAACTCGTGGAAAAAAATCCTTTCATACATTCCGTGAATTCGATTCCCAACACGTCCGTATCGGAAACATCGGAGTTCTTAGGATGAGAAGGCAGGCTGTAGTCGATCTTCAAACCCTTTTGAGCTACCAGTTTCGTACATGCCCGTTCTGAAACGGCGCAGATCGTAAGAAGCGGATTGACTCCGAGAGAACGGGGGATCACGGATCCGTCCATAACGTAAAGACCGGAATATACAGATTTTCCGCTTTTACCGGAAAACACCTGACAGTCCTCGTTCACCACTCCCGAGGAAGCGTCCTCACCCATGGAGCAACCGCCCAAGGGGTGAACGGAGATCAGATCCTGATCGGTCATTTTATTCCATACGGGATTTTTAATATACATTCCACCCAAAGGAATCGTAGCCTGCTTGAGAACCTCGCTGATCTTTTGAAAGATCGCCCTCTTGCCCACGTTCGGCCAGGATATGCGTAGGCGATCGTTCTGCAAAAACATGGTTCCGTCCGCGCCGTCGTGGGCCATGACAAGATAAGTCTGCGTATTCCGTATCGCTCCGCGGTACGGACCCAGTATAAAACTTAAGAATATTCTAATTTTCTGAATTATCCAGTTCCAGAGCCCTTTTCTAGTATTCTCGCCGGTAAGTTTGGCGCCGAGCGCGAAAACTGCGGGCAATTGCGGGGAGATTGCGCCGGGAATGGATCCTTCCTCGATGATCAATCCCTGATCCAGAGGACTTCCTTTGCGGGTGTCTATGACTCCCGTGATACAAGGGCCGACGGGAACTCTTCCTTTCGGATTCCTTTTGCCGAATCCGATTCCGTTGATCTTTTTGTCTCCATTATAGGAAAAGCCGAGCATATCTCCGTTTCCGCTAAAGCGAACTCCGAGAGAATCGGAAAGTTCCAAGCCTTGCGCTTTGGAGCGGAGAAGGATCTCGGTGGATCCTAAAGTTCCCGCGGAAAGTACGACCGTTTTCGCACGGATGAACAATTCGTCCTTACCGAACTTTTCGCGATCCGTGCCGAGGGGAATAAAATGAACGAGCCAATCGTCCTCCTTTTTTTCGATCGAATTGACTTTGACTTCGGTGAAAATTTCGGCTCCGAAGTTGGCGGCATCCGGAAGATAATTCATCAGCGTCGTGTTTTTCGACGAGACGTTACACCCCGTCACACAATCTCCGCAGTTGTTACAGGCTTCTTGGGGGACTCCGACGTGATTTACCTTGGATTCTAAGGTGACGTTGATCGGCGTGCGATAGAATTCCTTGCCGATAAAGGACGCCGAAGTTTTTAGAGCTTTATTTTTTTCTAATATTGGATAGGTTTCCGGAAGAACCGCTGGGCGAAGCATTTCCTCCGCCAGGGAATAGTAGGGATCGAATCCGTGTTCCATCGCCTCTTTACGGATCGTCTGCGGCCAAATCGGATCCTGAAAAACTTCCGGAACGGCCCGTAAGCTGACGTTGGCATTGATAAGCGAAGTGCCGCCCAAACCGCAGCCGACCAATACGTTGATGTCTTTGTTGAAGTGAAAATCGTAAAGACCGGTTTTGGATCCGATGTGTTTGTCCTCGAAATTCGCCTGAACTTCCTTGATAGCGTCTATTTCCTTATTCGGAAATTCACCCGGGCGCAATTCTTTGCCTCTTTCCAAGAGACATACTTTCAAACCGGCTCTCGATAAACGCGAGGCAGCGATTCCTCCGCCGTAACCGGAGCCGATCACGATCGCGTCGTATTGGCTTTTGATTTTTTCTATGGGTTGGGAAATTTTCTTAATCAATGTTTTTGCCTGGGTTAAATTGGCAAAATATTTCCAAAAAAGGAAAATACTGCAAGAAAAATAACGATATTATGACGCAATTTCAGGAATAATTCCCCGATGGGAAACGTTACTTGAGACTTCGTCTCGACTGAGATTCCGGTAGGAAGCGGCTTCGTTCGGATCTTTGCTTGACGTTCCATCAGGAAATCGTAAAGTAGATTCGTAGTTCGCATATGATTGTTTGATTCAAATCTGAAATCCTTACCTGACCGATTTTCCCGATGGGAAAAGGACGGTTCGTAACTTGATAAAACTTCAGAAGGAATCAAATGTCTCGATCAGACTCAATTCTCATATCCTACGGCTGGGATCCGAACCGATTTTCCGCCGAGTTCGACGAAAACTTGGAACCCGGCAGGGTCCTTTCCGTTTACGGAGAATATTCTAAAATTCTAATGCACGACGGGGAGCGACGCGGCATCGTTTCCGGAACCCTTTCGTCTTCCGGCGAAAATCCCGTGACCGGCGATTGGGTGCTCGTCCGAAAGGTGCAGGGGGAGGATCTTTGCATCCTGGAGCGCATTCTTCCGAGAAGGACCTTTCTTAGGCGGGCCAGTCCCGGAAAAAGGAACCAATCCCAAGCCATCGCTTCTAACGTCGATCTTTTGCTCGTCGTTATGGGTTTGGATAACGATTTCAGTCCGAGAAGGATCGAACGTTATCTGTTTTTGGCGAAACTCAGCGGAGCCGAAGCGGGTATCATACTGAATAAAACGGATCTTTGCGAGGATCCGGAATTCAGGATATCGCAGATTCGCGCGGTTGCGGGTAACGTTCCGGTTGAGGCGCTTTCGGCGTTGGATCCAAAACAAACCGAGTCGGTCCGAAAATTCGTCCTTCCCGGTAAGACGGTGGCCTTTCTTGGCTCCTCGGGTGCGGGAAAGTCGACTATCATCAACTCACTGTTAGGCGAACAGATCCAGAAGACGAACGAAGTTAAACGTTCAGACGGAACGGGAAGACATACCACCACACATCGCGAATTATTCCTTTTGTCGGAAGGCGGCGTTCTTATGGACAATCCCGGAATCCGTGAAGTGGGTTTGTTTTCCGACGGAAACGACGACGGGATCGAGGAGATCTTTCCGGAGATCGTTTCGGCTTCTCTGAACTGCCGTTTCGGCGATTGTTCCCATTCCGGCGAACCGGATTGCGGGGTTTTGTCCGCGGTGGAGTCGGGGGAAATCCCCGAAGAACGTTATGCGTCCTTTATGAAACTCGCGAGGGAACTGCGGGCGATGAAGGCGCTGAACGATCCGGAGGAGGCGAGACGGAAAAAACAGAAGGATAAACAGATGTCCAAGGCTCTTCAGAAAAGACTGAAGGATAAGGGGCGAATCTAGGTTCGTTCCGACCCTTCGTCGAATTTTTTTCGATCCTACCGCCGCGGCCGGGCATTTCCTTTCAGGGGGAATGTCCGGCTTTTTCGTTTCGACCCGTTTATTCTTTCCGTTTCCACAGGAACTTTCCGCAGAAGATCCAGAATAAACCCGCGAAAATTCCCATCATAAACCAAGAAACGAACGTACTCAAAGCCGAATAACGCAGTACCCAGATAAGAATTTCGTTTTCACTCATGGTGCAGTCCTCCATTCCGTACTTTCATCGGCGGGTTTCGCCGAGGATTCCCCGAACCAACGGACGAAATTATACACGTAAGAAGCGCGAAAGGAATTCATTCCGTCCTGAAGACAGATTTTTTTCAGGACGAGGTCGGCCTTTTTTCTGTAGGATTTGAAATCCAATTTTTTTTCGCGCATCAACTGGTACAATGCGTCGTGTACGAGAGATCCCCTCATAAAGTTTTTGGTATCGTAGGTGGGACCGCTCGGTCCGTCCCAAGCGTAACCCGCTTCGATTCTAAGCAGACCGTCGGGGGATATCTCCACGAAGGTTTTTATATCCGGATTTCCCACGCTAAGTTTAGTTTCGGTCGCGATGCCGGTGGAAAAATCGTAGGTCTTAAGAAGCTGGTATTTATAATTTTTAATGTTCTTATATAGAATTCTGTCCATTGCGGTTCCTCGTATTCCAAAGGGAATACCGCGGTTTTATTTCGGTTTTCGGCCGCGGATATTCGACGTCCGGATCATAAAAAATACGTTTATTAGAATATTCCAATTTTTTGTTTTTCCCGGTTTGATTTCGATTCGGGAAACGTTTTTCCCCTCCCGTTTTCGGAGAATTTTTCTTTTTTTCTTTTTTCTTCGAGAACGGCACGATATCGGCCCGAAAAAGCGTCGATCTCCTCCGGATACGGCGTAACCCCGTTACGCTCGATTTCCTTATCCTCGCGGTAAATCCTACGGATCTCCTCGATAGGCAGCTTCCAGGATTCTTCGACGGCTTCCACGTAACGGCGCGTATTCCGGATTCCTTTGATCACGTCCGCCAAATGCTCCCTATAAAACGGTTTTTCGGATTTTGAATCGTTATTTTTTATAATATAAGAATATTGGAATGCAATATCCTTAAGGCTGAGACCCGATTCGGAAACTACGACCGCTAAACGTAGGGAAAGCGCTCGCCCCCTTCTAAAGGGGGCGATTCCGGCGTAGAGTTCGTTTTTCCTACGAAGCGGATTCCGATGCGGAGCTCCGGCGTTTTTTTTCGCAGGAATTCCGCTTCGTTCCGAATCGTTTACGTAAGGATTCACGCCGCGTCCTGCGGTTTGGGAGCCGCGGAGGTAGATTCCGCATCGCGAGGCCGGATCTTTTCGAAATAAGGAATCATTTCGTGGAATTTTTTACGGATACATTCCGCACAAAGATCGGTGTGTTTCAAGGCGTCGCGTTCCAGACAATCGATGCATTTTTCCAAGTCGTTATTCATTCGTATTCTCCGATCATTTGTTCGTTCGCCCACTCGGAAAATTCGCCGGTAAGCGCCCGGTCGGCGATGAAGGTTTCGAAAATCGCGCAACGGCTCAAAAGACTTTCGATGATTTCGAATCCGTTTCGATCGCTGCCGTCCTCTTTTCTGAGTTTGGATACGAGTATGTTCTTTCTCGTTAGGGAAATCCGTTCCATCGCGCTCATCATTCGCCTTCCTCCTCTTCAAGAATATATTCGATAATACTAATGAATTCCCGGATTTTTTCCGGATTTCCGCC
>NZ_NPEF01000420.1 GCF_002811955.1 Leptospira ellisii
TTCGGATCCACCGCTTCCAACGTCCCTTCCTGTTGAAAAACCTCCACAAGTTTGCACGGAATCTGATCCGGACCGACGAGAAAAATCATCCCCGGTTTGATCAGATCCGTTTTCGAAAAAACCGCGACGATCCGCTCGTCCGCCTTTTTACCGGCCCGATAAAATACGGTTCCCGCGGTTTCGTTGTCGATCGTGATCTTCTTTTTATCCGCGGTGGTCGTGGTGATTCTGCCTTGGAACGAATCGCCCATCTTCGTAAAGATACGTTTCGAAATTTTGATCGATCTTCCGTCGGGTGAAATCTCCCCCCAAAGGTTCCCGCTCGAAGTCACGTTGCCCACGTCTCTGACTTTTCCGGGCGAACCCATTTCCCTCAGCTTCCATTCCTTGGGATCGAATTCGCTCGCTCCCATATGCAGAAGGTGGAATTCCTGATACGAGGATTCCTGCAGCACGAGTTCGTTCTCTCCCGTCACCAATCCGCCGCTTCGGATTCTCCATTCCTCGCGATCGTCGCTGGCCAAAAAGGATAGACGTACGATGATTTTTCTCTCGAAGGTCAACTCGCCGTTGGCCTTCGGAAAAATGCTCAGTACTTCTATCTTTAATTTGCCGTCCTTTTCCCAATCCTTACTTTCCGAGGAAACGTAAAAACCGGAGAGATCCGGATTCGGCTGTATCGGTTTTCCGCGAAGACTTCCTCCGCAACCGTAAACGCTAATACATAATAAAATTAGAATATAGACGATTCTTTCTTTCATGAATTTTTCCAGGGTTTAGGATGGGTGGAATCGTTCCGCGGTAAAGTATCTTTTTTAATACGACCGCTTTTTTCCGGGTTTCGAAGCGGAGGTTCCGGTTTTTTCCCCGCGGAAACTGCGGGTTTTCCCGCAGCCATGTATTTCTTTTTTAGGGAATCCGGAAATTTCTCGATCGTATAACGAAGCATGGTTCTCGGCATCTTATCCGCATGCGAATCCAAAAAACGGAGCGTCGTTTCCCGGTCCCGATCCGCCACTTCACGCAACATCCATCCGGCCGCTTTGTGGATCAGATCCTCTTTGTCGCATAACAGAATTTCCGCGATCCGGATCGTGTCCTCGAATTCTCCCGCGAGGATCAGTCCGTACGTCGATACGATGGCGATGCGGCGATCCCAAAGACGTTTCGACTTCGCCAAACGATAGAGGATCCTTCTGTCCTTGTCCCTGAGATATTCCCCGATCAAAACCCGGGAACTCAGATCCACCAGATCCCAGTTGTTCACTTGCTCCAGATTTTCGAGATAGAATCCGTGGATTTCCTTTTTTTCGCGGGGTGTCGCCTTGGAAAAACGGTCGCAGAGGATGAACAGGGATGTGAGTCGTTCTTCGTGAACGGGCGAATTCAAGAGGATGCGGATCTCGTCGAGCGGCAGATTTCGGAATCGTTTCGCGATCTTTCTTTGTTCCGGAACTACGATCCCTAAAAACACGTCGCCTTCCGCGTATTGTCCGGGGCCCGTCTTGAAGAAACCCGCCAAAAAATCGGCCTTGATCGGATCCGCCAATCGCCGTAATTCCTTTTTTACGTCCGAAGCGCCCGTCGTTTCCTCTTTTCTTTTTTCCTTCGGCATCGTTCCTTGTTATCGCGTGCGGGTTCGAACCGCAATCGTATTTCAGAAAACGTCCGACGGAGTGGTTGACTCTTTGTTTCGTTTCGTATAGATTGAATGCCCTTTCGTACCCGGCGTTACGGTGCGATTGCGGAGGAAAAGGAGAATTCCATGTTTATCGGACATTACAGCGTCGCCTTCGTTCTC
>NZ_NPEF01000421.1 GCF_002811955.1 Leptospira ellisii
AATCACGTCGGCTTCGCCGCGATCCCTACACGCGTAATAGTGCAGCGAGTTTTGATTGGAGTCTTTCGTTCCGGGTCGAAAACGTCCGATTTCTAATTCTTAGGTTTTACCGTAAATACGGGTTGCGCCGGGGTTTGCGGCTGACCCGTAGCCAATACGAGACCTAAATTCGGAAAAATCGTAGGACAGCCGGTGCTCATCATTCCGGTGGTTCCGGACATACACAACGCTCCGTTTGCGTCCGCGGTCAGATCGATTCCCTGCAATAAGGCCTGGATGTTGATTTTGATTTCCTGCGTCGCCGGATTGAAACCTCCGTCCGGAGTTAAGGTGACGGGAATCCGGTTTGGTCTTGTGCAGGTGCTCGCGCTTCCGGTTCCCGTACAATCTCCGGAACCTACGTGCACCGAGGTTCCCGCCGTTCCGGTTTCATCGGTTTCGAAATCCAATTTTAGGAATTTATAACCGCCGGTCCAACCCCAGAACATTCCTGTAAGATTCAAAGGCGCCGGTTGGTTGTCCGCGTCGAGGTGATTGAGTTCCTCCGGAATTCCCACGGTGAATTTGATTCCCCGGAAGGTTCCCCCGGGAACGTTACCCGAAACAGTGTTGTTGGTTTCCACGGTCCCGTCGCATTGTCCGGTTTTGTCCTCGAAGTCGAGAAGCGCCACGTTTCCGGTTTGGAATTTCCCGTCCTGATTGAGAACGATCGGAATTTCCTCTCCCGCATCCGTGATCAGCGCGACTCCGTGGACGTATAATCGGAAGTCGTGCAGTCGAAAGGTAGTACTTTCCGCGATATGGGCGGTGGGTATAAACGGAACGGTCTCCAGAACGTTTTCATGCCCGCGCAACGTGGCGCCGCACTGCAGTTTTTGCGTTCCCGCATACGCTCCGAATTGGATTCCGGGAGTTCCGGAAAGGGCCGCAACGGCCGCCACCGTCAAGAGGTCGTTGCCGTCTTTTTTCTTGTCCCAAGGACAATGAACGAGAGAAAAACAGAAAATACAGATCCACAAACGGATCTTCATCCTTTTAAACATGATAATCTCCTAAAAATTTCCCGATCTGAAAAACGAACCGAATCCGGGAACTTCGATCCGCGTAGAGGGTTTTAGGAGAACCGGGGCGGTTTGAGCAGGAAAGGGGAGAATTGGATTCCGGTATCGGAATATTCTAAAATGAGAATATAATCGATTTCAGAGATAGGAGCGGGATAAGCCACGGAAAGCGGAGAGGACCAGGCGGAATAAAACGCGCGCAGCTGGGACAGTTTATTTTCCGCCTTTTTGCAGGCGCAGGCGTGCGTTTCTCCCTTTTTCGCAGAATGACAATCGGGGAGTTTGCCGGTCGTCGCGGAGGATTGTCCCGCCAAAACCTTGTCGAAATAACGGGAATCCTCCTCGTCGGAATGTTTTTGGATTCTGCTTCCGTGGTTGCACTCGCAGATCCTGGCCTTTTCGGAGAGGATACAACCGAATAAACCGCTGGAGAAGACAATTCCTTGAAATAGAACGGATACGGATAAAAAGAGGGAGAGAAAGGATTTCATCCCAGGGTGATCTTCAGTTTGGAGAGAACCAGCTGAAGACCCTCGCTGAGTTTTACTTCCGAAACCGCGATTGCTTCCTTCTTTAATTCTGAAATAAATTTTAGAATGCGGTTGAGAACCATGGATGGGATGGCGACCACGGGGGTCAGATCCAACGCAACGGAAGCAGGGCGGATCTCCCGGATTTTGGAAAGGATTTCCTCCATTTCCGAAGATTCGATGGAACAGATATTCTTACGGAATTCGATCCGAAACAGATCCTTATCGGGATAGATTGTGGATTCTTCCAGCTGCAACATAAAAAAAGAACGTGATACTACCATTTTAGGAACGGTTTTTTTCTGGAAACAAAAAAATCCCCGGATTTCACAAGGGACAAAATGTGTTTCGGG
>NZ_NPEF01000422.1 GCF_002811955.1 Leptospira ellisii
GCGCCAGCGGAGTAGGGTTCCAGATCGCACTGGATGTTCCGGAACGCTTCGACCTTCTGAGGGACCTATGCGGCGGCAAACCTGATTTTATCGTTTTGACCTGTCATTCCACAGGATTCAGCCCTTTGGCCTTACAAAGGATATTGGAAGGAAGGATCCGCAACAAAGGCCGCTTTCATTTGGGGGAACTTTCCATCCCCGAACAAAGCGGAAGACTTTACCCCGCCGGATCCAATTGTATCTATGTCTCGGAGAGACTTTCGCTTTGAAAAAAGAGACCGAGCCGCCCTTTTTGGAGATCACCAGCTTTTCCAACGAAAAGTTGAAAAACATCTCCCACCTAAAGGAGAAAAAACACCGCGAAAGTTCGGGGTTGTTTTTTATCGAAGGTTACCGCGAAATCCGTCGCGCGCAAAAATCGGGGAAGATAGAATTCCAAAACCTGTTGTGTTCACCGGAATGTTTTTTGGGCGAGAACGAATACTCCCTGATTTCGGAAATCGGGGTCAAATCGATCAAGGTCCCTAAAAAGATCTTCGAAAAAATCTCCTATCGCGACAGACCGGACGGGCTCATCGCGACGGCGCGTATTTATCCCGTCGGACTGGACGCCTTCCGAAAGGAATCGGAAAACACATTCAAAAATTCTAAACCGATCCTTGTGATCGAAGGCGTTGAAAAACCGGGCAATCTGGGAACGATCCTAAGAACCGCGGAAGGAGCCGGATTTCATACCGTGCTGGTCGCCGATCCGAGACTCGATCTTTTTAATCCGAACGTGATCCGCGCCTCCACGGGGGCTCTGTTTACGTTGAACGTATATCTCGGCGAAACGGAGGCGGCGTATTCCGTCCTTAAGGAAAACGGATACAGAACGTTGGCCGTAACGCCCGAGGCGGAAAAAAGATATTTCGAAACCGATCTCCGGGGAAAAATCGCGCTCGTATTCGGAAGCGAACAATACGGACTTTCCGCCTACGCGAGAAGTTCCTCGGACGAATACCTCTCTCTGCCCATGTACGGGGAGGCTGATTCCCTCAACTTAGCCATGTCCGCCGGAATCGTAATGTATGAAACGGTGCGACAGGGTATCGTAAGATGAGAATCACGTATTACGTAAGCGGACACGGATTCGGGCATATCAGCCGGTCCGCGGAGATCGTATTTCATCTGCTGCGCGGTTATCCCGATCTGGAGATAGAACTCGTCACGTCCCGAGGGGAATTTCTCGATACCCTTTCGTTGAATCCCGAGGACGTTTTGCTGAAGGAACGCCTGAAAGTGCGGGATAAAACCGTCGACGTGGGAATGATGCAGAAGGACTCCCTTTCCATAGACGTAAAATCGACCGAAATAGCATTAGAGGAATTTAATCTTCAAAAATCATATATGCAAATTTCGGAAATAGAAGCCTGTCTCGATTTCGAAACGGACCTCGTGATTTCCGACGCGGCCTCCCTTCCGTTCACCGTCGCAGACAAAATCAAGGTTCCTTCCCTGTTCGTCGGAAACTTCACCTGGGATTTCATATACGCGGGTTACGCGGACCAATCCTCCGTTTTCGCGCGCGCCGCCGAGGTTTTTTACAGCGAATATTATCACGCCACGTTCGGATTACTTCTACCCTTCGACTGCCCCGCGGAATCCCTTCCCGAACGGAAAAAAATAGGTCTCGTGGGAAGAAAACCCTCCCTCGACAAGCGGAACGCCAAGGAACGTTTCGGATTGTCCGAGAATATTATGAATTTATTGTTTTCTTTCGGAGCCTACGGACTCAAAGACGCTCCGTTTCGATGGGATTCCCTCGACCCGAAACGGTATCGGATCGTGCTATCCGGTACGGACATGAACCTATCCGATATCCCGGAAAATCTGCGTTCCTCGGTTTCCACGTTTTCGAACGTGCACTATCCCGATTTGGTCGCCGCTTGCGATTATG
>NZ_NPEF01000423.1 GCF_002811955.1 Leptospira ellisii
GGACGAGCTGGGTTACGGATTGGAATCTGAATATTCGTTTATTCTAAAATACTACATTTCGGTATTCTCCTATCTTAAACTTTCCGGATTCACCATCCACTACTACGACCGAAGAAACGGCAGTTATAATCCTTTCGTCACCTACGGACTTAAGGAGAAGACCGTGGAGAATATGATCTTTCTCTACGACGATCAGTATATCGGAAAGGAGTCGGGGGCGTATTCCCTCATAGGAATCACGGAAGAACGGAAAAACGACCGGTTTTTCCGGAAAAAATTCGATCCCGCCGATTTGGAATCCTGCATCACCATCCTTACGATTACTCTTTCCAATTTCGGAATACCGTTCCGGTTCTTTCTTCTTTTTAAGGATCCGCCCTCCGAATCGACCGCGCAGGAAATAGAAAATCTGATCTTTCATTCTTTGGAACCGGTCGTTCCTTCTTTCGAACAGTACGACCGCAAGATTCTGGGGGAATTATTCCGGGATAAACGGGATATCGTTTCTTCCAGGATCCATATGATGAGAATTTCCACGGATGGAGAAAGGGGAATTACGAAATCCTATTACGTCGAATTTCACGGTAAGGATTATTCCGTCTTGGAATCGCTTCGCAAAAGCGCGATTTCCGAAATCTCCGGATTTCTCGGTCCGGAGGATATGTGTTTCGGAATCGGCGTCGGAGCGTTCGGAATGTATACGAGAAAGGATTTGGAATCCTCCGTGCGATCCGTGCTGGACAAACTCGGAGTAGGTTACGAGTTGAAGGTGGATCTTTTCCCCAAAGACGGAAAAAATCTGTTCACGTATTTATAATATGCCGGCAAGGATATTATGAAATATTTATATTATATGATTCTTATCTGCGCCTTTTCCTCCGCGGGGGCGGGCGAGGAAAACCGGAGCGAATGGAATCGGGCCGCCAAAGAGAGAATCCTGAAGATGAACGAAACGCGGGAAGACACGGCTTCGATCCCTTTTTTGAAGGCCTACGTGGATAAAAATCCGAGCGATCTGACGATGAAGTTGTGGTATGCCCGCGCGCTTTTTTATAGGGAGGATTTGTCGCTTCCCGAACATTCCGAAGACGTGTTCTCGAGAATGGAAAAACTGAAAAGAATCCGGGAGAATTATCTGCTCGCGTCCAAGTTGTTCGGCGACGTTTTGGAATATCTGACCGCGGCGACTCCGAGAGATCCGGATCTGGGCAAGTGGCATTTTCTTTGGGCCATGTCCGAATGGTACGGAGGCCGGGAGGATCGTGCGATCCAGATATTCAAGAAATCTTTCAAATACGACTTCCGACTCAACGAGGCCAATTACAACATCGCGTCGATTTATCAATCTTTGGGGCAGATTCAGGACGCGGAAATATATTTTAGGACCTATCTCAAAAACGATAAGGAAATGCGGGAGGAGAACTGATGGCGAAGGTGGACAAACGTTTTCAGCTCCTGATGACCGAAGAGGAACTGGAGCTTTTGAAAAAAGAGGCTGAAAAACGGAATCTTTCGGCGGGTGAAATGTTGCGTTTGTCCCTCCGCAACGAAGTCTACAGATCCGATTCCTATGAAAGGTTGGACGCGCTTTCCGTGCTTAAGAACTTAAAAAAATTATGAAATACTATCTTTCTAAATCGCTGTTGGAGGCCGTCGTAGAAGGTCCGGAGCCTCTGAAGTCCTCCGTCGCGGAATCGCTCTCAAGGCTCATCAAAGACCAGCATCTTTTTTACACCGGTACGATTTCCATTTTGCCGTTGTTGGAAAGACAAAAGGATTTGCTTCAAAAGGAGATCATCTGGAATCAAATCAAACGTCTTTGTCTGGAGGTTCTCGAATTTAGTCCGCAGAACCTTTCCCTTTCGCTTAAGTTTTCCTCCGAGTTCGGAGAATCGGATTGGGTTTGGAACGAGATCGCCGTCGCCGTCGA
>NZ_NPEF01000424.1 GCF_002811955.1 Leptospira ellisii
TCGGTCCCGGTCGCTTTTCTGGCGCTGAAGATCAGATTCAGACGGTAAAGAATCGCACGGACAAAAACGACGTTGGCGATGACGAACAGGATCGTAAAGATCAAGTGAAAGGCGATTTGCGAAATTGCCATATGAATGAGTTACCCTTTCTTTTGGATTGGTGAATGATTTACAGCGTAGGAATCGAGAACCCCCCTGTCGAGGAATTTTCAAATCGACGGTCGAAGGTAGAACGATCGTTCTTGAGATTGAAACTCAACGGTATCGTGCGGGAACTCATACGAGCTCGGGCTATGAGTTCCGGCCGCTTCCGTTCAACCGAAGGTGTGGGAACTCACACGTTTTCTCCAAAGTGGATTCGTGATCTACCGAAGTATCCTTTTTGTGTGGGAACTCACACCTTTTTCCGTATGAAAACGGACTTGCACTGAATTGAGACGAGGTCTCTTTTAGAAAAAGACATCCTTCTTCCGGCAAAGATCCGAATCAGCGGTTTGATCGGAAGAGGTTTTCGGGCCGAACGGATTTCTCAAAAAAAGAGGATGCAAAATATGGAATCCGTCCAATGATTGAGGGAACTTCCTGAGGAAAACCCCCCGGCGGGAAGAGGAGCAAACGTGGCCGTTATTTTTTCATCACAACCCAGCGATTCGATTTTGGAAAAAGCCTTGGACGGGGTTCGCATTTCTCCCGAAGAAGCGCTGACCCTGTATCGGGAAGGGGATCATCTCAAGATCATGGCGACCGCACGAGCGCTTCGGGAGAAGGTTCTTCCTCATACGGACGCGAGTTATACGATGTTCCGCGTCGTCAATTACACCAACTTCTGCAACGTGGAATGCAGTTTTTGTTCCTTTATGGACGAGATCGGAAGCGGAAAAGGTTACGTTCTCACCGCCGAGGAAATTCTCCAAAAGATGGACTACGCCGTTCAGGAAGGCGCGGATCAAATGTTCCTACAGGGAGGGGTGTATCCCGATCTTCCTTTCGACTATTATCTAAACGTAATCTCTTCCGTGAAAAAAAAATATCCGAATATGCACGTCCGCGCGTTTTCCCCCGTGGAGATCATCAATTTGGAGAAGATCACCGGACTTCCTTTGAAGGAGGTCCTACAAATTCTCAAACAAGCGGGACTCGATTCCGTACCCGGCGCAGGCGCGGAAATTCTCACGGACAGAATGAGAAACATCATCTCTCCCAAAAAGGCCACTACGGAGGAATGGGTGCGCGCGATGGAAACCTGCCACGAAACGGGGCTTCCGGGAAGCGCGAACATCGTATTCGGTTCCGAGGAAACTCAGGAAGAAGTCATCGAACACCTAAGCGTTGTGCGAAACCTCCAGGACCGCACGGGCGGATTTTTGTCCTTTATCCCTTGGACCTTTCAACAACAGACGAAACGGTTTAAGGTGCGCGCGGTTTCCACGCAGGAATATCTGAAAGTGCTCGGAATCTGCAGGATTTTTTTGGACAACATTCCGCACATAGAAACCTCCGTGATGGTTTTGGGAAAAGGCGTCGGGCAACTCGCTCTCACGAGCGGGGCGGACGATATCTCTTCGGTCGTCATCGAGGAGAACGTATTGCGTTCCTTCGGTCTCAAAACCGAAAAAGAGGCGGTTAAGTTTTTGAAAGAAGGCGGATTCCGTCCGAGACGCAGAGACCTTTTGTATGATTATGATCGATACGGAAACGAACTCGCGCAGAGTTTGTGATTTTCCGGTCGAACGGATGTTAGGAGATTAGGATGAGGTTGTGGAATTTATTTCTCGTTTCGAGTTTGATTTTTTCGTGCGCGCAGGACGTCAAAGAGCGGATCCACATGGACACCGGAGTGACCGTGGAAACCCTGGGCCCGCACAAATACAAGTTAGTCGCCATCGCTCAGGCTTCGTCCGTTTCCATCG
>NZ_NPEF01000425.1 GCF_002811955.1 Leptospira ellisii
GGCATTTCCGCTTAACAAGTGTTAGCTGTGCAATCGATGCACACTTAACAAATGACGGTTTTTGGACTAGGACACCTTACTCGACGAGCATTTCAGAATTGCTGGTCGAACTAAATTCTATGAATCTATTGATGAAATGCAAATCGATCTGGAAATCTTCTTTGAGGAATACAATTACAAACGAGCACACCAAGGAAGAAACATGAACGGAAGAACTCCTTTCCAAGTTTTCATTGCTGGAATCAAAATCGAAGAGAACAAGGAGCTAACTTCAGAAGATTAGTCAATTTCTTTCAGAGAAAGTGTCAGGTGAATACTGTTACTGTACAGGAGATTTCATTTTAAAAATCCCCTGAGCAACGTTCTCCTTGTTCATTAGCTACGTTTTGTTTAAAGACGACTACATAACAGTCTGGCGTTAAATTCTCAATTCTTTCAATCTTGAATTCGTATCTAACCCCATCCTTTAACCTTTCGGGAGGAACATCAATATATTTTGCACCCATTGGATCTCCATAAACTATTTCACTTGTTTTCACTGGAGGGCCCCATTCAAGATCCCAGACAATCTTTTTAGGTGAAAGCACGTGCATTCTCAAAATCGCCAATAGATACGCTCCGCCATTTCTGGAAGCATATATTGTCAACTTCCCCTTTTCAATTGAATGTGTATATACAACTACCGGTCCTTGATCGCGATCAACAATAGCAAAGAAAAAACAACCGTTAAAAAACATTAAACTTATTAAACAAAATAAAACCTTCATTAAACTCTCCTTCGATTCAGTATAAATTTTCATTAAAACCGTTCGGACCAGGTTTTCCGTATACTGGTTGATTTGTATTGTACGTGCTACGCATAAAAGCATCTGCAAATCTTCTCGCATATTGTTCTTTGTAAACACGCTCTCCTCCGAACGTCCAAGCATTCGGGTTATCCATATAATACTGAACATTTTGATTATACAATGATGTGTTATTTTCTGCATTTAAAGTTCCTTGATATGGATGAAAATCACCAAACAATGAACTCGATGCTATCGATTCAAAACCCGCTCTCAATGCGTGACCAACAATTCCAAAAACCGATTTTTCTTGTTGATAAGCATGAAAAAATTCATGGGCCAAAATACTGGTTTGCGCTCCAAGTCCCTTCATTAAATCAGCCATATCCTTTGGAGCGGTTCTTGGACTTTGGTTCGCAATCCCATCAGCAAGGATCGTATCAAAGAACTGCAATGCCTTAGTTCCATCATAGTTTTTAGATGTCGTTGCTCGAACCGTTATCGTATCCACCAATCCGCCAAATGCTTGTCTTAATACTTCCCTCTGGAAAGCGCTCATTTTAAACGGCTCAGTTCCTTCTCTTTGATTCTTGTAAGATTGAAGCGCATCCACATACAATGTCTTCATATTTTCTTGATATTGCCCCTGTGTTAAACTAATAACACCTGCATTGTGATAGAAAATATCCAACTCTGCTTGCTGCGCTGCCGTTATCTTGCCAATATTCGCGTTCAGATATTCACCCGCTGCTTTTCTTGCATCCGCACTACCGCTTCGCATCAATGCCAAGGCTGCATCAAAACTCTCAGGTTTGTTGCCCAACACAGATGTGCTAAACCAATCGACAATCGTGCTCAAAATCGATTTTTCTTCAGGACCATTGATTCCATATCTATTAGCAATCGGATCTTGGGCCATTGATCCACGTGAACCCCCGATCGGCATCATCCGCACCACTTGTGCCTCATCCCCACCAAACACTCCGTCCCACACGGACTTCACACCACGACCAATCCCACTCACAACAGAACCAAGACCACCGATGAGGTCATCCAACAAGTTGTATTGCGCACGCTCCGCCTCTGTCATAGGCTTCGGAGCATCACCTTTGCCGATATTGTAG
>NZ_NPEF01000426.1 GCF_002811955.1 Leptospira ellisii
CCGTTAAAACGGAGGAGTTTTTTATTTGAGGATTGGATCTCCTGCGCCCTTTGATAGATTTCGGTTTCCATCGAAGCGGTAAGATTGCGTAATTCCTCCGCGGTTTTGTCCCGTTCGTTTCCCGCCTGTTTTAAACGAACGAATTCGGTCACTTCTTCCGCGCGATGAATGATAAAAATAATCTCGCCCTTATCGTCGAAGAGCGGCGAATTCATCGGACTCCAGTATTTTTCCTCGAAACCCCCTCCTTCGGATTCGGGACGACGAACGTCGTATTTCTGCACTGCCATCGCGTCGGGGATTTTGGTTTTTAGAACCGTTTCCAAGGAATCCCGCAAATTACCGACTCCATTTGCGTGAGGATCGGAAGGATTATCCGGAAAAACGTCGAAGATCCCCCTTCCTAAAATTTCGTCGCGTTTCGTTTTCGTGGCTTGAAGGTAGGAATCGATCACCGCCGCGATGCGAAAATCGGTAAGAAGAATCAGATACAATCCGGGTAAGGATTCAAAAATCAGTCGATAAGCGCCCTCTTGTAAATGAAATGAATCCATGACAAACGGTTTGGTTATGATTCCGAAAACATAAAGTTATCGAAATCTTGGACGAATTTCAATTGATTTTTACTATATTACGGAATTCCGTATTTGTTTTTTCTAATTTCATTCTATAAGAGCGGAAAAGTCGATTAGTAGTTTCAAAAAATTTAAAATACGTTCCATTTTCTCGGGATTTCGGTATCTTTGAACCGAAACGTTCGTTTTACGGTGAAATGCGCTTTAAAAACGCGATCCTTACGGCCGCGTATACTCCCAAATTCTAAACGGAAATCAGCGGGCATATATCGGATTTTTTCGACCGATTTGTCGATCCGTGGTCATATATTAGAATTTTAAAAAACGCTTGGATCTTTTTGGAAAATCGGTGAGAATTTCGATCCGATTTTAGAGTCATAAATAGATCCGAAAAAATTTTCGGCCGAGTCGTATGGGTTTCAATCGTATAAGACTAATAACCGTTCTTATTTGTATCGCAGGATCGGGCGTATACTGCGATACGAACGCGTCCTTACCCGCTCCCGTACAAAACGGAAGGATCGATCTAAGCGCTTGGAACCCTTCGCTCGGCCCGATCGAATTAAACGGAAACTGGGAATTTTGCTGGAACGTCCTCATTCCGCCCGACGCCGACGAGAGCGTTTGGGAAAAAAATTGCAACGGTTATTTCCCCGTACCCAGTTATTGGAAATTCTACGAAATCGAAGGAGAGAATCTTTCCCCTTTCGGTAAGGCGACGTATCGGCTCAAAATCCGGTTACCAGATTCCTATCCGAACCCGTACGGAATCCTTTGGACCGAGATACTTTCCGCGTTCGACGTCTCCGTGAACGATCGATCGATCGCCGCAGTGGGAACGTTAGGCGATTCATACGAGACGATGACTCCCGAACTCAGACCCGGATTGGCCTATGTCGGAATCGAAAAACGCGAACTCGTCCTCGTATTGAGAATTTCCAATTTCAACCACGAGAACCACGGAATCTGGCAGCCGATCTTTTTCGGAGACTGGGAAACGCTCCGAAAAAAACAATCCGAAAAGATTCTGACCGAGGCCGGCGGATTTTCGGCCGTATTTCTGATGGGTCTCTATCACTTGGTGGTTTTTCTATTCAGGAGAAGATCCGCGGAATATATGTATTTCGGACTTTTCTGCGTTTTTATGGCGGCCCGACAAGTTAGTTTAGAAAATCATATTTTTCTAATGTTTTTTCATAAAATCGGCTTCGATTCCTACATACGTTTCATCCACGCCGTCATCCTCGCGAACGGAATTTCCATGTGTTTATTCCTCAAAAAACTTTTTTCAAGAAAAGGGAAGTTCCTGGATTCTCGCCAA
>NZ_NPEF01000427.1 GCF_002811955.1 Leptospira ellisii
CCTTTAATATATGTCGGAATTCAACGGTCTATACTATAAGTGTAGATAAAAAAATATAACGATCGAGACAGTTTCCCCTACAAATTTAACAATGATATTTTTCGAAAAAGGGTAATTCAATGTCTACAGGATTCGCATATTCAGATGATTTTCTTCAACATAACGCGCACCCGCGCGTACCTCATTTTGAAAGTTCCAATAGACTTTTGACTTGTATGGACCGATTGTCGAAAGCCGCATTTTTTCCGTATTTTTACAAACCCGAGATCCGACCAATTTCAGCCGAAATCTTGAGTTTGGTCCATACCGAATATCATATTCAGAAAGTACAGGATTCTGCAGGACAAAAAGGTTATTTCGACGGAGATACGCCGTTTACAGAAGAATCTTGGCTCTCTGCATTTTCCGCTGCCGGCTCAGGAATTGCGTTAGTCGATGCACTGATTGAAGGCAAAATTAAGAATGGATTCTCGCTGCTCCGACCTCCTGGACACCATGCCGAGCGAGATCGCATAATGGGATTTTGCATGTTCAATAATATCGCGATCGCCGCCCGCTACTTACAGCTTCATGGCTTTAAAAAGATTTTTATCTTAGATTGGGATGTTCATCATGGAAACGGAACCCAAGAAATATTTTATTCGGATCCTGATATATTTTATGCATCCATTCACCAATACCCGTTTTATCCCATGACGGGATCTTACGATGAAATTGGATACGGGTTAGGAAAAGGAACAACTTTAAATGTTCCTATGCCAGTCGATTCGCATAATGCGGCTTATATCAAAGCTTTTGAAAAAAAGATCATACCCACAATGGAACGATTTGAGCCAGAGATAATTCTAATCTCCGCCGGATTCGACGCGCACAAAAGAGATCCGCTTGGTGGAATGAAGGTTACAACACTCGGTTTTGAGAAACTAAGTGAGATGGTCCTATCATCCGCATATCATTTGTGCGAAGGTAAAGTTTTGTCGTTTTTAGAAGGAGGTTACGACATAGACGCTTTAGCGGAATGTGTGGAAGTGCACTTAACAATTTTAGATTCTTTTTCCTAAATTTTTCTCTTTTTTTCGATTATTTGCGCAAACCGCGGAAACGGGTCCTATAGGGAGGCGCACAATGCCAATGCAGAAAATCGATTTTCAATATTTTACCGAGTTTAATGGAAAACCCAGACCCAATTCGGGAGCATCTGATCTTTTAATTCCCTTCCATTTAAAGGGGTTAATCGAACAAAAGATTCGAAAACATGGAAATCTCAAAAACTATTTTCACTTTCTAATATATAAATTTCATAAAAAGCATTTGTTATCGGCATTTCCGGACTCGGCATTCAGAAGAACTTTATACCAATCGAAGAATCAGAATTTGATTCGATATTCGTTTCGACCGCATCATGAAGATTGGTATAAGGCCAAAATCGCGGGTTTTTATTTCGGAATTTCGATCTGTCGGCTATTCGCGAGATTAATTGACTTGGATAAAGAAGAAGACTCAGAGCAAATCGATCATAACCGGATTAGAAGAATTCATCGAGGAGGTTTTTCTTATTCTAAAGGAATTCTGCGACCATTGCATCTTCATCTAACGATTTTAAATGATCCTCAGATGATTCTCAAAAAGCTCCTTTTGGGTAGAAAATTCCGATCGAATACCGCATAAATTTCGAAATTTTATTATAAATCGGCCGATATTTTGAAATAGAATGGAAATTCATTCCGAAGCGCTAAATCAGATCGAAGCACGGTTTAGAAATTATATTTTGATTTTAGATTTCATTTTGAGAGAAACCCGCAATGAACTTTCTGAAAATAGAGCAAAGCGGGAATCTTGGCTCGAGCAACACGAAGATTGGAAAAAAAACCGTTTAAAGG
>NZ_NPEF01000428.1 GCF_002811955.1 Leptospira ellisii
GTTTCGCGCGGGCGAATGCGAACACGAAATTGTTTTAGAAGGGGAATTGCATAAATCCGTCAGAAAAAATCTGATTCCCGATCTACAGAAGATAACGGCGGAACAGATCGCCGCGTTCGGCACTTCGCCGAACGCGCGTTATCTGTTTATCCTGATTTTATCGGAGGGTGCGTACGGAGGATTGGAACATCTCAATTCTTCCGTGAATATGTACGATCCTCTCAAGGCTTTGTCTAAGGACGGGTATTCCAAACTTTTGGAATTATTGTCCCACGAATACTTTCATCTTTGGAACGTAAAACGGATCCGTCCGATCGAGCTTGGACCGTTCGATTATCAAAAACCGAAACTCACCCGGGAATTGTGGATCGCGGAAGGGATTACTTCGTTTTATGACGCGTATTTTTTAGTGAAAACCAAACATCTCAGTCCGGAAACCTATCTCATGAAAGTGATGGAGGATCTGCAAAGTCTGGAGAGGTCGGAAGGGGAAACCTGGATGAGTTTGGAGGATTCTTCTTATACCGCTTGGACGAAATTCTACAATCGGCCGAATGATCCCAATGCGAACAATACGGGAATTTCCTATTACGTGAAAGGCGGAATTCTCGCGCTTGCGATGGATTTGCATATTTTATCCGAAACTTTAGGAAAACGTCGTTTGATCGACGTGATGAACGAACTCTATCGTGCGTATCATTTGGGAAAAAACAGAGGTTTTACAAAAGCCGAGTTTTTTCAATCCGCGAAAAAAAGCACCGGCGTGGATCTCAAATTGGAATTCGGAGAATATTTGGATAAGCCGGTTCCCATCCCGATCGAGACATACTTGGGGAAAATCGGAATTCATCGTTTGGATACGAATCCGGGGATCGAGCTGGGATTTACTACCCGGGACGAACGCGGCAATCTTTATATTTCTAAAGTCGATTGGAAAATTTTAGATAGATCCGCGGACTTGAGTCAAGGCGACGAGTGGATCGCCTTGGGAGGAATTCGAATTCATGCGGGCAATCGAAAAGATCTTTTAAAACGATATAAACCCGGAGATAAGGTGGAACTTCTGATTTCGAGGAGGGGAAACGTTTTAAAGCGGAAATTAAAACTTTCGAAACGATTCCAAGTCAGTCAATTTAAATTCGTAGAACATCCTTCCGAAGAACAAAATTTATTGAGGGAGATTTTCTTTCGGGCAAGTCCTTAATGTTTTTTTAATTTAGAATATTCTGTTTTGATTTCTTCGGAAGGTTGTCGAAGGAGATCGGCAAATTCGGCTTCGTAAATCGCCGGGAAGGTAAAGAGCCGGAGTCAGGTTGCGTGCGAAGTCTCTGCGAATCGTCGCGTCATCGGGGGATTTGTTCGTTGCGTGACGTGATACCGGTTTGGTCTGTCGGCCTTCGGTGATTTTTTAGTCTGACTGGTGGGTTTATTCCGGCTCTCGGAACCATTCTCGGTATTCGAATGTGTAAAAAGCGGACTCGGGGAGGCATTGGAGCTTCCGGGTCACTCGGTTGAAGGTGAGATCGAGGTGGAGGATATAACTGTAGTTCTTGTGAAAGGTGGGAACTCCCTCATTCAGCATCTCTTCGATAGAATCCCCGACTTCCGATTCCTCCAAATACAAAAGATAATTAAACAAATAACAACGGGACACGCCGTGCGCCTGCGCCAAGGCCCCGAGCAGAGTCCAACTTCCCGTGCCCAAACGAACGTTGATCCGTCGCATTTTTGTTTTCCCCGAGCCGTCGCCGAGGCCGCCGGAACTGGAACTAGAACTGGACCCGCGCAACGCCTCAGCCACGCGGCTGGAAGAAGGCTGATACAAAGTCGTCCCCGCTTTTTTCCCCAAGCGTCTGGTCGCGGTCAAAAACTTCG
>NZ_NPEF01000429.1 GCF_002811955.1 Leptospira ellisii
AGGATGCTCAGACGCAGACCGGAATCGAAACGAAACGGAAGAAACAATCCGAACGTATCCGTTTCGGAATCGTAATCTACCTGGATCAGATCGGCCACGTGCGGAGTCGTTCCCAAAAAGAAAAGTTCGCCGAGTTGCTCCTTGAGATCCTTGTGATTTCCCACCCCGGTGACGCTCGACAATTCGTCCAAGGTCATACGTTTACCGTCCTTAAGATGACGGATGAGATTCAATTTGAAGTTTAATCGGGCCGTACTCGGATTCATGGGAACCTGCGTCCTCAAAACTAAAAAGTCCGCGCTTTCTGTAAACCGGAAATGACGGCGGATCCGACCGTTTCGAAATTTCGAAACGCGGAAATTCCGAATTCACCGATCGAAAAACGGCGGGGAACGGATTGACAAACGCCCGTTCGGGAAAATTCTCCGAGTGAAATGCGAAAGTCGTTTTGGTTATGGCCGCTGTTGCTTCCCGCGCTTTACTATGCCGGAGTCGTACTGAGCTGGGACAAAAAGAAGAAACTTCCGATCACTGGCGACGAACCTCACTATTTAATGATCTCCGAAAGCCTTCTTCGCGACGGGGACTTCGACCTGGCGAACAATTACCGCGAGGATGAAATTTCGAAAAAGATCATCGGTCCCGTGGACGCGGACCGACATACGATCGCCGAAGGCGAAAAACGGTTCAGCATTCATTCCGTCGGAACCGCGTTGCTCGTTTGGAGCGGTTATGCGCTATCCGGAATCAAAGGCGCCCGACTTGCGCTCGCGCTTTTCGCGGGAATATTACCGTTCGTCTTTTACGGAATCGCGCGAATTTTGGCGATTCCCAAAACGGAGTCGATCCTTCTTTCCGTGGCGTATTCCGCGGCGCTTCCG
Source organism: Leptospira ellisii (assembly GCF_002811955.1). Taxonomy (GTDB): domain Bacteria; phylum Spirochaetota; class Leptospiria; order Leptospirales; family Leptospiraceae; genus Leptospira; species Leptospira ellisii. The sequence goes on from NZ_NPEF01000429.1 coordinate 882, forward strand.
TTTCCCATGGCGGCGGGGCAGATTTTCCCGGATCTACCTTCCGGAATCGTCTTAAGCCTGATCGCGTTATGCGTCTTTCATATTGAAAAATCGAAAGGAAATTCAGAAAACGGGAATATTCTATTTTTTGCATGCGGTCTGACCGCAGGTTCGCTCGTCTGGCTGCACGTAAAGAACGCGCCGGTTTCGATCGTAATTCTGATATGGATCTCCGCGAGAAAAGAGACCGGAAACGGGGCGAAATCGATTTTGTGGACGGGTGCGGCGATTCCGTTTATTCTTCTGTTTTTCTCCCATTATCTTTGGTTCGGAAGCGGACTCGGACCGTATTCGAAACCGGATCAATCCGGTGCGCCTCCGACGATCCGGTTCGATCTTGCGCATTGGGTCACCGTTTTCGCGGGGCTTTGGGCGGATCGGAACCAGGGGCTTTGGTTTCAAAATCCGCTCGTTTGGATTTTGGGATCGGTCGGTTGGATTCGGATTTTGAAGGATCGGAGTTTTCGGGGAATCGGAATCCTACTCTCGCTGATCGTCCTTCTACAGCTCAATCTGAACGCGGCCCATCCGTGTTCGTACGGTTGCCTTTCCCTTCCGGGAAGATTCCAATGGAGCAGCGTTCCGCTTTTGTTCGCGATCGTCGCCTTCGGATGGATCGGCATCCGCAATCGATCCGAAAAAATCGCCTACTCGCTGTTAGGGATTTCCGTCGTTTATCAATTCTGGATCGGAAAGTATTGGTTCGACCACGTCGCTTCCCTGTATCACGTGATGCAGCCGAATCCGGCTCTCAGACCGGGATTTTTTCCGGAGGCGATTCTTTCCTATCTTCCTTCTTGGACGGATACGTCCGAATCTTGGAAGAGCGGTTTGAATTGGTTTTGGTCGTTCTTTTTTGTTTCGGGGCCCTTTCTCGCGGAATTTTTCCTAACCCGGAACGGGAATCGAAGCGCAACCGGTCCCAATCCTTAGTTGACAGAAAACGGAAACAAG
>NZ_NPEF01000043.1:0-14563 GCF_002811955.1 Leptospira ellisii
CCAACCGCGAGGATCTGTATCTTTCCGTGCAGAAAAGTCAGTAAGGAGAGTAGTTCGTAACCGAATCGAACGGACACACGAATTATTTTTTTCCGTTTCATATCGGAAAGGAAAAAAGATTCTGGGTGATGCAGGTCAGCATTCCCAACTCGATCTACACCGACGACATCCTCGGAATCATCTTTAAAAGTCTGGCGACGACGTTAGTCATCTTGGTCGCGGTGCTTTTTAGTCTGAATTTGATCTTCCAAAAACTGATCACGACGGGACTGTTGAAAGCCATCGGATTCTCCGAAGAGATCGCAAAGGGAAATCTCGTCGTATCCCAAGACCACGATCGGGAGGACGAGATCGGAAAACTCCTCGGATCCATGAATCTCATGCGTGAAAATCTGCTTCGAGTCGTTCGTGAAATCGGAGCCTCCGCTTCCAAACTGAAGAATACGTCGCAAAAGATGGCCGAGTCTTCAAGAAGTTTCTCCGACGTCGCGCAAACGCAAGCCTCCGCGGCCGAAGAATCGTCCGCCGCGGTCGAGGAACTCGCCGCATCGGCGCAAAACGTCGGTAAGTCCATGGAAAGAGCCGTTTCCAGTATGAAGGAAATCGATTCGAACGTCGTGCGCCTCAAAGAACAGATCGTGAACATCAACAACGAAATGCAGGGACTCGTACAACTCGCCGCTCAATCCAAAGAACAGGGAATCACGGGGGAAAACGCAATGCTCGCCTCCACGAACGCGATGGGAGCGATCGGAGAAAGCGCTTCCAGAATCACTGAAATACTTTCCATTATCACCGAAATATCAGAAAAAACGAATCTACTCGCGCTCAACGCGGCCATCGAAGCGGCGCGGGCGGGGGAAGCCGGAAAGGGATTCGCGGTCGTCGCGGAGGAGATCGGAAAACTCGCTTCACAAACCTCGACGAGCGTGCAGGAAATCGGGGCCTTGGTCAATTCTACGAACAACGCCGTCTTAAACGGAAATTCCAAAGTTTCGGAAGCCTCTTCCGTTCTGAAAAAACTAAGGGAACAGGTCGAAGAATTCGATCGATACGCGAAGAACGTTCTTTCCTCCGTGAAAACGCAGGAGGAAAACACGAAGGAAATCGCCGAAAGCGCGAACGAACTCATGACGTTCAGCCTGCAGATCGAAGAAGCCGTTCTCGAACAGAAACGCGCCACCGACGAAATCACGAAAACGATCGTCAGCATTTCCGACGGAACGCAGGAGATCGCGGGCGGCGCCGACGATCTCACTTCCTTCTCCGGAGAAATGCACGGACAAGCCGAACAACTGGGACAACTGATCGATAAATTCCAAACGAACTAAAAAATTTCCCCGAGAAAAACGGTTGAACCAAGGGAACACGCGGGGGATCTTACAGATCGAAGATATTCCTTTGGGGAGACCGCGGATGAATTCCAATCGAACATACACAAAAGCCTTTCTCTTCGGCGGAATGTTCGCATTCTTATTTTTCCAAAAGCCGGTTTCCACCGCGGAATCGCTCAATCGGGTCATCGCCACGGTGGGAACCCTCTCGATCTCCGAACTCGATCTCGACGACGCGGGAGAAAAATACAATCGGCTTCAAAAACATCTCAAACACGAAGACCTGAGAAAATCGCTCCGCACCCGGATCTTGGATTTTCTGATCGACCGCGCGATCGTGGACGTGGTCGCGGAGGAGGAATCGATCCAAGTCAACGAACAAAGGGTGGATTCCGAAATCGAAAAAAGAATGGAAGTGATGGGCGCCACCAATCGAAAACAATTCGAGAAAGCGATGGAATCCTCCTCGGGAATGCCGTTCGAACTCTGGGTCACCGAACTTCCGTATCAGATCAAAAAAGGACAACTGCTGCAGCTGAAGATCGCCGTACCTCCTCCGAGCGAGCAGGAAATCAGAAATTGGTATAATCAAAACAAGGACAAGGTCGGATTCGAAATCCGATACCGGGTCATCGCCGTCGCACCCGAAAACGATTCGGTGCAGGAGGAGAATAAAATCTACAAGGAAGTTTCCGAAATCAGAAAGTCGGTCCTCGCAGATCCTTCCTCCTTCTCCCTGATCGCCGGTTCTCCCCGGAACGATCCCACCTTGCGTTCCAGAAGAGGAATGGTGGAATGGATTTCCTCCTTCGATCTTTATAAATACAGCAAGATCACCGCGACGATCGCCGCACCTCTGCCCAACGGAGGTTTGTCCGAGGTGTTCCGGGACGAACGTAAACGTTATTGTATCCTAAAAATAGAAGGGAAACGACCTACGCCTATGGACAATCTTCGCGGAGGAATCCAGAACATCCTATATCGGGACAAGGAAGAGGAAACCTTCCACAAATGGCTGAAGGAAGCGAGAACGGAGATTCCGATCCAGATTTTCGACGAAGCCTACAAAAAAGAGAATAAGATCCCCACGAAGGAAGAGAACTTCAACGTGGATTGAAATTGGATACGGTAAGTTTCGATTTCGACCGATAATCAATCTAAGCGATGAAGTTTCCGATTTCCCATTCCGCCGTTTTTTTGGATTCCGCGACGGAAAAACTGCTGCGTTCCCTTTCTTCCGTGGAAAACGAACGTATTCTACGCCTTTCCTTATCCCGCATTTCGGAGATCCTTCCCGGATCCGAAGTCGTCTTCAACGTTTGGCCCTTCCCGCAGGATCCAAAAACATACAATTTTTTGAATATTCAAATTATGGAAATTCCAGGGGAAAACAACGCGGAAGAATCCGATTTTTTAAGGGAAGTCGCCTCTTCCCTTCCTCCGTCCAGGACAGGAGACGCGGATTGGGACGACGCCTCCTTTTTTTATTTCACGGGATTGTTCCCTTGTTTGGATCCGGCTCTTTCGCGGGAATTGTATGAAAGACACGATCGTTATCTTTCCCAGTATTCCTACAGCGAAAATCTACCCGTAGGAATCGTACCTTATATCCTTTCCCGGGAATTCGTAAACGCGCTTCCCAAAGAACTCAAAACGAGCGCGCACGATTATCTTTTAAAGAACATCAATCACTACGACGTGGAGATTTTTTATCACGCGCCCGACCTGAGACAATACCGTTTGGACTTTTCCGTAAGAAACCGACGTTCCCTCAATTTGATCGCAGGTTTTTTAAACTCCAAAGAGGATTGGAATTATTCGGAAATTCGTCCTTGGATCGAAGACAAACCGGAGGTTTTCAGAACGGGGCCTTCCTATTTGGAATTGGAAATCTACCGAGGATGCGAATTGGGCTGCACGTTCTGTCCGCGACAATACGGCGGTAAGGAAAAGGACGGAAATCGGATCGAAGTCCCTCTGCTCGAAAAACTTCTCGCACAAAGGGAACAATCCTTTTCGGACGAATATACGGTTTGTTTCGGAGGATTGGGCGAACCCCTGCTTCATCCCGATTTCGTTCCGCTTTTATCGACGTCCTTAAAGTTTCCTATGCTGCAGGAATTGATCGTTGAAACCGCGCTCTATCCGGATGCGGAACCGGTTTTGAAATTCCTGGAGACGTTATCGGCGGAGGATAAGGAACGTATCACTTGGATCGTAAACCTGACGACGCTCGATCCGGAACGATACGGATCCTTATACGGAAAACGGGAACTGCAGAAGGTTCTTACCAATATAGAAAAACTTCAGAACGTCTTTCCCAAAAACAGGATCTATCTTCAATTCCTAAAGATCGAGGAAACCGAAGACGAGGTGGAAACCTGGGTGGACGAAACCGAAAAGCGGGGTTTCGGAGTCGTACTTCAAAAATACAATCGGTTCGCCGGATTGATGCCCGAAAAAAGGACCAGTGATCTGACTCCGATCCAAAGGGAATTCTGCTGGCATCTAGACCGGGATTTATACGTAAATTCGGACGGAACCGTATCTGTATGCAGACAGGTTCCCGGCAGGGAACTCGGAAATTTACATAAAGAAAATCTAATAGACATATGGCGAAAAGGACTTCCCGCATTCTCCCGTTCTTTGAACGGAGAACACGAAAGCACGGGCGCTCCTTGTCTAAGCTGCGATGAGTGGTACACGTTCAACGCGTAATACGCCAGAAATATTCGCCTTTATCCAGGCCCGAACCGGATCCACCCGTTTGCCCGGCAAGGTTCTTGCGGAGTATCCACCCGAATCGGGAAAAACTCTGATCGATCGTATTCAGGAAAGAATCGTATCGGTGCTCCCCGAAAACAGGATCGTTTATCTGATTCCCGAAGAGGACGAAGAGCTCCGCGTTTTTCTGGAAAAACGGGGATATTTGTATTTCCGAGGACACGCTACCGACGTGCGCGAACGTTACGCACGCGCCGCCGAATTCTACGGAGCGGAATGGATTCTCCGCCTAACGGGTGATAATCCCTTTTACGACGTTCTGCATTTGGATCAACTTCTGGAGGCGTTCGTCCATACGACTCCCGACCTCGCTTCTATTTACGGACTGCCGCTGGGAATGGGCGGCGAAATTTTCACTCGAGAAGCTTTGGAATGGTCTCCTCCTCGTCTGGAGGAAAGACACAAAGAACACGTTAGTCTTCATATCAAGGAGAATCCGGAACGGTTTAGAATCCTCAAACTCGCTCCATTGTTAAGCGAAGACGATAAAAGGATAGTTCCCGAATTGAGGCTGACCGTGGACGAACCGAAAGATCGGGAAACGGTATCCTCGGTCCTCGAAAATATGGAAACCGGATATCCGTTTTTCGGGGCGGAGGAATGTGTCGCCGCGTATCGAAAACATCCGGAGTGGTTCCTCGGAAACTCGGATGTGGATCAGGTTCGATTCCAAATTCCCGCCGCAAAACCGGACGAGCGGAAACGGATCGGAATTTTGGCGGGAGATCCGAAACGTTTCGGAAGCGGACATTTCGAAAGATCCCGGATCCTTTTCGTATTGCTTTCCGCCGAAGGATACGAGACGACCCGTTTGAGCGAATTCCCCGAGGACGGAAAAGAGGATTTGATCGTCGTCGACTCCAGAGATATTCCAATTCCCGAATATTCAAAAACAAAACTATTACTGATCGATCACTTCGGTCCGGAACGGTACGAACATCGCAGTTACGAAGCGCTTCCCCACCCCGATTCGAGGATTCCGTTTTCGCCGGATCGGATCCTGATTCCCCCGCGACTCAAGGCGACGGAAACGAGGGACGAATCGTATTTATTGTGTTATGCGGGCGGATTGGGCGTTTCCGAAACGGAGATGCTGGACGTCTATCTCGAGTCGCTCCGCTCCTCCGAAAAAATCGGAAAGATCGTCCGGGTCGGAGGAACTCCGTCGCATTCCCCGTTCGTGGAACATCGTTCCCGGATTTCTTCGTATCGTTTCCGGGAACTCCTCGCCGCTTCTGCGGCGTTCTCGGGTTACTTCGGTCAATCCTTGTTCGAGGCGGTTTTTTTGAAAAAAAAAGTTTCCGGTTTTTCGATCGGCCCGATTCATACGGTCCTTTCCGAACTTGCGGAAAAGGATTTCGGAATTCCCTTTGCGGGTGAATTGGGGACGGAAAGGTTCGGCCGAAACCCGGAACTTCGTCCGAGCAAAGTGACGATAGACGGAAGTGGCTATTCTCGTTTGTTAAACGAAGTGAGGGAATGTCTTTCGAGATGACGGCTAACAGCGGGCGAACCGGTTTTAAGACAAAACGAAATGGCTTTACCTTTTGCTCTGCGGAATTTCACAAAAACTTTCCCGGGCGGGCGGTTCTAAATTCTTCCTGCAAAAACGAGAATTTTCCGGAAAATTTGTGAGAGTTCCTACGATTCCCAGGATCGTACGTCGATTTTGTCGTAAGAAAGCGTGAGAGTTCCCACACGAGTTCCCCAAAACCACGCAAAATCATCCCCCCGCCTCGCCATTTCCACAGACCACAACCTGTTTTTAGGAGTTCCTACTTCCCAATTTTCGATTGACCGAAATTCCCCTTATCTTCAAAAATAGACCGACGGTCGGTCTAAATCAAAACCATGCAAAAACCGAATCAAAACAAACAAAAAGGAAAAGAAACCAAGGAGGAAATCCTCGGCTGCGCACGGAAGTTTTTCTTTTCCAGGGGATACGACGCGACCTCCGTCCAGGATATCATCGACGAACTCGGAATCGCCAAAGGTACGTTTTATCATCACTTCAATTCCAAAGAGGAACTTTTGATGGAAATGATCAAAACGATGTCCGAGGAATTGACGAAAGAACTCTTGGAGAACGTGGAATCCAGAAAACCCAAAAACACATTAGATAAACTTAAAATTATACAGGAACTTCATTTCGACTGGATCGACAAAAATCCGGAGATGATATTCTTCTTCATAAAGGCTTTGTATCTTCCCCAGAACCTTACGCTCAAATCCAAATTGGAGAAGGAGATTTTCAAAAGGGACGTCGACTTCATGTCCGATCTGATCGTGCAGGGACAAAAGGACGGCTCCTTCGACGTGGACATGCCCGCTTCCTTTCTTGCGGAATCGATCCTATCGATGAGCTACGTCCAAAAGGAAAGATTCGCCTTTTTTATGCTGGGAACGGGAGAAGTGACCGCGGAATCGATCTACGAAAACAACATTCATTCCCACGAGCTGTTCTCCAAAATCCTGGGCGTCAAAGACCCTCCCCTTCCGCCGTTCTCCAAGGAGGAGATGATCTCGTCCGCGGAAAAACTCCGTGCTTTCGCGCAGGAATTCGAAAAACAAAACTCAGGATCGAACCTTGGTCCAGAATCGACGACTTCAAAGAAAAAAGGAGGAAAGCGGGAATAGGTTTTCCTTTCGGAAAAGACTTCTTCGGCGAACAATAACATGTATCTTTTTTCGTTCATTCCGATTCCGACGTTTATTATGTCCTCGGAGATCCATAATTACATCGATTCTCAGACGGAGACACGGAAGGAAAGACTTCTCGCCCTTCGTTCATGGATCGTGGATACGTTTCCCGAAATCCAGGAGTTTATGAAACAGGGAATGCCGACCTATCAACTCGGAAAAAACTGGATCTCCATCGCCGCGCAAAAAGATCGGATATCGATCTATCTTTGCGATTCGCGTCACTTGCAGAATGTCAAAAAGAAATTTCCAAATCTGATCTCCGGCAAAACCTGTCTCAACATACGGGATCGGGACCGATTCCCGCTTAAGGAAATCCAAACGTCGATAAAAGCGGCGCTCAAATCGAAGACGAGTATTTTAAACGGAAGAAGTGTTTCGACCCGTTCGGGTGATAAGATTCGCTCCGCGTCGACGACCGCTTTGAGACAAAATACGCGCCGGAAAAAATAAACCGTTCGTCAATTTTTCGTCTCGAAAAGTCGGTTCCGTTTGAATCCTCTTGACCCCGGGAAAAAGCAGGAAAACCTGTTTTTTACGGCCATGAAAAAGCAGATAGGCGATCGTTACGAACCGAAAGAAGTGGAAAGTAAATGGATCTCCCTTTGGGAGGAAAAAAAATCCTTTTTACCGAACGAGAATTCCGAAGAAACCTTTTCCATAGTGATTCCTCCGCCTAACGTCACGGGTTCGCTGCACATCGGTCACGCACTCAATCATACGATCCAGGATATATTGATCCGCATCGAACGTAAAAAAGGAAAGTCGACTCTTTGGCTTCCTGGAATGGATCACGCGGGAATCGCGACGCAGATGGTCGTGGAACGCGAACTCGCCAAGGAAGGAAAAAAAAGGACCGACTTCACGAGGGAACAATTCGAACAAAAAGTCTGGGAATGGAAGGAACATTCCGGCGGAACCATCGTCAAGCAGCAAAAACTTTTGGGCGAATCCGTGGACTGGACCCGCGAACGATTCACCTTCGACGAAGGCCTCAGCAAGGCCGTATTCAAAGTTTTTAAATCCCTTTACGACGAAGGTTTGATCTATCGCGGAGAAAGGATCATCAACTGGTGCCCCGCTTCGCAGACCGCGATCTCGGATCTGGAGGTCGAATTCCGCGAAACCAAAGGAAAGTTGTATCATATCAAATATCCGATCCACGGACAAAAGGATCGATACGTAATCGTGGCGACGACCCGTCCAGAAACGATGTTGGGCGACGTCGCCGTCTGCGCCAATCCCGAAGACGAACGTTATGCGTCATTGAAGGACGTCGTCTTGGATCTTCCTTTGACGGACAGACAGATTCCGCTTCTGTTCGACGCGTTCGTGGATAAGGAATTCGGATCCGGACTCGTAAAGATCACTCCGGCGCACGACGCGAACGACTTCGAAGCCGGCCAAAGACTGGGATTAAAACCCCTTCTCGTGATGAATCCGGACGGAACGATGAACGGAAACGCCGGCGCGTACAACGGTTTGGATCGTTTCGACGCCCGCAAAAAAGTCGTGGCGGATCTGGAAGCGCGGGGACTGATCGAGAAGATCGAGGACCACGTGCACGCGGTGGGCCATAACTCCCGCGGAGGCGCGGTGATAGAACCGTATCTCTCCACCCAGTGGTTCGTAAAAATCCGTCCGTTAGCCGATCTCGCCGTCAAGGCCGTACGGACGGGTCAGGTGGAATTCGTCCCGAAAATGTGGGAAAAAACATTTTTCGAATGGATGAACAACATTCGTGATTGGTGTATTTCCAGACAACTTTGGTGGGGTCATAAGATTCCCGCGTATCACTGTAAAACCTGCAAACATATAGAGGTTTCGGAAACTTCCGTAAACGTCTGCCCTTCCTGCGGCTCCAAGGAAGTGGAACCGGATCCGGACGTCCTAGACACTTGGTTCTCATCGCAGCTGTGGCCTTTTTCCTCCATGGGTTGGCCGGAACGAACCGCCGATCTGAAACGATATTATCCGACTTCGGTGCTCGTCACCGGATTCGACATCATATTCTTCTGGGTATCCAGAATGATCATGATGGGAATGAAGTTTATGGAAGCTCCACCGTTTCATAAAGTACTAATACACGGATTAGTCCGAGATAAGGACGGAAAAAAATTCTCCAAGTCGGTCGGAAACGTCATCGATCCGCTGGTCATGATGGAGAAATACGGAACGGATTCCTTCCGCTTTTTTCTCGCGGCGACGCTTCCCGAAGGGAAGGACATACTTTTCGACGAATCGCGTCTGGACGGTTACCGTTCCTTCTGCAACAAGATATGGAATTCCTCCAGATTCATCCTCATGAATCTGGAGGAGAATTTCGCTCCGACGGGAATCACATCAGAAATCCGCAAGGATCTGGAACCGATGGACGAATGGATCCTCTCCCGCTTCAATCATTGTCTCGAGGAATACGACAAGGCGCATTCCAAATTCCACTTTTACGAAATGGCCGCGGCGATATACGAATTCGTATGGGGCGATTTCTGCGACTGGTACATAGAACTCGTGAAACCCAGAGCCTACGGAAAAGTCACTCCGCGCTCCGCCGAAGTCGCCAAACAAGTGTTAGTCGACGTTCTCACCCGGGCGCTGGGACTTCTGCACCCGTTTATGCCTTTTTTAACCGAAGAGGTTCACTCCGTATTCTCGGATCGTTTTCTCGCGGTGACTCCGTATCCGGAAAGTTATCCGATTTCGAAGGATTCTCCGGGAGTTCAAAAACTCAACCTACTTCAGGAGATCGTGACCAAGATCCGCGTCCTGCGCGCGGAAAACGGAGTCACTCCGGATAAGAAGTGTAAGGCGATCGTAAAATCATCCGACGAACTCGGCGCCGCGGCGATCCGTGAAAACGAAGTTTCGCTTTTACAACTCGCCAGACTCGAATCGGTCAACATCGATCCCGCGTATGAGATTCAAAAAACGGATTCCGTTTCCCACTTCGGTAAAGGCGAAGTCGTCCTTCCGTTGGAGGGATTGATCGACGTCGCAAAGGAAAAGGCGCGTCTCGAAAAGGAACTTCAAAAAGCCGAAGTCGAAAAGGAGAAGCTGGAAGCCAAACTTGTCAATCCGGGATTTCTCTCCAAGGCCGCCCCCGAAGTGATCGAAAAGGAAAGGGAGAAACTCAAAACCTTCGTCGATAAGGTGGAAGTTCTGAAGAAGGGGATTCAAAATATTGCAGGCTAAATTGAAAGTCCTTTTGATCGGATCGGGAGGAAGGGAAAGCGCGATCGCCTTTCACCTTCGCAGATCTCCGTTGTTAAGCGAACTCAAAGTTTATCCGGGAAACGGAGGTTTTCCGGACGGAGAGATCCTTCCGAGCGGCTCCTTCGAAGTCTTATCCAAACAATCGGTCCAATCCTTTCTGAAATCCAATCCATTCGACTTCGTGGTCGTAGGTCCCGAAGATCCTCTCGTTGCTGGTTTCGCGGACTGGGCCGGAGAACTGGGAATCCCCGTATTCGGCCCCGATTCCTATTGCGCCCAAGTGGAGGGTTCCAAGGATTTCGCGAAATCGCTGATGACGGAAGCGGGCGTCCCGACGGCCGAGTATAAAACGTTCACCGAATATTCAGCTTCTTTAAAATATATAGAATCGAAGCCGGTTCCGATCGTGATCAAGGCGGACGGGCTTGCGGCGGGCAAAGGCGTGACCGTGGCCTTCGATAGGAAAACGGCGGCGAACGCTCTTAAGGAAATATTCGAGGACAACAAATTCGGAGAAAGCGGCAGACAAGTGGTCGTCGAGGAATTTATGGACGGACAGGAAGCGTCCATCTTCGCCGTCTCCGACGGGGAAGCATATTTTCTTCTTCCGGCCGCACAGGATCACAAACGCGCCTACGACGGGGACCGAGGACCGAACACCGGCGGGATGGGCGCGTATTGCCCGACGCCGATCGTGACCGAAGATGTGCTTTCCGTCGTACGGAAAAAAATATTCGATCCCATGTTCGAAACGTTCCGCAAAAAGGGACATCCGTATCGCGGTCTACTATATGCAGGTTTGATGATATCCGCGGACGGCAAGCCGAGGGTCGTCGAATTCAACTGCAGGTTCGGAGATCCGGAAACGCAATGCGTGCTCGCCATGTTGGACGGAGATCTATTAGAACTCCTTTATAAAGCCTCGACCGGCGCGATCAGAGAAACGAAGGCGGCGGTAAAACCGGGAGCTGCGACCGTCGTCGTGCTCGCGGCGCAGGGATATCCCGATTCCTACGAAAAAAATATTCCCTTGGATCTTCCGGAAACCGCTGGTCAAAACACATATCTTTTTCATGCGGGAACTCTAAAAAAAGATGGAAAAGTTTTTTCATCCGGGGGAAGAATTCTCGGTGTAGTGGCCTACGGTTCCGATCTAAAAAGCTCGGTTTCCCAAGCCTATTCCTTCCTGGAAAAAATCCGGGCTCCCAAAACCTTTTTTAGAAAAGACATCGCACACAGGGCGCTTTAACCTATGCCGTTTTTGATTTCCGGAAATTTAGATCTCGTGGATCGTCATAGCCTGAGAAAGATGGAAAAATTCCTCGGGATCATCCTTTCTCCGGGGCAATTCCCCGTGGAACAATACAATCTATTGAGACACGCGTTGCACAGGAATCTGGATCCGGACGCACTCATCCGAAAGATGAATCGCAAGGAACTATTATCGTTTATTTATATTCTCACACAGTTCGGCGACGTGGTGGGAATGGAAACTCCCACGGAATACCTGGACATAGAGAAAATTCCGGTGGTTCTGGAATGGCAAAAGGGACAGTATATGATCCCCTACGAGATCCTGGATCATCTTTCAACTTCTCGAATATTCAGAAATCAGAATTATCTCTTCGCTCTAATCCCTTCCCTTTCGGCAAAGGAAAAAAAGGCCTGGATCGAATGGATCGGATCCGGATACGGAAAGACCTTCCCGCGAGAGATCAATCACGAACTCTATTTTCAATGCAGACATCTTCAAAAACCCTTTCAGGGAAAGTCCCTCCTGCGCGAGGAAACGATCCAACTCAACCAGCTTTGGCCTGCCGGAAAAAACGAGGTCGTGGATTGGTTCCATAAGGGCATCACGCCCTTTTATACGGCCATGAAGGAATTGTCCAGGACCGAAAAGGATCCGTTTTTAACGCATATTCTGGATCTGATCCGTTCCGGGAAACTGATCCTAAAAAAGAATCCGGAAGAATTCCGCAAAAAAGAGGAATACGTTCTGGTCGCAACCGTGGAAGGAAACACCCCGCAATTACGCGACACGGTTTTTTCCTGGGAACAGGAGCGGGATAAAAAAGAAGATTTTCTGTTTCAATAACCCGCATTCGTTTCCGTCTGCGGAAAAACCGATAATCGTCAAATCGACAAAAAGCAAAGAGTATGGAAGTCAAATCAGCAAAAGAACTCAAAAGGGTCTCCAAGGAATTACAGGAGAATTTTCAAAACCGCTGGAAGTTATTGAACCTGGAACAGGACAAGGATCGTCTCAAGGCACTGACGGAAAAAGCGGAGGATCCGGATCTCTGGAACAATCCCGAAGAGGCGAGAGTCGTCAGTCAAAAAAAGAACGAACTCGAAAAAAAACTCACACCCTGGTTTACGATTCAGCAAGATATATTAGATTTTCCTGATTTAGTCGAACTTACCCTGGACGAAAAAGGGGAACGCGGAGTCGGAGAGCTCTCTTCGGAATATCAAAGACTTCAGGAAAAGTTCGAGGAACTGGAATTGCTCGGCGCTCTTAAAAATCCCGAGGATCTCAAACCCGCCTTCCTGAACATCCATCCCGGAGCCGGAGGAACCGAAAGCCAGGACTGGGCCGAAATGCTTCTGCGGATGTACATGCGCTACTTCGAAAAAAAAGGATATCAATATTCCCTGATAGATATCCAAGCGGGCGACGGCGCGGGTATCAAGAATGCCACCTTACACGTGATAGGCGACTTTGCGTTCGGTTTCCTAAAAGGGGAGAACGGCGTACATCGACTCGTTCGGATCTCCCCCTTCGACGCGAATAAACGGAGACATACTTCCTTCGTTTCCGTACACGTAAGCCCGGAAATCGACGACGACATCGACATCAAGATCGAGGAAAAGGATATCCGCGTGGACGTTTATCGTTCCTCAGGCGCGGGAGGTCAGCACGTAAACACGACGGACTCCGCGGTGAGAATCACACATTTACCTTCGGGAATCGTGGTCGCCTGTCAGAACGAAAGGTCCCAGATAAAAAACAGGGACACGGCTTTCAAGATGTTGAAGGCGAGGCTGTACGAAATGGAACAGGAAAAAGCCAAGGAAGAATTGGAAAAAAAATCCGGCGAAAAGAAGGACATCGCTTGGGGTTCTCAGATCCGGAGTTATGTTTTCCATCCCTACAATCTCGTAAAGGATCACAGAACCGATCACGAAACTGGGAACGTCGCGGCGGTGATGGACGGCGACATCGAACCGTTCATTCTCGCGTATTTAAAAACATTATGAAAATCTGATATTTATCCGGAAATTTCGCGGATAAAAGGAGAAAGACCGTCATGTCCGACGTTTCCGGAAAAATCAAATACGGCTGCCTCTGGGGGATGTTGACCCCGTTCATTACTTTTTTTGCGTCCGTAGGAATCACCGTATTCTTCCTCAAAGACGACTACGGCAGAGCCGTTTCGATCGCAGACTGGCTCGTTTTAGCCGGGAAACACTTGCTCCTTTTCGGAGGAATCGTCGTCGCGTTCGTGCTTGCGCTGATCGTAGGAATCTGGTTTTCGATCAAGGATTCGAAACCGATGGAGACGATTCGAATCTTTTGGCCGGTGCTCGTCATCCTGATCTATTGGATCGCTCCTAACCTTCTCCCCGGCCCCGTGGACGACTCGGTCGTTACGCTCGGCGTCGGTTTGTATCAGATTTACCGTTATTTCAAAGAAAGAAATTCCCCGCCGGAGGACGGTAGGCCGGACGTTTTTTCGTCCTGAAATCAGAAGTGAAGGACGAACGGCGCGGAATGCGGTTTTCGACCGGGCACCCGGAAGGACTTTAAAGTTTTATATATTATGAATTTTGCAAATACTATGATCTGGATCTGCGTGGGTGGTGCCTTGGGAAGCGCGTTACGATACGGACTCCAGCATTATTTCGGCAACGTATTGGGGCTAAACCTTCCTTGGGGAACCCTAATCGCTAATCTATTCGGTTCTTTCCTGATCGGAGTCGTTTACGCCGTTTTCGACCGTTTTCCGGAATTCGACTTTCGATGGAAATTCTTTCTTGCCTCGGGATTTTGCGGCGGATTCACCACGTTTTCGACCTTCTCCTACGAGATCTTGGAGATGTTCAAAACCGGAAATTATATTCTTTTTTCTGCATATACCATCCTCACTTTTATCGGAGGTTTCGGGCTCGCTTTCGCCGGGTTTTGGTTGGTGAAAACGATCTGATCTCTTTCGAAACCGCTTTTATAAACATGAAATTGTAAACTTCTTCAAAAATATTATTCAAAATAACGTAATTTTATTCTGTTATAACGAATTTTATAGTGTTTTTACTCAGAGGCTCCTCAGTTTTACCAGAAAACCGTAGAAAACACTACAAAATTATAAAAAGGAATAAACCTATGAAGTTGCAAACTCTCAAAACCGCCGTCTGGACGACGGTGATCCTTTCCTTTCTTGCGTGCAAAAAGTCGGATTCCGGTCCGGACAACACGACGATTTTCGCAAGATCGTTGATACGCGGTACCCGGGTGTTGAAACGGATGG
>NZ_NPEF01000043.1:14573-21720 GCF_002811955.1 Leptospira ellisii
CGTTATTTGCCGCGGCCCAGGCCCATATTCCGACCAGTTCGGCCTCCGACCTCGTCAACGAATCCTCCGCGGATTATAATGAAAACCGTTGGGGACTCGTTACCGGAAGCACTTTGGAAACCTGGGTTGCCGACTGGAAGAACAACAAACCTTCGCATATCACCGGTAAGTTGGTGATCCTACAAAGCAGTCTTGCCAATAACTTCGCCGCGGATCCGGTTGGACGTTCCTACATAAAATCCGACAACGCGAACGGCGTCTTCGTTTATCACTTGGACGATTTCACCGCGGGTTTCCGTTTTAACCAGCAAAGGGACACGGGTTTGATCCGTAACTCGGTCCGTTATCAGGCCGACGGTAAAACCGCGGATCTTTGGCTACAGGTCTACGGAATCAATTTGAATACGGATTTGGTCGTCTTTGCGGTGGGAACCGCGAACAACAACGGAACCGCCTACACGAACGGAAGTCAAGTTCAGGACATCACCCGAGGCGTCTATTGGTTGCGATATTGGGGCGCCGACATAAAACATCTTGCGATTCTGAACGGAGACATCAGAAGCAATTTCGCGAACGCGGCTTATCTTAGCGCGTCCAAGGACGTCGCTCCCAACGACAACGGCGGCTTCAGCGTAAGACAACTGCGCGTGGACAACACCGTCATCACGTTGACCGTCGAAGACGTGATCGACATCGTCCGAAACGAAGGCGCCGCCTCGATTCCGGGTCTCACGAACCGACAGATCATCGTGGACGCAAGACCGACCGCGCAATTCGATCAGACGGTGGGAATCACGAACACGGGCGCCAACCATATCACCACGGCTTGGAACGACTCGGGTGCGCCTGCGGCGGGAACGAACGGCAATCCTAAAAAGTACGTCCTGTTCGAAACCAGACTCAAAGGCGCCAAAACGTTTCCTTGGGCCAGCCTTTTGGACTCCGCAACCGGATATCGGTTTAAGGATAAGAATACTCTGGCCGGAATTTTCGCGGGAACGGGAGTCGGCGGAGCCGCTTACACTCCGGGTGCGACGATCGTCTCCCAATGCCGGACGAATTTCGAAGCGCAGGTCAACGGATTCGCGTCGCTGAACATTCTCGGATATCCGACCGTATTTTACGACGGTTCCCTTGTGGAATGGACTTCCCTGGTCGCCGGTTATCCCGACGTCGCCAACGGAACGAGTTTCAACAAACTTCCGGCGGACTCCAAGTTCAGAACGGATCTTCCCGAACTGAGCCACGCTCCTGCGGGAACGATCAATTATAACCCGTATGAAAACGGGGGAACCGCCAACCCGTACGTCACGGTCGCGCAAGCCGACGTGGATCCGAGCGCGACCACATCCAAAAAGGCGCAATCGGAGGACAAGGCCTATAAATATTAGAATTTTATTTAATTCTAATTAGAAGCCGGAATCCGGTTTCGTCCCGGAAGCCGAGATTCCGTTTACCGGGGCGAAACCGCGGATTAGCCGCCCCGATTTTTCTCGACGGGTTAGGATCCGTACGCGATCTTTGCGGCTATGGACTTCAGTTTTCCCGCCCCTGGAAACCCCCTTTTCGACTACGTTCTTCTTCCCTGTTTTATCTTTTGTTCGCGGGTTACCGACGTTTCCATAGGAACGATCCGGGTCATTCTGCTTACGCGCGAAAAAAAAGCCCTGGCCGCCTCGTTAGGTTTTCTGGAGGTATTGCTTTGGGTGGTGGTGATCACGCAAGTCATCCGAAATCTGAACAACGTATTCTGTTATCTCGCATACGCCGGTGGATTTGCGACGGGAACGTTCATCGGCATGATTCTCGAAGAGAAACTGGCCCTCGGTTTCTCCCTCTTGCGGATCATTTCCCCGGAAAACGGAGAAGCGATCGCGGACAAACTCGCAGAAGCGGGATATCGAGTCACGACGATGGACGGTCAAGGCAGCAGAGGTCCGGTTAAAATCGTCTTTACCGTTTTAAAAAGAAAGAAAGTGCGTAAGGCGATGGAAATCGTGAAGAAGGTGGAACCGGACGTTTTTTATTCCATCGAAAACGCCCGAAGCACCAATTCGAGCGTTTCGGAGGACTCTCCAGGATTTCTAGGAAAGGGAATCCTGGAGAAGATCATGAAAGTGAGAAAATGAGTCGTTTTCGATTTTCGTTCTAAACCGGGATTTTTACGTAGAGTTTTTTGATTTCTTTTTGGATGAATTTCGGAAAGTTCATGTGATACTCGTTGATGAGAAGTTTCCAGTCGTCTTTCCGGATGGATTTTCTACAACTTGAAGCGCCGCAACCGCATTCGAAGGTCTGATCGAAGTTCACGATGAAATTCGCGTAGTCGATCGTCAATTCCTCTCCCGCGGCGATATCCCGTTTGGCGACGATATTGTCGTCCTGGTCGTACCACATATTGGGATCGCAGGAATGGTTCATAAAATTGGAATGATTGATGACGTATTGATCGCTGGTCGGTCCTGTAACCAGTCCGAAGTCCACGTCGTAACCGTATTTCATGAAGATATCCTTCTCGGAATCGGGAAGAGATTCGGCTTCCTCGACTGTCAGAACTTTCCACCCGAACTCTTCGTCCTCGATCCACTCGCTGTAACTGAACAGCAGAGTTCCTTTGGGGATGGACTTCGTGGCGAAGGTTCCGTTTTCCCCGAATTTGTTGATTCGTTTCTCGATCATGCAGAAGATCCCTGCGTTTATTTATTGCCTATGGCAAAATTTTTATCTATCAAGAATGGTATAAAAAAAACTTCAATTAAAATACTGAATCCGAGTAATATTTAATGCGGTCCCCGTTCTTAGGACGGAAGAACCTCCCCGTCGATCCGAAAACTCTGTAAATAAATTTCATTCAGTCGCTTTCGAGAAGACCGGGCGGAATCCAGGAAGTCAGCTCCTCGGTCCCTTGTTCTTCGGGCAGATCCTTTTTAAGAATTTTGAAAGTATTCCCGGCGATTTCGACCGCCAACGCGGAATGATGATAAAGCCAAGTCCGATTCCCGGATCGTTCGATCCCGGCTTGGGGTTTTCCGGTTTCCAAAAAACAAATGCCTGCGAAACGCTCCCCTAATCTTTCGAGAAGATACGTCGCTTGTTCCCCGAACTCCCTGCCTTGTTCGTCTTTAGAAAGAGAGCCGAAGTCCGCAAAGACCGGAAGAATTTTTTCACCCCGGGGAATTCCTTCCGAAAGAAGAAAGACGGAAGCCTGTGACACCGACTTCGCATAAAAGAAAACAGGAATGGACGGGGAATTTTTCGATTTAGAAGAAATTTTTGCGAGGACCCGAAGTCGTTCCAAACTCAAAGAACCTTCCGGAAAAATCAGAACGGGAAAAACCCGTTTGCGCGCGAGTTTCTTTCTCCATCGGAACAACAAAGTGGAACCGATAGGAGTCGGATGAAAAAGGCTGAGTAATAACATAGGAACCGGAATCCGATAATTCTACTGTACCTATCGGACAAACTAAATGAATGTATAGATATTTCTTCGCGTTAATTCGAACTCGATCGGAATTGCGGGAACTACCGCGTTTTTCAAACCTTCTCCGTTCGGCGATCCGCTTTAAAATTTTGCATCTCCGTCCAAAGGTCGTTTTTTCCGGATGAATCCCTTTCGAAAAAAAAGGAAACCCGAAGAGGCGCCGGACACGCTCGCACACTTATATCTCAACACACCCGGTTCCTCATCCTGGGCCAACCTGGGATATTGGAAAGACGCGGAGGATTATCCGACCGCCTGTAAAACGTTAGCCGTGCTTTTGGGAAAAAAGGCCGAACTCGATTCCTCCCACAGGATTTTGGATCTGGGATACGGATGCGGGGATCAGTTCTTCGTATGGCGGGACGAATTCTCCCTCGACCTGTCGCGGCTCTGCGGAATCAATCCCTCTTCGGTTCAGACCGAATTCGCAAAAAGAAAACTAGCGGAACGACCCGAGGACGGAACCCCCACCTTGATCCGCTCCTCCTTGGAACTCGGATTGGATTCCTTACCCGACCGTTCCTTTGATCGGATTCTATGTCTGGACAGCGCTTATTTTTTTCCGGATCGAAAACGTTTTCTGCAAGAGGCGAGGCGGATTCTCAAACCGGGAGGTAGGATCGTTTCGGCGGAATTGATCCTCAAGGAAGGAAGACTGGGACTGATCGATTCTTGGATCCGAAACAGGGTCTGCGACTTGGCCTCGATTCCGCCCGCCAACCGAGTCACTACGGAATCCTTGGACCGTCTCTTGAAAGAGACGGGTTTCGTCGCGGACGGATTCGAATTTTTGGAGGAACACGTCTTCGCCGGATTCGCCCGTTTCCTAAAAACGAAAACCGAAACGGAAAAACGGAAACGTTCCGCCGATTCGGAAATTTCTTCCCGCATCGGTGAACGATACCGGCGTTTCGGAGAATTTTTGGGCGGAGAAAGAATGGGACGATACTTTCGTTTTGTATTGTATTCCGCGGAACTTTCTTAGACGGAATTCTCCACCCAACGTTTCACGTCCAAGGAAGTGGAAACTCCCGCTTCCAAAAGCGGAATCCCGTATCTCGCATACGAACCGCAGAACCAAACCTTTCGTCCCGCACCTTCCTGAATCGCGTTGAGTTCGTCGATGGTTTTGCGGTTCTTTAAGTCTATGATCGGACGTTCGAATCGGGAACGGGAAATCAGCGTTCCGGGTTTAGGTTCCTGCAGAGGATTCCAGGTTTGGAAAATCTCTTCCCTGCCGATCTCGGGAAGTACCCTATTCAAACGGATCGTCGCCGAGGGTTTGTCCGTTTCCGGAGAAAGCGTAAAACACAAAGGGGCCCAATGCCTTTTTTTGTTGGGCATAAACGAAGGATCGGTGTGCATCAGAATTTCGGATTCCTCGTAACGGAAGGAGGCGAGAACTTCCTTCTCGCGGCTCATCTCTTCGGGGAGAAGGGGAATCGCCTGATTGGCAGGAGTAGCGACGACGACCCGATCGAATTCCTCCCGGCCGCCTCCTTCGAAATTGACGAAAACCTTTTTGCCGTTGAGTTCGATTCCTTTCGGATTGGATTTCAAACGCACCTCTTTCGCGTTCGCGGAAAGACGCGTCGTGATGTCCCTCGTTCCGTGACTGGCCGTCAAAAAACGGAGAAACTTCAAACCCTTCGCATGGTAATTGATCACCGCGTCCGCCGGATAATTTTTGGCGCTTTTTAAGGTGCAGGTGTTGATCGTCGCGAACATCGGTACGAGATATTTGTCCTCGAACTCTTTGGAATAACCGAAACGTTGCAGAAAGGAGGAGATCGTAAGCTGTTCTCCCTCGAGGGATTCCCACTGCGATTCCGATTCCCGATAAAACCGGATCGTATCCGAAAAGATCCTTCTGGATTCCCCGTTTTTAAAACATACGGGAGAAACGAACGGATAAAAATTTCCTCCCAATCCGAAAGTGGCGAATTGGAAATACGTCGTACCGTCCCGTTCGCTCAGCGAAAAGGAATAATCCACGGGACGGAATTCGATTCCCGCCTCGCGATACATTTCGATCAGACAGGGATAATAATTTTGTTTAAAGGCTCGAAACGGAACGTCGAAACGGAAGATACGATCCTTAAGAGCCACATCGGTTCCGTGCGCGTCCATTCCCGGAAGCGAATGTCGTTCGACGAGGATCACTTCGTGTTCTTTGCTCAAATACCAGCACGCGCTGAGTCCCGCGATCCCGCTTCCTAAAATTGCGATTTTCATATTCTATTCTTAGTATCTTAAAATCCGATTCCGGAAAAGAAAACATAGAAATATTTTCTCCGCGGAAACGAAAAACAAAAAAAGAAGAAGAATCGATCCGCCCGTACTTGTAACCGATTCGAAATCGTTTCGAACCGACAAAGGAGGAGTTACGATGTTTTATTTAAGGATTTGTCTTCTGCTTTTTCTCGGAATCTCGATCCTTCCTTCCTACGCCGGTCCGAAACGGCAGAAAGCCACCTTTGCGGGCGGATGTTTTTGGTGTATGCAGGGTCCGTTCAAATCGCTTCCCGGAGTCGTTTCCGTAACGGCGGGTTATTCCGGAGGAAAGGAAATCTCTCCCACATACGAGGACGTAAGCGCGGGAAAAACGGGACATCGGGAATCCGTTCAGATCGAATACGATCCGTCCAAAACGGAGTATTACGAACTGCTACGGATATTTTGGAGACAGATAAATCCCACCGACGACGGAGGACAATTCGCGGATCGGGGAAAACACTATCGAACGGGAATTTTCTATCACGACGAGGCGCAACGTAAGATCGCCGAACGATCCAAAACGGAGATGGAAAAATCGGGAAGGTTTAAGGGAAAGATCACGGTGGAGATAGTACCTTATACTTCGTTTTACGCCGCGGAAGGGTATCATCAAAACTACTATCAAACTAATCCGGAACGATATAAAGCCTATCGAAAAGGCTCCGGAAGGGAAGCCTATCTCGAAAGGATTTGGGGAAAACGTTAGGCGAAATCAGCACAAGCGGATCAAAAACAGGGTCAGTCGTTGCAGTTTATCCCTGCCCTGTCCAGGCTCGGCGAGATTCCGCTCGATCGTTTTGCGGTAGATCGACTTAAGGTGGTTCTTTAGAGTTCCTGCATGTACTCCGAGCTGTTTCACGAGATTATCACGGGTTTGACCTTCCACGAGAAGATCGCATATCTTCGCTTCCTGATACGTTAAACCGAATTCCTTCTGCAGTTTCGGAAACAGAGATTCGCGGATTTTCGTGCGTTCGCCGGAAACGTCGAGAGGAGGCGACTCGGCTCCGTTCGTTTCCGAAAGGTTTCCGTTTTGCGGAAGATCGACTCTGCATAAGAAATTCGAAATATTGCCGGACTCGTCGCGGAGCGGAGTGATCCTTTCCTTCCAGGAAACGGTTTTGCCGAAGCCGTTCTTGTTGACGAAGTTTCCTTCGTATTCCTTTCCGGAAAGGATAGTGCTCCACAAATTTTCATAAAAACGCGCGTCGTGCGAACCCGATTGGAAAAATTTCGGATTTTTACCGATCAATTCGTTTCTATCGTAGCCGGAAAGACTTTCGAAAACCGGATTGATGAATTCGATTCTACCGGAACGATCCGTGATGAACATAGCGTGCGGATACTGATAAAAATAGGATTTTAAGATCGAGGAAAGATATTGAATTC
>NZ_NPEF01000430.1 GCF_002811955.1 Leptospira ellisii
ATTCCAGATCGACGGAAGGGCATCCGGAACCGGAGGCGGAAATCACATTACGGTCGGGGCCTTAACTCCCGAAGAAAGTCCTTTTTTAAAACGACCCGATCTGCTTCGAAGTCTCGTCACGTATTGGCAGCATCATCCTTCCCTGTCGTATTTGTTTTCCGGTCTTTTTATCGGAACCACCTCGCAGTCTCCGCGTATGGACGAGGGACGGGAGGAAACGTTATACGAATTCGAAATCGCGTGCAGACAAGTGGATCGTCTGGAAAGCGTTCCTCCGTGGCTCGTCGACCGTCTGTTCCGAAATCTTCTCGTGGACGTCACGGGCAACACGCACAGAAGCGAAATCTCCATCGATAAACTGTATTCCCCCGCGGGAGCTTCGGGACGTCTCGGGTTGGTGGAATTCCGCGCGTTCGAAATGCCCCCGCATTACAGAATGAGCGTGGTTCAACAGACGTTCGTCCTGTCTTTGTTGTGCAGATTTTGGGAGAAACCCTACGCGCATCCGCCGATCCGAAGGGGAACGGAACTCCACGATAAGTATCTTCTTCCCTTCTACGTATGGGAGGATTTCCAGGACGTTCTCGAGGATCTGAAGGAGCGGGGTTATCCTTTTTATGAAGAGGACTTTATTCCATTTTTTGAATTTAGATTTCCTGAATATGGTCGGGTGCAAAAGGACGGGATCGGAATCGAACTGAGGATGGCTTTGGAACCTTGGGACGTTTTGGGCGAGGAGGCAAATTCCTTCGGAACGTCGCGGGCCGTGGACTCCGCCCTCGAACGCATCCAAGTCAAGGTGGACGGATGGACGTCGGGGCGTTACCTGCTTTCCTGCAACGGATACGAGGTCCCGTTGCGTTCCACCGGAAAGGTAGGGGAAGCGGTGGCGGGCGTCCGCTTTAAGGCATGGTCGCCGACGTTCACCTTACATCCCAACCTACCGGTGAACAATCCCTTGGTGTTCGATCTTTGGGATTCCTGGAGCGGAAGGTCGATCGGCGGGTGTCGGTATTACGTGTCCCATCCGGGAGGAAGGTCGTACGATACGTTTCCGGTCAATTCCTTCGAGGCCGAAAGCAGGAGAATCAGCCGATTCGCCGATCACGGGCATACCGCGGGAGAAAAGGGGGCTCCGCAGAATCTGGCGCATCCGCATTCCCCATACACCTTGGATCTGAGGCTGGCTCCGGGGCCGGGCTGGAAAAAAAACGTCCCATAAAGAATCGCCAAAATGTACGGACCTTGAATTATGGCTCAGAATTTTATGGTAAACCCGTCCAACGCCCGATTGAATCTGCGGGAAGGATATACCCCGATTCCGTCCCTCTACGACGAGCTCTACGACGGCGAGGGAAATCTCAGGACCAAATACGAATTTTTAATCAAATCCCTCGACGCATTAACGTACGATGAATTAAACCGAAGAAAGCGGGATTCGCTGCGTCTTTTGCAGGAAAACGGCGTGACGTATAACGTGTACGAGGAGCCGGGAGCGGTGGAACGCCTATGGTCCTTGGATCTGTTTCCCGTTCTGATGGAAAGCAAGGAATGGGAGGAGGTGGAACGGGGGCTCGTGCAGAGGGCCGAACTCCTCGACGCGGTTTTTAAGGACGTCTACGGACCGAGAAAACTACTCTACGACAAGAAGATCCCCCCGGAAATCCTCTTCAGTTCGCACGATTTTTTAAGACAGTGCAACGGATTCGGAAATTCGACCGTGAACGAACTCTGTTTTATGGCGAGCGATTTGGCGAGACAGGAAAACGGAAGTTTCGTCGTGATCGGAGATCGAATCCAGGCTCCGAGCGGATCGGGTTACGCGCTTGAAAATCGGATCGTACTCTCGCGTATCTTTCCTTCG
>NZ_NPEF01000431.1 GCF_002811955.1 Leptospira ellisii
CCGCGATCAAAAAACTGTTATGATAATAAAAGGAGGAATTGGTGTAACCTCCGCAGGCGTCCGGACCGAAACGCTCCAAAAATTCGAGAATGGTTTCGCGGGCGGATTCCGCGTTCGTATTTCTTTCCAGGGCCAGTCGTAAAAGATCCATTCCGGTCAATCCGGTGTTCTTTTTTTCGAACGGAATTTTCGTGAACACGGCCTCGTTGCCGATTACGACCCCGGCTGCATTCGCCCCCATCTCCGCGCCCCACATTGCAAAGGGCTTGGAAAGAATCACTTCCTGCGTCCGTTCCGCTCCGGGAACGCTGATAAACGTGCACCTGGTTTCGGTCTCGCGGGGCCGGGAAGGAATCCGAAGCAAAGCCTGGGCTTCGTTCGGTTCTCGGTCCGAATTTTTTCCGAAAATCAAGGTACCGTTTCCGGTAAAGGAGGAAGTCGCTAAAAAAGTATCACACATTGCACTGGAAAAAATCCCGGCTGGGAACGTCTTAGCAAGCCGTTTTTCGTAAAACGGGGCCGGGCTTGCCCCGGCCCCGTTCGGTCGGAACTCCACAAAACCTTCCGTGAAACCGCGGTCGTGTGGGAACTCTCACACAAATCCTGATATTTCCGGCGGAATTCGTTGAATTACCTAACTTCGTGGGAACTCACACCGATCTTGCGTAAACCACCTGAATTCTACAAAAAACGAAACCACGTAGGAACTCCTCAGAAATCACTTGACTAAATACTTTATATTTAAACTATTTGACTATAAAGCATTTATCCCCGAACGTCGATCTCGGGGACGATTAGGAGAAGAAACATGTTTGAAACAATATTCGCCAACACCGGAGATCTGAATTCCCTGTTGCTCAGGGTCATTTTAGGACTCGTGATTTTCCCTCACGGCGCACAAAAACTTTTGGGATGGTTCGGGGGTTACGGATTCAAAGGAACGATGGGATTTTTTACGGGCACCATGAAGTTACCCGCAATCATCGCCTTTTTGGTGATCATCGGAGAATCGTTCGGTTCCTTGGCGTTGATCTTCGGACTTTTTACTCGATTCACCGCGATCAGCATCGCGATTATCCTCTTAGGCGCCGCTCTCCTCGTACACAAAGACAACGGATTCTTCATGAATTGGTATGGGGCGCAAAAGGGAGAAGGTTACGAATTCCACATCTTAGCGATCGGAGCCGCGCTGCTATTGGCGATCACGGGAGCGGGATCCTATTCTTTGGATCGATTGATCTTTCCTCTATGATAAAAACGTTCCTCCGTTTTTGAAAAAACGGTCATTCCCGCGAGGAGGTCGGACCTTCGCCCGATTCCCGCAAACGCGGATAACGTCCCGTAAGGGACGTTTTTTTTTATTCCTTATACCGGTCGGCCGGTTACAGGGGCGTTCGTCCGACTTGCGAATAAGTTCCGAAACGACTCGGGAACCTGCATCGGTTTCTGCGTCGCGAAGTTAAACCAAATAAATTCGCCCGAAGCGGTGGAAACACATTCGTCCTTATCGTTCCACATCGTGCAGGAGATTTTGAACGAACGCGACGAAACGGAATCCACCTGCATCGTAACCGCAAGCGATTCCGGATAACGCACTTGTTTTCGATAACCCACCTCGATATGAGTGATCACGGGACCGCCTTCGGAAGGCCGATCCGGACTTTCCCAAAGTTTAAGATCGGTGAAATAATCGGCTCTCGCATTTTCGAAATACTTCGCATAAACGACGTGGTTTACGTGTCCGAAAGCGTCCATATCTCCCCAAGAAACTTTCTGGGTATAACTGAAGGGATAACGTATCGGTTTTGCCATAAATTCAAACCTTAATCAACATTGCGTGCATTCCGCC
>NZ_NPEF01000432.1 GCF_002811955.1 Leptospira ellisii
AAAGAATTCTAAAGCCATACAACCCGTTTGGAGGAAATTGGAATGCGTGGATGAATTTTATTTCTCAAATGAAGGAATTTGCGGTCGCAATGGATCTTTGCAGGATTCAAACCGCATACGGCGATACGTTATTTCTACTGGCCTTCATTTGAGAAATAAAATTCATCCACGCATTCCAATTTCCTCCAAACGGGTTGTATGGCTTTAGAATTCTTTTCATGATTCTTTTAACGGAAGATAAAGAGATACTGAAACCCAAAAGTAAAAGTTCGGAGTGAATCCTCTCAGCGCCCCATCCGGCTGGGTTTTTCAACATGTCTTTGATTTGATCGTAGATCTCCCAGTATTTACTCAGTTTTGATCTTCCCTTTGATTTTTTCTTTAAACCGAAGATTTGTTTGAGTTTCGCAATACAAAATAGAATTATCTTTTCCATTCTTTTTGGGGGAAATTTCCAAAGGAAAAATAATAGGATATTTTCACATACGAAAACTACAGTGATTAAATCGGAATAACAATAGTTAGGTGAACCCACAACGTCAAAATACTAAATAAACCTATTGGAACTACTAAAAACAATTTGAAGTAACTTTCAGATTATAATCTCAAAGTTATCGCGGTTATCAATGGATGGTTTCTGAAACGCCCATTCCAAAACCCTCACAGAACGCCCCAGATCGCCGATTCTGGGCATTCTACGGAATTTTAAAGTTCTCAAGAAATTACTCTTTAACTTAAACCGAATCTACTTGCGTCCGGCCTAAAGTTGGCGTATCTTGCTTAAAAATAGGGTTCGGCTACTACTTGAAACAAAAACAAAACTCTCCTCAAAACATTACGAAACAAATCTCCGAAATCCTGAAATCGATTCAAACGAATACGTACAAAGGAGGGAACAAATTCTTTTTGGACGGTTATTACGAAATCGGCTCCTTGCTCAGCGAAGAGTTTAACACCGATGTGATGGGCGACAAAGCCAAGAAGAAGATGAAAGATATCATTGAAAGTCTTTCCAAAGAAGCCAAAAAGATTGAAATCGGATTTTCCCGCAGGTCTCTCTACTACGCACTCAAGTTTTATTACATATACCGCGGAAAGACCTTGGATTACGGTTTGAGCTGGGGGCATTACAGAATCCTTGCCTCCGTTTCCGATGCAAACACGAGGAGAAAACTGGAAAAAGATACGATCAAAAACGGATGGAGCTGTCTCGTTTTAGAACGGAAAGCTCGTGAAACCGGCTATTACGGCAGTATGCGAGCTTTAAAATGGAATCGCCCGAACGGAGAAATGTATCATTACAAAATTGTAAATAAGGATATGTCGCAGGAAAATAATTTCTGGATCGATTTGGGATTTAATTGTTATCACAGAATCGATTCTAAAAATTTCAAAACGAATGATATCCTACGATTAAAGAAAGAAAAGAAAGATTGGAATCTTGAAAAAGCTGATCCAAAATCTTTTCTTTATCATTATCTTTGCACTTTGGAAAGAGTAGTGGATGGAGATACGTTACTCGTTCAAATTGAATTAGGCTTTGACTTGATCGCGCGTCAAAAGATCCGTTTGCTCGGTGTGAATGCTCCTGAGCTCGGAAGTACGGACGGAGAAGATGCTTTGGAATTGTTGAAGAAGAAACTAAAACCGGGGATGAACCTTTTACTCCGAACTCATTTTCAGGACAAATACGGTCGTTATCTGGGAGACATTTTGTATTTGAGGAACAAAAAATCAGATTACGGAACTTTAATGGAATCCGGGATTCATTTGAACGAAGAGTTATCGAATTTAGGATACGAGTAAGGAAGTAGATGTAAGATGTATTCTAATCAGGTAATCC
>NZ_NPEF01000433.1 GCF_002811955.1 Leptospira ellisii
AAGTCCGCTCTCCAGTCCGTCCACTTCGCTCCGAACTCCTGAGCCATGTTCTCCCAGCGTTTTGTCCCCGTTTCTTTCAAGTAGCTTACGTTCTGGATCCAATCTTGTTTGAGGTCATAGAATTCCTTTTCTTTTAAGTCCCATTGCTGGGTTTGTTGGTCTGCGCGTTGTTTCTTTGGCCGCGTCCCGGCGCTTTGGATTCTCTCTTCAACAACATCCTTAAACGAAAAAGAGCGCCGGGTCGCGCTCTCAACTCCGGTCAAGTTATTCTGTTTTGTTCTCATTGCATTAAACTTCTCTAATGCAAATAACTTGACCACGTTTCGATCGCTCGCGGGGTCGTGGAAAAATAGTTTTTCTTCAGTAACTAAAACGTTATCTTTTTCAAATTGTGCAATGTTTGTGCACAGTTTGCCGGCATTCCCTAAAACCAAAACCTCGTTTTCAATTCTATACGTTATCAAAGGTTTTTCGAGTGCCATACAATGATTCTCTATGCCTATTATACAATATCGACTAAGAAATGTCAATTTTTAATGCTTTTTCTATCACTTTTCTTCATTTTAACCGCTTTACGACAAATTAATTATGTATTTTTAAAGAAAAATAGCCCCTTGCTTTGTATATCCCTCTTGTATTATCTAAACAAATTTTTAGTATTTTTTCTTTTTTTTTTAACGAATATAAAAAGAGTGTACAATTGAACATTTCTGGCGGATGCTAAAAGATCAGCCGAAGGAGAAAAAAATGGTCGCATACTCTTACGAAAAATTAATAAACTCGATAAGTTTTTTTTCCGCGGAGCATACTAAACTAACTCAAAAACCTCTCTATAAAACCACTCTTCTAAAGTACTTATCGTTATTTTATTATAAGGTATTTTCTACATTAGGCGAACCTCCTTTAGAGTTATCTTTTGTTGCAATGGAAAATGGTCCCGTAGCAGAAGAAGTTTACGTGGGTATCAATGAAAACATATTCAATGTCGCTGAATTCGAGATAATAAAAAACATGGGAATGGATAATTTAGAAAAAACTCAAATTATAGGCAAAAGTTATAATTTAGATTTTTTCTCCGATTTTGAAGTAGAAGTTATGAGAGATCTAATTACTAAATATGCGACATCGTATAAAAATAACAATGAGATTATTGACGCGACCCATGAACTTCGCCCATGGAAGATTGCCTGGGAAAATCGAGGAAATGGAAAAATGAAAAAAATGAACGATGAAGATATTTTTGAAGAAGTCTCTCAAGATAATTTAGCAAATGAACATTATTTAATCTATAAAACGTTGAGAGAAACTTCCATTGCCAATTTCAGTCGGTGATGTATTTATATGGTCAAAATTTGAAGGCCATAACGACAAAACAATTAAAGACGCTTGGTTCGTATATATTGGTAAAACAGGTATTTACTCGGAAATTTTTATCGCTTATTTACTAAGGACAACAACTCAAAAACATCATTACGAAGAAAATGGCTCAAGAAGCAGCCATGTAACGTTTTCATTTAATCCTAAAAATCTGGGCCATTCTTTTTTTAATACCGAATGCCTTTTGGACCTAACAGAAAAACCTTTCAGCATAAAAGATGACATTGAATCATTAGAAAAGCGTGGAATTCTGATTAAAAAGGGAACTTTATCAAAAAGCGATTTAAAAGATATCTATGTAAAAATAAACAAAAATAAATTCATATCGAAAATAGATAAAACAAACATTAGAGATTCATTACGGCTCATTGGAATTACTGGATTACCTGATTAGAATACATCTTACATCTACTTCCTTACTCGTATCCTAAATTCGATAACTCTTCGTTCAAAT
>NZ_NPEF01000434.1 GCF_002811955.1 Leptospira ellisii
TTTAAACTATACAAGTCTAAAAATAACAATTTATTAGTTAACAAACGATGGTTGAATCTCTCCGGTCTCAATATTTTCCAATTGTATTAATAGTTTTAAGTACCGCCATATTTCTTTTCATCGAGCGAAAGTATCCTGGTAGAGAACTTTCGGAATCGAAAGGTTGGTATCTTCGTGCGCTCTTTATAAATGTTATTCAGTTGTTATTAATTGGGGCAGGTGGGCTTACCTGGAATCGATATTTTAGAGAATATACGATTTTCGAATTTGGAAATTGGCATTATCCAATTATTGAAGGGTTATTTTATTGGTTTGTTGGGACTTTCGTTTTTTATTGGTGGCATCGTCTTAGGCATGCAAATGGATTTTGGCTGATTTTTCATCAGATCCATCATAGTCCAAGCCGAATAGAAGCCATTACATCATTCTATAAACACCCAATAGAAATCGCTGCAGATTCCATTATTACGGGTTTTTTCATTTATTGTTTTCTAGGTGGAACAGCAGAAGCTGGAGCTTGGTGTTCTTTTTTCGGAGCAACAGGTGAATACTTTTATCATTCTAATATAAAAACGCCTAAATGGATTGGCTATTTTCTTCAAAGGCCAGAACATCACTCTGTTCATCATCAAATCGATGTACATAAATTCAATTATGGTGATATAACATGGTGGGATCGTCTTTTTGGGACTTTTCAAGAGGCAGATGATTTTGTGCCTAAATGTGGTTTTCCGAATAATCACGAAGAGAAGCTGATTGATATGTTAGTATTTAAGGATGTATATTAAATATCCGTTTAATTAAATTAACGCACTTCGCCTAACTATCGGCTTGTCGCTGCGCTGCGAGATCGCTTCGCGACTCTTGCTTGGGCTTCGCCACATTTCGCTTTGTCACTCGCCTTGCAGGGCAAGTCTCGCGCCAAGTGCTTACGCACTCGCGAAACGTCGTCAAGCCTTGGTCGTTATGCGAAATGATGCAATTTTTTGAGGAAAACATATTTTATGATTAAGAGAATACTAATAATTTCAACAGTCTTTTACGCTCAAATTAGCTTCGCACAGGATTTACCGCTTACCATTGAGAAATACAAAATTCATATTCGTGGCGTTGGTAAAATTCTTATAGGTATGAGTGTTGTTGACATTGAAAAAGTGACAGGTCAAAAATTGAAATTAGAAGAAGATCCGTTAGTAGAGCAAAATTGCGCTTTCTATTATTTCAAAAATTCTATTTCTAACTTGGGTTTTATGTTTACTGGATCTGCTAAAAATAATATGAAACTTGCGCGAATTTACTTATACAAGCCAGAGAATGAAACAATTTCTGGTATTAAAATAGGAGATTCGATAACTAAATTAAAAAGTATATATAAAGAAAAGTTAGAAGAAACGCGCGGGCATTATACAAACTACTTGGAGTATACTTATAAGCCAGTGGATAAATCAGATAAAAATTATGGAATTATTTTTGAGACAAATAATCAAAATATTACATCAATTAGCGTTGGGAGATATCCTGAATTAAATTTAGTAGAAGGGTGTCTGTAGTTTATTTTGCATCACTTCGCATAACTTCGTCTCCTCGCTCCGTTCGAGATTTGCTTCGCAAACTCTCACTTCGGGTTTCACCACATTTGCTTTGTCACTTCGGTTCGCGAGACGCGACTAAGGTCGCTCGAACCTTGTGCCAATTCTTTCGCGCGCTTAGGCGTGCTCCAGAACCGCAAACGTCGAGAAGCCTAGTTCGTTATGCGCCATTCCGCTTCGCTTTCGTTTTGTTTTTTGTAAGGCTGGGAAAGGGAAATAGTGCGGTGTTTCGTTTTTAG
>NZ_NPEF01000435.1 GCF_002811955.1 Leptospira ellisii
AGGAGTCGTATGGACGACGAGAGAAAATTCATCCCGGAGATTCGAAATCGATTCGGGGGATACGTATTCGACCCGAACCGGGGAATGTTTCGCGATCAAGTCCACGATCTCTTTTCCGGCGCCCTCGTTTCTGGAACAAAGCACGAGTTCCCGCAGCCGGTTCGACGTCGCAAGGCTGTATGCGATTCCTCTCGCACTTCCTCCGCTCCCGAGAATCAGGGTTTTTCCGGTATGCAGGGAATCGGGCGACCATTCCAAAACGGAACGAAGCGCTCCTTCCCCGTCCGTATTATGGGCGTTAATCGAACCATTCCGAAAGAGGAGCGTATTCGAAGCCTTCATGATTTCGGATGCGGAATCGGCCCGGTCCGCCAAAGAGAACGCGGTTTCCTTATGTGGAATGGTCACGGAAATCCCTTCGACTCCCGCGGAGATAAGTTCTTGCAATTTTTTCCGATCCAACTGCGGAGATTCGAAGACAGAATATTCGGCGTCGATTCCTTTCTCTCTATAAAGTGAATTGTGTATGAGAGGGGAGAGCGAATGAGAAAGCGGATATCCTACTATACCGAACGATTTAGCGGAAGAGGTTGTGTTTTGTTTCAAAGCCGATTTTCTCGTTCCGTTTCGTTTTCGAAAAGTGGTCTTACGGTCCGTTCGTATCCGTATCGCGCCTAGTAGATTCTTATAAAAGAGGGAGACAGGACCGGAACCTTCGACTTTCGCATACTTAAAGAAGCAAGTTTTAGGGTAAGTCGTAAAATGTGTCGACTAAAAGACAATTCCCGAAAATGCTGTATTGGAATGAGCCTACTGAATTTACCCGATTCTTTTTTACACGGACTGAGCGCACAACTCTTTTTGACGCCGCTTGCTTCTTTTTCAGGCTCCCCCTGGTGGACGACGATTTTAGACGTATTGTTCGTAGTCGGTATCTCCGGCGGTCTTTCCTGGTATTATTACTATTATAAACGCAAGGATCTTCTCGGAGGTTTTTGGGGAGCGCTCATCGTCGCTCTTTTGGGTTCTTTGATCATCCTTTCTCTCCTTCAGGATTTCATCCGTTCGGTCGTACTTTGGCTGATTTCTCCGAAGTTCGGAATCTATCAGATTTCGAACGTCAATCTTTTGGCGGTTTTGTTGGGCGGTTTACTTGCTCTTTACATCATGAATCGCATCAATCACAACAAAGAAAGAAGGGATTGAACTTCGATCCGACTTTTCGTCTTCACGATTCCTGCTACGAAAGTAGGAAGGGATG
The DNA here is from genome assembly GCF_002811955.1 of Leptospira ellisii. GTDB lineage: Bacteria > Spirochaetota > Leptospiria > Leptospirales > Leptospiraceae > Leptospira > Leptospira ellisii. The sequence goes on from NZ_NPEF01000435.1 coordinate 1,262, forward strand.
ATCGGACAAGGATAGATCCTGTCCGAGGATTTCGATTTAGTTTTCTGTCGTCCCTACTTTCAAGTTAAGAATATACGAGGGCTGAATTCCGGTTGTTCGAGGTACGAACGGCTCTTTACAGAAATTTAAGAGAGAAATTTAGAATTCTAAAACTTTAAAAACATACGAAGGAAAAAATGATGAGGACAGTATTCGGCATATTAGGAACGATCTGTATTCTCGGTTTGGCTTTTTTGGGTTTAGGAACTTTTGCGGATCCGAAATTCGAAGGCAACATTTCGGCGACCGTAAATGCTCCCGTGGAGAAAGTATTTCAACATCTGTTGAATCTGGAAGCGATTCCTAAGTATAGAAAAGAAGTAGTGGACGTGATTCTGGAAGGTAAAAACGCGAAGGGATATCCGA
>NZ_NPEF01000436.1 GCF_002811955.1 Leptospira ellisii
TATTCCCCGAAATCGCAAGACTATAACCGAAATAATCCGACGCTTCCGCGTTAGACGCCTTTAGATATGCCTCTTGCCTCCAGGTCGTTCCGGTTCTTCGAAAGACGTATACGGCTCCGGAAGCCGGACTTGTATTGTCTGCGCTTGCGGTATTTCCGTTAGTTATCATGGTTTGATTGCTGCCTTCGAGATAAGCCCCGACAACGATCGTATCTCCCGAAACAGCAACGGTATAGCCGAAAAAATCGAACGCTTCCGCGTTAGGCGCTTTGATATATGCCTCTTGCACCCAACCTTCTCCGGACCTTCGATAGACGTAAACAGCGCCGGAACTATCCGCGCTGTTGTCTGTGCTTGCGGTCGTTCCGTTGGTGATCGTGGTTTGGTTGCTGCTTTCCAAATACGCTCCGACCACTAACGTGTCTCCGTCGATCGCGACCGCGTTTCCGTAGTAATCGGCGATGTCGGAATTAGAAGCTTTCATAAAAGCGCCGTCGATCCATTGGGAGAATGTGGATGACAGTCTGAATGTCGTGGAAATCGTTCCCTGGGAATTTTCCGCGGTGATCGTAAAATCGGTCGAAGCTAAACTCATCGTCGGAATTCCGGAAATACTTCCCGTTGACGTATCGAAATCCAAACCTGTCGGCAGTGCGGGCGAGATCGAGTATTCTTCTACGTCGCCTTTTATCGAAGGACGAAACGTCGGGATCGTGACATACTTCTTATATTGGTAAGAGGATACGGGATATTGGAAATCGGAGAGCGGGGAGGACTCGAGAGAAAAAAGGTTTAAGAAGGCCGGAGCTTGGTCTCCTCCCAAGAGACATCCTTCGGATAATAGAAGAAATAAAAGAACGATCGTTGAACGTAATAGTATGGAAACGGCAGATTTACCGCGCGTTCTTCTCGGTTCCGACCCGGGATTCGACTTATCTTTCAAAAGCATAAGAGGCTCCCGATCTGTATTCCGAATCGTCCGCACTTGCTCCGCTTCCGTTGGTGATGGTGTTTTGATTGCTGCTCTCCTGAGGTGCTCCTACGATGATTCGGTTTCCGGACAAAGATACGCTGGACCCAAATAGATCGGAATTCCCCACATTGGGAGCTTTGAAATACGAATATTCTCCCCAGCGTCCGTTCGATTTTTCGAACATATAAACCGCACCGGATTGTGGAGAACGTTCGTCCCAAACGACTAACGGACCGTAGGTGACAGTGGATTGACCACAGGACTCGTTGATCGCCCCGACGGCGATATAATTTCCTTCCACGGCGACTGCTGTTCCGAACTGGTCGCTTGATTGTACGTTCTTCGCCTTTAAATAAGCGGTTTGCGCCCAATTCGCTCCCGTCCTTTCGAACACGTACGCCGCACCCGAACTGCCTAACGCGTTTGACTGACTTGCCGTAGGTCCGTTGGCGACTGCGCTCACATTACTGTCTTCCAATGCGGCTCCGATTACGATCGTATTTCCGGAAATGGAGAGCGCCTTCCCGAATTGATCGTTCGAATCCAAATTCGACGCTTTGAGAAAGGCTTCCTGGCTCCAAATTCCGGCCGTTCTCCGGAAGACGTAAGCGGCTCCTGAATCCGTTTTGGAATTGTCGGCGCTCGCGGTGTTTCCGTTGGTCGTAGCCGCCTGGCTATCTTCACGGTAGGCCCCCACCACAACCGTCGCTCCGGAAATGGAGATTGAGGAGCCGAAGTAGTCGTTATTCCCCGGGTTGGGGGCTTTGAGATACGCTTCTTGGATCCAGTTCCCGGCTACCTTTCTAAAAACGTATGCTGCTCCTGCTGCAAAAAG
>NZ_NPEF01000437.1 GCF_002811955.1 Leptospira ellisii
GGCATCGCGTTGTATCTCAACGGATGTTCCTCCAAACCCTCCTATTCCGAACTCAATAAAAAATTAACCGAATTGCTCTGTGCAATTTTTCTATTGACCATAGCCTCGCTTTTCGGACATGCTCTAAGCAACTCATATACGGAGCATGTCTGTGGAATTATACCTCGATACTGCAAATATAGACGAAATCAAAGAAATCTCTTCCTACGGACTCGTAGACGGAGTGACCACCAATCCTTCCATCATCGCAAAATCGGGAAGAAGTTTTAAGGAAGTCATCAAGGAAATCTGTTCGATCGTTCCCGGACCCGTCAGCGCGGAAGTTCTCTCCACGAACCACGAGGGAATGATGAAGGAAGCGTTGGAACTCGTCGAAATCGCCGAAAACGTCGTGGTGAAAGTGCCTTTGATTCCGGAAGGATTAAAAACCGTAGTCGAACTTACGAAACGGAATATCCCCACGAACGTAACCCTTTGTTTTTCCGCTCCGCAAGCCCTTCTTGCCGCAAAGGCAGGAGCCACTTTCATTTCTCCGTTTATCGGAAGAGTGGACGACACGAGTTGGGACGGAATGGAATTGATCTCCGAAATCAGGGAGATCTACGATAACTACGGATACGATACGAGGATTCTCGCAGCGTCCATCCGCGGGCCGATCCACTTAAAGGAATCCGCACTCCGCGGCGCCGATTGCGCCACCATGCCTTACTCCGCGTTCCAGCAACTTTTCAAACATCCCCTCACCGACATCGGCTTGGAGAAATTTTTGGAAGATGCAAAAAAGCTAAAGTGGTAAGGCGACCCGCTCCTTTCCTGTCCTAGTTTTTTCCGAATCGAATTTTTCGAAATCGAATCCGGAATTCGAAAAACGATCCTCAAACAAAAAACCCGCTCTTTCTTCGAATCGACGGAAAGCGAGCGGGTTTTTTTGTTCAGTTTTATTCAGACGACCGACGCGAGCGTGTTAAAATCGTCGATTCACGTCGATTTTTTTCGTACCATAGTAATCATCCGTCATCAGCTTCATCGATTCCAAAAAACACATAATCGATTGATGCGAAGCGTCGTAAAAAAGTTTACATTCGGTTTGGGAATTGAGATCCACCGGAACCGCGGAATAACGCCGCGCCAAATCCTTCACCTTCGGCCACCAAATTCTGTCGAATCCGAGTTCGTCGTATCGTTTGCGGTAGCTTTCGTACACCTTCGGCCAGATCAGATACACTTTGACGTCGTTGGCCTTGGCAATCTTGAGAAATTCCTCGACGAAGTAAAATTGTGTGGGACCCAATTCGAAAGAGGAAAGGTATAAGTTGCGGATACGAAGCGCGTCCTTTTCCAAACGTTCCGGATCGTTCAAAAAACTCGTATAAGCGAACTGTTCTCCCCGATGAAGATTGAGCACCATAAAATCTGTGTTTAACGCGGAATCGTATTCCCTGAGTTTTCCCTCCTGAAGACGTTTCGCGAACAATTTCAAATCCGGGCTGATTCGACGAACGGCGAATAGGCGATCCAAGAACAGTTTTCTTCGATCTTCGAAGGATATACGATCCAGATGTTTCATCAAAAAAGAATCGTCCGCCCCGTATTTCAAAAACGGATCGTAAAAGAGTCCCTTCGTATCGTCGAAAGCCTCGGGACTGATCACGTAAAAGACCATCTTCGGCTTATACCCCTGCTCGATGATCCTTTCAAACCAGTAATAACCGTACGCCGGAACCGCCTGAGGTCCGGAAAAATTATACAAGACCCAGTCCTTTTGGAATTTTTTCTCGAAACCGATCGTCGAATAGGGA
>NZ_NPEF01000438.1 GCF_002811955.1 Leptospira ellisii
ACGAAACGACCAAGAGGAGAATTTTTTGTCTCCGATTACGAGTTGCAGTTCTGCCATGGAACCAAATTCGTTCCGACCGAATTTCTTGAAAATTGAAATTCGGAGGAATGAAGCGGTTATTTTACGGAACCAAAGGCAGGGATATCGAAGCAAGCACCGTTTCGATCGGCGTTTCCGAAATTGAATGGTCGATTATATTCGAAATTTGAAATGTTCCGGAATGTCTTCTCATGACGATGTCCACTATGGTCAGACCGAGCCCCGAAAAGATCGTCTCCATCGGAAAATTCTCGTAAACGTAACCCACCAATCTGTAAAAGGGCTGTTTCACCAGAAGTTCCTTTTCCTTGGGAACGCCGGGAACCGCGTCCTGATCGAATTCGTTTTTTACGTGTAGATTCATCATTCCGTTGTGAAAGTTGTGATATATTAGAATTTTTGAATGATCTGCGGCGTATTTTGCGGCGTTTACGATCAACTCCTCGAACACTGTCCGAAAGGAATCCCGGTCGATCCGTATCGAACCTTCCGCACAGCCGTTTTGTCTGTAAAATCCCAGTTCTATGAATTTTTCGGAAAGCACTTCGTTCATTTCCCGGGACGCATTGTCCGCCATTTCGGATACGAATTCGAGAAATTCATCGATCCGCAGGGATTCCATCCTACAGATCATATCCCGATTGAGGATCTCCATACTTTTTTCGAGAGACTTTAGGATTTTATGAACCGGTTGGTTGTTCTGAAACAACAGCTCGACGATTTCCTTCGGGAGCACACAACGCTCCCCTTCGAACGAGGCGACGCTTTCCACGATTTCGATGAGGCTGACGATTCCCCCGATCCCGCCGCCGCTCATAAACGTCTGTTTGATGTTGTTGAGCGTCACTTTACTGACGTCGACGGTCTTTTCCAAATCCGACATCCAGGATTGTTTGTATAACATCCAGTCCAGTTGGGCCCTGAGTCTCGTCTCCGTCTCCTCTTGAAGAATCCGCTCGGTTTCCTTTTTTTGAATATACTCGGAAATACGTTTCATACTTTGCCCGAACACCTGAAAGTCGACCGGTTTGATCAGATAATCCAATACACCCAGTTTCATTACTTCGATGATCGTTTCCGGATCGTTGTTGCCGGTTTCCACGAGTATCACCGGATCCTTGAGTAGGGTTTTGATTTCGCGGATAAAATCCTCTCCGCGTAAGAACGGAATTTCGAGATCCACGATAAAAGCGGAATACGACCGTCGATGAACCGCCTCCAGGGCCTGTCTGCCGTCCTCGAACGCTTCCGCGTCTATTCCCAGATTTCTGCACATCTGAAGTAACAGGGCTCTTAACTCGGGCGAATCCTCGATGATCAGAACGGGATCTCGGAACGGTACCCTTTGTTTTTCGGAGAACGGGGAGGTCGGTAAAGGTCGATTTTGGCGAATATCGATGGCTTGGGTCATATGTCTATTACCTAACTAATGAACGAACCTGATTTTTATCAATACCTGATTCCGCTTTCGTCCAACGGTCTAGTTTGACGAAATAATAGAATTTTTTAATACTTAAAGGAAGATTCCCGGCGATTCGTTTCGGATTAAACGGAAAGAATTTTTTTCCAAGAGGGAATTACGGAGGTAACGTATGTCGGCCGCAGAAAGTCAGGAAAAGGAAGGAATTCAATATCTTTCCTCGATCTTAAAATCCTATTTTTATCAGTATCCGCACGCTATGTTCATCACGGATCGTT
>NZ_NPEF01000439.1 GCF_002811955.1 Leptospira ellisii
ACTCAGCTTTTCCTGCAATAACGCCCTTTTCGATCTCAGATCGGAACGTAGATCGCCTGATCCGTATTGTAAGAACCGAGGCCAGCTTGTGTGCAGGTCGCTTCCGCATACGGAGTGGTGAACCCGTAACCGTCCGTGCTGATGTAATAACTTCTCGTGGTCAGTCCGTTTTCGGAAGGATACGTACAACGACCGGTCCGCGTCATATTGGGATTCGCAGGGGGATTTACGGTCGTACAGCCCGCAGCTATGTTCGCGACGGGATTCCCGCCGAGAGTGTCGTAGCACAATCTTTGCGAGTCCACGATATTCGTGGTCGCAGTCGGCACTACGGCTCCGTCCGAGAGATTGGTTTTAAAGTTCGTCGCCAGAGGACCTCCGGAGATCAACTTCACCTGAAGAATATAGGTTCCCGCGGTCAGGTTCGCTTTGTCGAATTCGGCGTTCGTGGCGCTTCCCGCGGCCAAAGTCGTGGGAGCCGAAACGGGAGAAGTGTAGTAATACAGATTCAAGTCCGCGCCCGAATACCCGAATACGTTGAATACGTGATTCGTGTTGTTTACCGCGACGAACGTATAAAATACGCTCGCGTCCGTGGAGGAAACCCTTCCCGTCAGGGAGTTCGGCTCGTTCAGGGCGATCGGAACCGCCGGGCGATAACGGATCGTTTTGGACAACACGTTGGAGCCGGAGCGGTCGATCACGATCGGGACGGTCTTGTTTTCGACGACGTCCGCGAGGGTTGGCATCGTAAAGGTTAGAGTATTAGAATCCACTAATACGATTCCGGCGGCGTTCGCGCCTCCCACTGTGACGGTATAGTCTCCGGCCACTCCGGTGAAATCGGATCCGGTAATCGTAGTCGTACTTCCCGGAATCCCCCGATCGGGATAAATGTCGGCGACCGTCTCCGAATTCAAACTCATCAAGAGGAAGAAAAGCGGAACAGTGTTATCGTCCGAGTTCCCTTTTTTACAATTCGAGAATAAGGAAAGAAAAATCACGATGTGGAACAGGGCCATCCACTTTTTCATCTCAAAAACTCCTTCGTTAAACGTACGTTTAGCGATATTATGCTGTTACGCTTAGTGTAGCAAAAATCCGGACATAAACAACCTCGGGAACTACCTGGAAAACCGGCGAATATCCGTATTTGTACCGAGTTTTCCGCAGGAGAAACCGAAAAAGAATCCGAAGGCGGACGGATCGTATAACGGAAATCAGGCGGAGATCATTCCGATCTGAGATCGAAAAGGGCGTTATTGCAGGAAAAGCTGAGTTTTTTTGGAATAAGACAAAGTTTTAAATTCTTATGATGACTTCGAAAGGCGTCCACGAGGAACTTTTTCGTATGAGCGACCGCGTGTAAACCCGCCCAATGGTGAAGTAGTACGGGAGCGTTTCCCGAAAAGGAAAGCGGATTTCCTCCCCGGAAGGTTTTTTCGGAATCCTTGTTGAGGCATATATGAGTGGCGAACGGTTGAAAGTTCTTCATCTGATCGAAGGAAAGGTTCAAACATTCCGCGGCTTCCTCTTCGTGATGAATGATCGGAGTCAGATCGTAGTATCCGGTTTGGATATGCGGCATGGAAAGCAGGCGCCAAGGTTCCTCCAGAGGAGCGACTTCGACGGTTTCCGTATGATTTTCAACCCAATTGCTGTGAGCGTAAAAGTCCTGGATGATATGGGTCGCGGGCCCGATACTCTTCAT
>NZ_NPEF01000044.1 GCF_002811955.1 Leptospira ellisii
CTCCATAAAAATACAACGTATGTTGCGCGGGAAAACCGGGTTGATACGATATCTCATACAAACCCCCCAGCGTGATCACCTTACTACCGTCGATCGATTTACTCTTTTTGATACGCGTTCCCGTAAAATCATAACCGTACTCGATCGTTCCATGATCCGTCGTGATCATACGTTTCAATTTCTGGAATCCGTCGTATTCCAAGACGCTTCCGTTACGAGATATCATATTCCCCGAAGCGTCGTAGCCGTAATCCCCGACATATCCGGCACTCGATACATGAGTCACTGCGTTCGGATGAGCAATATCTCCGTAACTGTAGCTACGGTCGCCTTTTTGGAGAAGTTTACCAGAATCGCTGTAGACATACGTCTCCGAACCGTACTTACCGTTCGCGCTCGTCAAACGGTTGAATTCGTCGTAGACGAACGACTGGGAGCGTGCGGAAGACAAATGGTCCGCAATCGAGGAGATATTACCCTTCGAATCATAGGAGTAAATTAAATTATCGTAAACTTGGTTCGAATTCTTCGTCACGGTTTGCAAAGGACGTTTGGAAAATTTGTCGATGTAAATATCGGTCCAAACACCGTTGCCCAATTCCCGCAGAACCTTAACCCGGTCACCATCCAAAATCGGACCACGGTATTGAACGAGCGGATGTTCCGCGCTGCTACCGTCCGCAGGAGTCAACGAAACCCCCGCCAAATATCCCGAATCGGAATAATGATTTTGAACCTTCGTTCCTTCCGGATATGTGATTTCCGTAACCTTGTTCAAAAGATCGAATTTACGTTCCACGAACAGCACAAGACCCTCGTCGTGAGTCAGAGTTTTTTTCAAAATCGAAGGATTGCCTCGCTCGTCGTAACCGAACTCGGTCACACCGGTTTCGTCCGTCACTTTCGTAAGCCTGCCCCGACCGTTCGGAAAAACCGAACCGTCATATTCAAAAGATTGAACATTCGTGACACCGTCGGAACGCGTCGCCGATTTGGAGACGAGACGCCCCAGAACGTCGTAGACGAAATCGACTCTCGAACCGTTCGCGAACGATTCCCGGATCAACCTACCCGCGTTGTCGTAGGTGAAACGGGTGATCCCCGAATTCGGATTCGACACAAGAGTCTGTTTCCCCGCAAGATTGGAGGAAACCTCCGTCGAACCGTTGTCCAAGTCGATCACCCTCGAAACGTACCCGCCGGCGTCGTACTCGAACTGGGTCGTTTTACCGTTCATCGATTTGGAAATCGTCTGACCCAACGAATTTTTCGTTTCCGTCAAGGTCGCGATCGTAACGCCCCCCGACTTGGTGACCTTCGTCGTCGAGTTCAAGCCGAAGGAATACTCCACCGACAAACCGGTGTTTGTCGATTCACGGATCAGATCTTGGTTTTCGTCGTAGAAAAAAGTCGTTTCTTCCAAAATTTCTCCCCCTTCGATATGAGGAGAGATCTTGCGTAACACTTTCCCCGCCCGGTCCTTAAAAACCGATTCCGACAAAACGACACCGTCGGAAAGAGAACCTCGTTTAGTCGTAATACCGTCTTTCAGATTCACCGTTTCTTCCGACCAAGAGGAGGAATCCTCGTCCGCTTCAAAGAACGTCATCACACGCGCGTTCACCAAACTGCCCGTATTGAAATATTCGAACGTTTTGTTCCAATCCTCCGCGCCCGGAAGACGAACCGCGATTGTCCTGCCGAAACGGTCATAGGAGGTAAACGTGGAATGACCGTTCGCATCCTTGCTTTCGATCTCCCAACCCCGGGCCAAATCGAAACGTTTTTCCGAGACGTGACCCAAGGAGTTCGTAATCCGGATCGGAAATTTGTGAACGACGGAATCGTAGACGATCGTGGAAACGTTCCCGTGAATGTCCTTCACCGAAGTCGGATTCCCGAACGAATCAAACGCAAGAAATTCCGATTCCGAAAAAACAGGCCAGGTCGCATCCAACTTCTCCCGAACCTTGGAAATCGAATCGCCCGAAAAATCGAACTCCTTACGCGAAGTGACCGTGCCGTTTTTGGAACGAACCGTCGATTTCGGTTTTAACAAAAACGGATCGTCGTCCTGAAACGAGGTGAAGTCCGCGACCGTGTTCCCCGAAATCGAAGTCGTTTTACCCGCAAGATTCCGGTTCGAATCGTAGGAAAAAATCGTGGTCACCGATTGAAACGCCACTCCCGAACGGAAAAAGGATTCCACACTCGAATCCTGTCTCACCCAAATACTACCCGAAGGCAAAACCGATTTCGAAAAAACCTGCACGGTGGAATGAATCGGAACGCCGGCCTTACTGACCGCCGTGGATGTGGGAACTCCCGCCAAATCCGGATCCGAAGAACCAAAAACCTGAACCGTCGTAGTATCCGTCATCGAATCGAACGCCGCACGGATTCAAAACCGAGTAGCGCCGATTTTTTAAAACCGCCCCGTACAAATCTCGGAGTGGAATACGAATACGAAGTGTTGGAAAGTGGGAACTCCGCACCTGTGCCCGCGTCGAAACCCGCAACCGAGATCGATTTCACGACGAAGTCCGGAACCAAAAACGGAAACACGTTCGCGACCGCCGGAGAAACCGCCGACGAATTAAACCGTTGCGAAGCCGGCTGAGAGTTCAAATTGGAAAGTTTGGATTCGTATTCGAAACGAATCGATTGCAAACGGTTCGAACTCGAACCTTGATGAATCGCGGAAATCAAACCCTGCGGAACGCTCTGGTCAAAACGCAACACTTCCAAAGTCGACGCGCTCGCAAACGGAACCTGACGGATCAGTTTGGAATTCACACCGATCACCGGACTCGGAACGAAATCCGAATAACCTTGCGGAGAAGATTGAACCCCGATCAATTCCGGTCTACCGTCACCGTTCAAATCCGCGGATTGCAAAAAACCGCTCGAAGCCCAAACACGATCCGGACTCGAGGAAAAAAACGGCTTACCGCTCGCATCCAATTTCGAAAAAAGAACCTGAATCGCGCCGTCTTGGAAAAAAACGAAATCGGGACGGCCGTCCCCGTTTAAATCCGTGAACTCCTTTTTGTTTTTCCAATTCCGATACGCCTTCTCCGAAAGGGCGGCCGCTTCCCAAGGCCAAGGAGGAGGAATCGCCATACGATTGTTGTCCATGTCCGACCAAATCAGCGCGTCGTCCGGACCGAAACGAACCTGAATCTGAACGATGAATAAAAACGTGCCGACCCGAATCTTATCCGGAGTACCATCCCCGTTCAGATCGACGATCGTATCAAAGTCCGGATAAACCGAAATCGGAGCGGAAAAAGAGCCGTCCACTTCCCGCAGTTCGACGAGATAACCCACATCGTTAAACCGCGTCACACGATCCATACGACCGTCCTGATTGATATCGTAATCCGCATAACCGTACGAACCCGGAAGAAACGGAAACGCCGCGTCTTCCATCGTCGCCACGTCCCCGATCGGAACACTCGTGTTACCCGAAACGAAATTCTTACCGTTGAACAAAAACGAATGAAGAAACGAACCCGCAAACGGAGTCCCGGAATTGGAAATCGTCGTAAAATCCAAATAACCGTCGCCGTTCAAGTCCGACAAAAACTGATTCCCGCTCACACCGAAACGATTACCGAACAGAACACCCGTGTCTTCAAAAAGAACGATGTCGTCGCCTAACCGCGAAACGACGTTCGAAGAGGGATTCACCTGCAAAAGAGAAACGATCAAACGTCTCGAACCCGGCAGGACCGTCCAATCGGATGAAATCCGGAACGCCGTTTCGATCCATGTCCGCGAACAGATGAAATTCCAGACCGAAATCGTCGAATATTAATTTTTGAGAATATACCAAATTGGAACCCGTGGAAAGAAAAACGTCCAACCCCAACGCGGCGTCCGCCTGGATAAAGTCGCTTCTACCGTCTCCGTTCAAGTCCGCGACGAAATGTCTTCCTCTACGATCCGCGGTCGTAGAAACGACGCCGTTCACGCCGTTTACGAACGTGGAATTCAAGTTCGGTCCCCACAAAATACGGAGAGGATTCCCCGGTTTTTCGAAAAACAAAAAATCCGCCGCGCCGTCTCCGTTAAAATCCCCGGGAAAAATTCGGCCCTGAGTCGTAAGATTCAAAACCGGACCGACCGCCGTCGAAGTCGCGGGAAGAGAGGAAGGAGAAACGTTCCCCGCGTTTTTCAAATCCGTAACGAAAAATCTCTGATTGTCCTTCGGACCCAAGATACGGACGTATTCGACAATACCGTCCCCGTTTAAATCCAAAGCGCCCGCAAACGAAGTCTCCACACCGTTGACGTATGTTTCCCAGACGTTCTCGATGGAAGAATTACACAAAGCGATCGCCGCGGGACCCACGGTCGCCATACAACCCGCGTCCGCAGTGCAGGCGCACGCAAGTACACCCGTATCATACGCACCTTGCAGACCTTCCTGAATCGAACGGAACGTCAACGCGAACGAGTCCAAAGCCGAACGGTTCCGGGTTGCCGAAGCCAAAACGCCGTTCGAGTTCGCGGAATATTCGAACGAGATCGGAGCGAAATTCTCCCGATCCAAACGACTGAGCAAAAACGAACCGTTGTCACGCACATACGAAAACGAATATTCTTCGGTTTGCACCTCCGAACCGCTTTCATCCAAAGCGAACACCTCGATTCCGGAAAGAAAACGGTTGAGCGTGGACCGGGAAAACGATTGAAACAAAAGAGGCGCATAACCGGAGGATTGTGCGGAATACGAAAAAACGATCCGCGCGTTCCCTCTAGCGTATGTGATCAAAGAAGGCAAAAGGACGCCGTTGGAAAGCCCCGCCGCGTCATACGAAATATCATATCCGTTACCGAACTTGTCCCGAACCTGACTCAAACCCCAGGCGGTCACAACCGCGGAATCCGGAGCGGAGGCGAACAACTTGGAATTACTTCCGGACCCGAACCGGAAAGAGACGCCGTTCTTATCCTCAACAAGCCAGGAACCGTCCGCGTCCTTACGAACCCGCAAAGAAGAATCCGACTTAAAAACGAAATTCCCGCCGGACAAAGGCAAAAGTTCCCCGCCCAAATCGGAAACGAACCGGTCCGAATTCCCTACAAAACCGAACGCAGGATTCAAACGGATCGCAGGAATTCCGCCTAACGCAAATCCTTTCCCCGCGAACGAATTCCCCTGAGAGGAGTGATACGACAAAGAAAGATTGGGAACCGTGTCTCCCGCACCGGGAGGAACGTGAAACGGAAACGAAAACGAAACTTTACCGGAGGAATCCACACTCGGCTTGGGGATCGCCTGAGGAATCGAAGCCTCCTCCGAAGGAAGGGAACGAAACAAAAAGTTTTTGATCGGCCGCAGAGGATTCCAGGAAATAAAAACGGAAAAGAAAACGGGAATAAAAAAATACTTGAACGTGCGCCGAATCATATTCGTCTCCGAAACGAATCGGACCTAAGAACATCCGGAGTCGTTTCCAGTTTTTGGAATTTGAACGACACTTTTCGATAAAGACCCGGAAGAAGAAAAGAAGAATTTTTGCACTTAGTACATCAAAGTATTTTTAAATTATAATTTTTATTGTACTAAAAAGATACATAACGTCTCTACGTAATCCTTTTATAAACAAACATTCGGAATCCAAGCTCTCCGTACGATAAAATACAAAATTAATTTACAAATGGAGCCGTACTCTTGATTGCTGAATCAAAGCAGTTAGGAATTTAGTATAGTGAAATATATTCTTTCCATTTTATATCTCTTCGCTTCGATGACTCCGCCACTCTTCGCGACGGAAATTCTTTTAAAAAACGGAGAATCCTATTTCTCGGAAAACGTCGAGGAAGGAACGAACGCCGTAAAATTCCGCTGGAAATCGAAACTCTACCGGATCCCGAACGAAGAAATCCAGCGGATCGACCGTTCCAAAAAAGGAGCCGATTCCTCATACAGATACCAAGAATTTCGTCTAACGGACGGAAGTGTGATCCGCGGAATCGTAGTCGAAAAAGGAAAACGAATCATAGTCAAAACGGATTTAGGATTTATAGAACTCGACAAAACGAAACTTCAAAATTTCGATCCGGACAGGATCGACGAACAACCACCCGAATTACCCGAGAAATATAGGATCGATCAAAACGGAAGCGGACGATTTTTCGTAGGTGGAAGTCTGTTCGGGGCAGCGAATCTCGGACCTTGGAGCCGAACCCATCCCGTAACCAATGGAGGTGGATTGTTTTTGGAAAAAGGTTTCACAAGTTCTCCGAATTGGTTTTTCGGAATACTATCGGAATTTTCAACCTCTCCCGGCACAAACGGAAACCTCGTCCTCTGGAATCAAACCTTCTATCTTGGCAAACAATGGGGAACGAATTCCCCGTATTTCATCTTTGGAGGGGGAATCGCTTCCGTTCGCTGGAAAGACGATACGAACGACTACGGAGGATTGGATCCGGAACTTTTGGGAGAATTCGGCTGGTCCTGGGAAATCGCCGAAAACTCCCGATTGCGGACCGGGATCCGTTCCCAGTGTACGTTCGAAACCGAAACTTCCTTTTGCAGAAGCGGACTTAGAATTTCTTGGGGAATCCTTTTATGAACTCATGCGAATTCTCTTCTCCGATTCCAGAACTTTCGAAACGGATTTCCGTCGGAAAAAGATCGGATCGAATCTTCGGATTACTAGGATCGTACATTATAATATTCTGTATTTCTTGCATCGGATCTCCGTTGACGCAAAGCCGCGACGCGGGAACGGCGAAGGTAAAACTCGCCTTCGTATCCGGTTTAAGCTCCGCCACGGCGACCCTTTCCTGGGAATGCACTTCCGCACAACCGGGAGCCGTCGTCTACGGAAAAGCGGGGATCGAGTCGGCGGTATTCAGTTTGGAGGATTCTAAAATCCATTCCATGACGCTTACCGATCTGGAATCGAACGCCGACTACGTCGCCTCCGTATTCTGTTCGGATCGGATCGAGTCTTTGGAGGGGATTCCTCTGGCATTCAAAACGTGGGTGAGCGATTTTCCCAATCGTACACGCGGTCTTTGGGTGATCGGTGGAATCGGATCCGATTCGCTTCCGGTTCCGCAAATCGATTTGTTCGATCCTGTGACCTCGATCTGGTATCCGTCCGTCACCTCCGTTCCCGCTTCGAGAGCCTACGCGAATATAGTATCACACAAAGAAAAAATCTATATCATCGGCGGTTTGGAAAAGCAGGGAGCGACTTGGGTCGCCTCCCGTAAGGTGGAGGTTTATGATCCGTACGGCGACGTGTGGTCCGCCTTCGCGGATCTCCCCACTGCAAACCAAGGAGGGATCGCCGCTTCCGTAGGAGACGGGATCTACGTCGTCGCCGGAACGACCACTTCCGATATGACCACGGGGACCGTTCTCAATTCCATATTTCGAATGTATCCTGAGTTGGGTCCGGGCGGAGTTTGGACAAATTATACGACCCCTACTCCCGTTTCCGCCCGCGTGGATATGGCGGGCTGCGGACTCGGCGGTTCCATCCTATTCTCCGGAGGAAGATTTTACTTGGACGGAACTCCGCAATCCACATCCGACGCCTATGTTCCGTCCGTAAACTCGACGACAAGCGCTGGGGAACCTGCGATCAATCCGGGAAGACACGGAGCCGCAGGAGTTTGTGTTCAACCGAAACCGAGTGATCCGTTTCCGGGAGATCCGGAGTGGTTCTCCGTACTGGGAGGTTCGACCGGAACCGGCACGACCCAACCCGCTCTTTCGATCCTTCCTACCAATAGAACAGACTTTTATCAGATCGGGACCGCAGGTTTCGTCGGCGGCCCCGTCTTACCCGTATCTCTTTATTATCCCGGAGCACAGGCTTCGTATGAAACGAGAAAACTCTATGTGATGGGAGGAGCGTCCGCTCTCAACATTCCTACGGACGTAATCTATTCCATCGGTCTTCAAAATCCGACCGCAGGTATTTGGAATCTGGATTCCCAAAGAATGCCGACTTCGCGCTACGGCCACAAAGTGATCCGGATCGACAGGTAAATCGAATGCAACCCATTCCGTCCGTCTTTGTTCGTTTTTTTGTGTTCTTATTCCTTATTTTCATGAACGCGGACGCCTATCCCGACGAACGTCAACCTACGATTCCGATCGAAAGTTACGAACGCGGGGAGAATTTTTTGAAAAGCGCACAATTCGTTAGGGCGGAAAACATTGCCCGATCTTTTTTGAAAAATAACCCTTCGGATCCGAAGGCCGAATTCATACTCACAAAAGCCTGGATCGGCATCGCGAAAACGGAAAAGAAAAAAGGAAATTACGCGAAAGCGAAACTGTATTTTCAAAAGGCGCGTCTCAAATGGCCTTTAAATCGGGAGTTGAATTCGGAACTGGACGAAATCGCAAAAGGTATGAATCGAAGGGATTTCGATCGAATCTCTTTTGACAAAAAATCGGTTTCCGATTCGAACACCGCCGTTCCTTCGGATTCCGAAACCGGTCGATCCATTCGGGACATCAAAGAAGGATTGTATCAGACCGCACTCGTCTTTCTTACGATCGTTTCGATCTTGAATCTGATTTTTACGATCTATCTCTGGAGAAAAAAATAGCGTTTTTAAAACCCGCCACTGCCCGCGCAATCGCTCGTACCGTCTCTTAAACTCTTCGTTCGAAATTCTTTGTTCCCCCATACGTCGGAGATCGGGTAAGAGTCCGTTGGATAAAACGAAACAATCGGTGGGAATACCGTTACACCGGACGGCCGGAAATCACATCTTATACCCGTCCAAAACGTCCTAGGTCCGCAAATTTTCCGTCGATGGCCGTTCCCGTCGCGGATACAAACGGCATGATTACCGAAAAGAGAGGGAAGGCGTAAACCTTACGGGGAACCTAATTCCCCCTCGTATCCATCGGAACGGAGGTTAAAAATAAATAAAATAATTGACGCATACATTATATATCAATATGATTATATAAGTATATTGCTATGAATAATCTCGACGCAACCTTTGCGGCGCTCGCCGACTCCACCCGTCGTGCGATCCTCATGCGCCTTGCGAAAGACGACATGACGGTCATGGAACTGGCTAAACCTTTCAAAATGAGCCAACCCGCAATCTCGCGACACCTCAAAGTCCTCGAACAGGCCGGACTCATTTCGACGACCGTCCGGGCGCAAGCACGACCGCGAAGGCTCGAGACCGCACCGCTAAAGAAAGCGGTCGATTGGATCGAGAGATACAGACAGATGTGGGAAAAACGCTATCAGGCGCTCGATGTGTTACTTGCGGAATTACGAACGATACGAACTCAAGGAGATCAGCAAAAATGAAAACGAATCAGAACGAAGTAAAGGTGGAACTTAGAGGCGAAACCGAAATCGTATTCACACGGCGTTTCGCCGCGCGCCGCGAATTGGTATTCGATTGTCACACCAAACCCGAATTGATGCGTCGATGGCTAATAGGCCCCGAAGGTATGACGCTCGATACTTGCGAAGTCGATCTCAAAGTCGGAGGCAAATATCTATTCGTTTATGCGGACGCAAAAGGGAACAGATTCGGGATTTACGGAAAATATCGGGAAGTGAACGCGCCCGAAAAAGTAGCCAATACCGAGAATTATGCCGTCGACATGGCGACCTTCGATTCGGATGCCGCGGAAGATCCGAACGCAATGGTCGAAACGCGAACCTTTACGACCGAAGGAGAAGGAACTCTGATGACGCACGTCTGTAAATATACCTCGACGGAAATGCGCAAGATGGCGCTGGAAACGAACCTGGCCGACGGCATGGGAGCGTTTTACGAACCTCTAGATAAACTCTTATTAGAAATCGGATGACCGTGTTTCGCTAAAACGAAGAGATTCAATCGACAAAATCTTTCTTACATACGAGGATAGCGGCGGCTGAGATCATCGGCCGCACACTTTTGAACGACGTAGAATTCACCTCAAAGCACTCACTCTTTCAGTTTAATTCGAATATTATAGATACAACGACAAACGAAATCGCCGACCTCGGAGATCGCCTGATAGGAACATCGTATTAAATTTACCGTTTCCGACTCGGCGTCCAACTCTTCCGCAAATAAGATCGGCTCCCCTTCCGTAATACGAGTTGAGACGTGCGATATCAAATCCTTTCTTATTTGACGATTCGCTTCCGATCGGGTAGCGGCCCAACACTTAGCTAATAATTTTTCATTCAACGCCGAGGATGAGTCTCTAAGATTCGCCGAATACTCTTTGTAAAAATATTCTTTTTCACCCTTGCAATTCTTTTCGTGAGGACCCGAAATCACACCGTCTAAACCAACATGATCCCCGGGGTCATGACCTAAAATAACGAGCGACGACCCGAAAAAAGAAGTAACGAAATAGACTCCGGCGGAGACCACGGACTGAGTCGCGGCCAAAACGGATACGCCTACATCCGCCAAGAACCCTCGAAGAACATATCTATCCCTGTTCACATTTTGGAACCGGCGAATCAGATAATTTCCTTTGCAATAATCGGAATATTGATTTTGTCGATTCTCCGAATCGATCTTACTTCCTACTAAGCCGGACCAAAATCCGAAACAATTCACGCTCAATAAAAATCCGAATATAAAAAAAACGAAAAACCGAACACAACGGAGGTTCCGAGTTTGAATCCCCATTTCTCGCTACTCCACCGCGGTAAGGAAAGATAGGAAGGGATGAAACGTTTCATTCATCCTTAAACAACTCGTCGGTAAATCTAGAATCGGAAACCATCCTGCTTTCCAAAAGGTTAAATCCCACTCTTCTGAAATACGGTTCGATCATCTTGAGATATTGTTTTTTGGTCCGCACGTATGCGTACGGATCCTCGAAGAAGATGTCCTTTTTCATCCGGATGTAATCGTCCTTCGTAGGAACGGAAAAATACAGATACTTAACGATTTTATGAAGTTTTTCGAAGACCGGTTTCAGATCGCCGCGGATATATTGGACCACGGAATTGCAGATCCCGAGATCGAAAGGAAGATGGACGAAGTAGGAAAGATCCAAATCCTGAACGGTGGTGTTCAACACCGACATGTTCCAGGCACGGATCCATTT
Source organism: Leptospira ellisii (assembly GCF_002811955.1). GTDB lineage: Bacteria > Spirochaetota > Leptospiria > Leptospirales > Leptospiraceae > Leptospira > Leptospira ellisii. The sequence continues at coordinate 11,075 of NZ_NPEF01000044.1, forward strand.
TTGCGCGAGCAGTTCGTCGAGCATCTGTTCGGACGGATCGATCGCGAGCACCCTTCCCGGTTTGAAGATTTTCACCATCTCCTTCAGCAGAATCGCCTTTCCGAAACCGAAGTCCGCGATCGAATTCACGTTGATCTCCATCAGATTCAAAATCGATTTCGCATAACGTGCATGCTCTTTGGCGTTGAAGGTCGCATCCACATCCGTTCCGGAACCGTAGATATCCCTCCAATACGCGGTTTCGAACGGAAGTCCGTTGGCGCCGAGGATCGTATCCTCTTCATCCTCGGGAATTTCCGTCTTAGACGACTCAGATCCGGCCCCCCGTTTCCAGAGGGGCTTCAAGGATTCGTTTCCGAAACGGGACTCAATACTCCCGAGGAAAGGATTCCCGTTAGAAAACGATTCAATCCTTTTTCTCCGTTTTTCTCCGAAAGCTGAAGGTTCGCCTTTTCCACCTGAATTTTGATCTGAGTGTTCTCTTTTTCCGAGGCGATCGTTTTCGCTAAAAATCCGGTGATTAAAATCTGTTCCCCCGAAAGGAAAAGGAACTGCGGGGTCCTGAACTTATAACGTTTGAGCATCTCGCGTTTGTCCGCGAGCCACACTTCCTCTAAGAACAGATAATCCCGATTCTTCCATTCTTTCGGTTTGAAACTCTGAAGCCTCTGCTTCGTATGAAAATACACGTAAGACGAAACCGCCGGTCCCGCGTATATGGCCTCATCCGTACGGATCACTTCCCTTCCCTTGAGTTGGATCAGATCCTTAACGAAGGAATTCAACTTCACGGCGTTGACGCCCGACGTCGGCTTCACCGAAAAATACGCGGAGACGAGAAGCGCGACGAACAACACGGCGCTGGCCGCGATCGTATTCAGTTCCTTTTCGGACTTAAGAAGAAAATTCCCCGCATACAGAATGAGAAACAAAGGTCCGAAGTTAAGAATATATTTCCAAAAGATTTTATAGAATGCCTCGAAGGACTTGGGCCCGTAAAAATCTACGTTGATAAGAACCGTCAGCAACGTCAAAAAAATCCCGAGATACACGAGCAGAACGAGTTGCGGAATGTTTCTCCGTTTGAAGAACACGGACTGGTGTTTTTTTCTTTCGCGGATTCCGACCGTGCCGGCCTTGATCACGAAGATCGTCATTCCCGTGAAAAACACAGTGAAATGGGAAAATAAGGACGCGAGGATACAGAACACCAACAGGAATATGTCCCCCAAAGTCTCCATCCGAAAGGCCAAAAACAGGACGATCAAAAACGTGAGGGAAAATAACTCCGGATAAAAAAACAAGGGCATGAAAAAGGTAAGCGGAGTAATCGCGGATAAATACGCGAGAAGATAATGATTGGGTCTCCAAGTCTCCCTCTGCAACCCGAACCCGATCAGATGGATGCAGATCGAAAAAACGAACGCCGACAAGGAATAAAAGGCGGTGGTATAATTCAACCCGGTGATCGATTTCCAAACGTCGAGAATCAGAAACGGCAAAGGGGCCTGATCGCTGAAGAACTTTCCCTCCTCCGTCAGAGAACGAAGATTGGCGAGAATTTCCAGAGCCTCCGGATTTAGGGGTTCTCCGAACCAATTGTAAAGGGCGGAAAGTACGATCGCGAGACCGATTGCGGAAAGAAAAAGGAGGATCGGGTTGGCTTTGTTGTTTCTTTCTAAGTCCATGGGGTCGTCGGGTTTTGCGGAAATCAGAGCAAGGATAAAAATTTGGGTGAAATTCTACCAACACATTTTGAAGTAACAATGAGAACCTCGAATCGGGACAGAATTCATGGAAAATAAAGATCATATCCTCTACGACAAATCCGGAAAACCCTCCAAAGAATCCGCCTGGATCTTCAGGACCTACGCGGGTCACACGAACGCCAGGGAATCGAACGAACTTTTTAGAAAAAACCTTTCTAAAGGACAAACCGGACTTTCCATCGCCTTCGACCTAGCGACACAATGCGGTTACAGCTCCGATCATCCGATCGCAAGACCGGAAATCGGCAAGGTGGGGGTTCCCATCAACACCCTGGAGGATTTCAGGATCCTATTCGATCAAATTCCCATCGAGGAAATGAACACTTCGATGACGATCAATGGAACTTCGATGTATCTTTTGTCCCTTTACGTGGCCCTCGCCCAGGAAAGGGGCGTGGATATTTCCCTTTTAAACGGAACCACCCAGAACGACATCATCAAGGAATATCTCGCACGCGGAACCTACATCTTTCCGCCCGGACAATCCATACGGGTCATCGTGGACATGTACGAATACTGTCTGAAGAATATTCCGAAATGGAACCCGTCTAACATCTGTTCGTATCACCTGCAGGAAGCGGGAGCGACCCCCGTTCAGGAACTTGCGTTCGCGCTCGCAACCGCGATGGCGATCCTCGACGCCATCAAGGAAAGAAATTGTTTCACGCCCGACGAGTTCGAACAGTGTGTGGGTCGAATTTCGTTCTTCGTAAACGCCGGGATCCGTTTCGTGGAAGAGATGTGCAAGATGCGCGCCTTCACCGATATGTGGGACGAGATCACGAGGGATCGTTACGGGGTAAAACAGGAAAAATACCGCCGCTTCCGCTACGGGGTTCAGGTGAATTCCCTCGGCCTCACCGAGGAACAACCCGAAAACAACGCATGGAGGATTCTCATCGAAGCGTTAGGCGTCACCATGAGCCGCGACGCGCGTTGCAGAGCGCTTCAGCTTCCCGCATGGAACGAGGCCCTTTCCCTGCCGAGACCTTGGGATCAGCAGTGGTCTCTCCGTCTGCAACAGGTTCTCGCGTACGAAACCGACCTTCTCGAATATCCGGATCTATTCGAAGGTTCTAAAGTGGTGGAAAGCAAAGTAAAAGAACTCAAAGAGGAAGCGTACAAGGAGATCCAAAAGATCCTCGACATGGGCGGGGCGATCAAGGCGATCGAAAACGGCTACATGAAATCGCAGCTCGTCAAGTCTCAGGCGGAACGTCTCGCGAAGATCAACAACAACGAACTCATCATCGTAGGGAAGAACAAATGGACCGAAGGCACCCCTTCTCCGCTCATGACCGATCAGGACGGAGGAGTGTTCAAAGTGGATCCGAAATCCGCGGAAGGAACCCTGGAAGTTCTCGCGCAGGTAAAGGCGAAACGCGATCCGAACGTTGTCAAAGCGGCCCTTGCGACTCTCGAAGCGGACGCCAAAGGCGGTAAGAATCTGATGCAAGCCTCCATAGAGTGCGCCAAGGCGGGAATTTCCACCGGAGAATGGGCCGACGTACTTCGCAAAGTGTTCGGAGAATACCGTCCTTCCACCGGTGTGGAAGGTCAAAAACTGAATCTGGAAACCGAAAAGGTCGCGCGGGTCCGCGGCAAAGTGGAGGCTTTCCTCAAAACGAACGGCTCCAGACCGAAGATCGTGGTCGGCAAACCGGGGTTAGACGGTCATTCCAATGGAGCTGAGATGATCGCCGTATCAGCGAAACACGCCGGTTTCGACGTGATCTATTCGGGCATCCGTCTGACGCCGGAGGAGATCGTTCAGACCGCCGTGGAGGAAAACGCCGATGTGATCGGAGTTTCCATCCTTTCCGGTTCCCATCTGGAACTCGCGGAACAGACTTTCTCCGAATTGAAACACTATAAGGCCGATATCCCGGTCGTATTCGGAGGAATCATTCCTCCGAACGATTTCGACGCGTTGACCAAACTGGGCGTCAAAGCGATCTTCACTCCGAAGGATTACGATCTGATGGACGTGATGGAACGGATCATCGACATCATTTCGCAGAAAGTGAAAGCCGCCTAACACGCGTTAAATTTCGAGAACGATCGTGAAACGTCCTTCTGCCGAACTCGCGGAACTGATCGAAGGGGCGCGGGAGGGGGAAAAATTCCCTCTCGCCAAACTGATTTCCGGTTTGGAAAGACCCGATTCTTTCGAGTTTCGAAAACTTCTTTTCGAAACGCTTTCCTCCCTCGGCCTCGACGGAAAAAATTCCCTCACGGTCGGTCTTACCGGAACGCCCGGCGCCGGGAAATCCTCCCTCCTCGGCGAGCTTGCCTCCGAATTTCTGAAATCCGATTCCGGAGAGACGATGGCCATCGTGGCCGTCGATCCGTCCAGTCATATCTCCGGCGGTTCCCTGTTAGGCGATCGGACCCGTCTATCCCTTCCCGCACGGGAGAAGCGGATTTATTTCCGATCACAACCGAGTCAGCTCGAACTCGGAGGAGTCAATCCCTACACGTATCACGTGATCCGGCTTTTGCGCCGTTTTTTCCGTTATGTGTTCATCGAAACCGTCGGAATCGGTCAGAACGAAATCGAGGTTTCCAAACTTTCCGACCTTTCGTTTCTCGTATTACAGCCGTTAGGCGGAGACCAGGTTCAGTTTATGAAAAGCGGGATCATGGAGGTTCCCGATTCCTTCATCCTGAACAAATGCGACGAGACCGCCCTCGCCAATTCGAGTTTTCATATGCTCGTCACCACTCTCGAATTTTTAAAGGACGTGATGCCCGGCAAATCGGTTCCGCCCGTTTTCAAGACCTCCACCAAAACGAAACAAGGGATCGCCGAACTTCTGGATTTCATCCGAAAAGCGAAACCAGCTCCCGATCGATCCGAAGAAACCGTCCTACAACTGAAGAAATGGATCAAAAACGAATACGGCAACTTCGGACTCCGTTCGATCGAATCGATCTCATCGGACGTATCGAACGAATTCGAAACCTTGGAAGAGACCGCACTTCGGGAAATCGGAAAAAATCTGAAATCCTAAATCGATCCGCTTCTTTCTTGACGTTCGGAAATTTTTTCTTAACCTATTCCCCTATGAAGAAGCTCGCGAACACCATCCTTCTATTCTTAATCTCGGTTTCCGTTCACGCACAGGGAACGAATCATCCCGATCGCGCCGTCGGAGAATCCCTACTCAAAATCTCCAAACGTGCGAATCTTCCCGACCCAATCGTATCCGGATCCGGCCTCAAGGCGGTCGCGATCGTGGGTGACGTGGACGGAGACGACGGACCGGGAACCTCGGGATATATCAAGAACGTTCGGGACGTCGCAAAGGTTTTAAGAGCGAGAGGCGTGCAGGTGACGGAATACTACAGCCCTAAAAATTCGTGGGATCAAATCAGACAATCCGTCCAAGGAGCCGATCTCGTTCTTTACGCGGGACACGGCGTCGGAAGCAATCTCACGGAATCTCCGTATCGTCAAAAATACGTGGGCGGATTCGCGTTGAAGGGAAAGTTCGTGTCGAACGACGACGTGGAGAACGCGCTCAAACCCGCACCCGGGGCGATCGTGTTATTCTTAGGCGCATGTTTTACCGCGGGAAATATGGCGTATGACATGGGAATCATCGACGCGGAAGAAACCAAACGCAGAATCTCCATGTATTCCTTCCCCTTTTTAAAAGCGGGTTTCCAAGGTTATTATGCGACATGGGCGCCTTGGACCGCCCAGAGTATCGTCGCCGAACTTTTTACGGACAAGAGTTTCGGCGCGGTGTACGATTCTCAGACGAACCAAAACGAAGTGACGAAGATCGATCATCCCGCCTACCCGAACGGAAAACTGTTCTTTCACAAAGGCAGACAGGATTCCAAAACCGTGTTCGACTACGCGTTTGCGGGAAACCCGAACGCGAAACTCTCCTCCGTTTCCTCTCCCGTAAAGGAAGAACCGCAATCTCCGGCTAACAATACGCAGACGACTTTGTCCCCGGAGGAACAGAACGCAAAAAACTCCGCTCTCGTCAAAGCAGCCTACAAAAAAGACGTCAAAACGGCCGTAAAATTGTTAAACGAAGGCGCCGATCCGAATACCGAAAGTAAGGGCTGGAGAATCCTCCATTTAGCCGTGTATTTCGATCTTCCCGAACTCGTGAAACTTCTTTTGGACAAAAAAGCGGATCCGAATCATCAAGTGGACGGATATACCGCTTTATCCCTTGCGAACGCCTACGAGCGCGCGTCGATCGTTCCGCTTTTGGAAGCGGCGGGAGGGACCAAGTCCAGGTCCGCGTCGATCAAACCGAAACCGTAGCGACCGGCGGATCTAAATCGAAATCCAGACGATGTTGCGATCGAAAGAGCGGATTTTCGATCATTCGATCGTCTTTCGATATTAGGCGAGAGGAATCATTTCAAAAGTTTGAAAGCGTGCGACCAGGACTGGGAAAGAAAACCCGGAATACACCACAGGATACAAAGCGGTTCGATCGCACGTGCCGCTTCCACTTTCCCCATATCCTCCGTATTCCAACCGAAACGATCCAAAATATCGCCTACTACGCGTTTGGCGGAATCGTCGTTGCCGCAGATGAACATACTCGGCTTGCCTTCCTGAAAAACCGGATTGACCATTTTTCCGCTGCCTACGGAGCTGAAACACTTTACGAAGTTCGCGGAGGGAAATTCCTTTTGAAGTCTTTCCATCAGGGAATCCTCCAGACTCGTAAAAAAACGAAGCACTCCGTGAGCGGGAGGATCGTTCGAAATAGGATTGGTGGTATCTAGGATCGTCTTACCTCGAAGGGCATCTTGTGTCACCGACTGAAGCGCCTGCGAAGCGGCGCTTCCCTTAACCGCGAGCACGAGTATGTCGCCGAAAGAAGCCGCTTCCGCAAACGAGCCGATCGAGGCGCCCGGTCCCGCGGAGGACAACCATTCCTTCAATTTATCCGGTTCGCGCGTACCCACTTTCACTTCCGCTCCGTGTTTTAAAAAACCGGACGCGAGCGTTTGACCCACGATCCCGGAACCCAAAATGCCGATTTTCCTGCCTTTCATAAAAACTCCCGTTCCATTACTTAGCTCGAAGCGGAAATCCATCCATCCTTTTTCGAAAAAGCCCCCGTTTTGAAACGGCTTTCCCGATTTCGAGCGGAGGAAAACACGAAACGATTTCGATTTTACCCCGATTTTTTTTTCGAAAACCCTTCCTTTTCTGCAACAAGCCGGAGGAAAAACGCTCTATCTAAACAAATAGGAGCTGAAATTCAATGGCTATTATCCTTTCGTTTTTTATCGGGCACTGGTTTTTATCGGCGTTCGCACAATCGTTTTTCCTTCACAGATACGCCGCACACGCGATGTTCAAGCTGAACAAATTCTGGGAAAAGTTCTTTTATATATTCACCTGCGTGGCGCAAGGTTCCTCCTTTCTGAATCCGCGCGCTTACGCGATCATGCACAGACAACACCACGCCTACAGCGATACCGGTAAGGACCCGCATTCTCCCGTGGCTTCCAAAGGCTTTTTGGATATGATGTGGAAAACCGCGCTCAACTACGAGGCGATCTTGGACAAAAAGGCGGACGTGGAAAAGGAGTTCAAAGGGAATTATCCCGAGTGGCCCGCGATCGATCGTCTGAGCGATTCCTGGACGTTCCGTCTTTTCTGCGGAACCCTATACACGTTATTCTATCTTTACTTCGTTCCCGAAGGACAATACGGTTGGTTCCTGCTGCTGCCGCTCCATTGGCTGATGGGCCCGTTGCACGGAGCGATCGTCAACTGGTGCGGACACATGTACGGATACAGAAACCACAAAGAAAATCCGGACAATTCCAAAAACACCCTCTTTGTGGACGTATTGATCGCGGGGGAATTGTATCAGAACAACCACCACGCCCATCCCAATTCTCCGAACTTCGCGTTTCGTTGGTTCGAATTGGACCTTACGTATCAGGTGATGAAGGTTCTTCATAAACTCGGAATCATCAAAATACAAAGAGCCGTATGGACCGAAAAAGGTAAAAAGGTGCTCTCCGGTTCGGACGTCCGCGTCGAACCCGCATCCGCATCCGGCGTAGCCGCCTAAGGGAATCACAACTCCTAAATAAAAAACCCGCCGGGAAAACGGGCGGGTTTTTCGTTTCGAATTCGATCGAAATCGACCGTCGCGGAAATTTCCGACCTATTCCAGATTCTCCAAATCCTTCAGAATCTCCTCTTCGTAGTTCTTCTTCAAAAGATCCAAAAAGTTTCCCGGAAGCGGAATTTTATCGTTCAGTATCAGGGAAATCAATTCGTTTAACAATTCGCGTTCTTCGAAACCGGTGAACAACCATTCGAACAGTTCGAGCGCGAGATCCATTCTTCCTTCGACCGCAATCATATCGGAGAATTCCTTGCGGATCTCCGCGCGTTTTCCCGATTTCAAAAGTCCGCGGATCTTTTCGGGATAAAGATTGAGAAGCGTCTGTTTTTTGGCGTTGGAGGTGAATACGTATTGTTTCGAACCGTCGGGAAGATGGGATACCGCCGCGGATTCGGCCGCTTCGTCGGAGACCCCGTTTTCCCGCAGGGTCTTTAGCAGAACCTCACCCAATAAAAAATCTCGAAACGGATGAAAGGGAAATCCGGAACCCGAAGAGGATTCGGAACTCATTCCTTTTCTATCTCCACCTGTTTGCGGACCTTTTCGAAAAGACTCTCCAATTCCGCGGGAGTAAAGTCCTTCGTGGGTTCGAAGGAACAAAAGACGGCACGGTAATACTTGTCCTTATGAACCAGATAAAATCCGGATTCCTCCATCAGAGTTCTGAGTTTGGTTTCCCTCGCCGCGGTAACGACGATCGTAACGGAGGAGAGTTTGCTTTTTCGATGGTCGATATGGAAATAACAAAGGGCCTCTTCCGGATCCAGACGGTCGATCTCCTCTTTGATCTCGTCGAAACTCGTTACGTCGCGCGGACCTTTGGGATCGCGGTAGTTGATCAGAACACGTTTGAAATAATGGACCTTGTTGCCTTCGGGAGTGATCTCCACTCCGTTCAAAACGCGTCGTTCGTCGGCGAGTTCCTTCATCAGGAATTCTCCCCTGCCCCGCGAACTTTCGATGTCGAAAAGTTCGGAGGAAAAGTCGCCCCGTTTCACGTTTTCGTTGATCTGCGAAAGCGTGTATTTCATCCCCGGCTTCATTTCGTGTTTGAAGGACATTTTAAAGAAGGGGTTCACGACTTCATTATGTAATTCTAATTCGATTTCGGCGTATTTACCCTGGCCGTGTTCGACGATATTCTGCGTGGCCTCGGTCGCGATGATGCGGATCGTATCCGGATCCAAACCCGCCAAGGACGAATAACGGTGTACGAAGTTTTTGATTTCGTAGAGGGTGCCCAAACTTTCGTCGATCCTTCCCCGGATCTCGTTTTCCACGATCTCTTCCCGAAAGATCCGGGCGTAATAACGCACGCTCGCCATCCCTTTTTTAAGATAAGGGGATTGGGAGGTGTTTTCTATCTGTCGTTTGAGTTTCCTGTTTTCATCTTCTAATTCTTGAATTCGTTTCTCTTCTGGGGACATAAAGCCTTTATTTCTGTAACGAGATTTTCACATTTCCGATATCCAAACCGGTGGATTTCTAAACTAACGTTCGTTGCTATGGGTTCAAGTGATAATTCACTTTTTATTATGAGTTTCCGCCAAAAAATATTTTTAATCTTAAGCGCAAGTCAGTTGTTCCTGGTTTTGATCCTAGCCGTCACCTTCATCCAAATGATCGACCGGGTCAAAAACGAACCGCAGGATAAAAGAGCCTTCGACAAATCCGTGGATTTCCAAAAGGAACTCCGGCATAAGGAGGAAACGATCCGTTTTATGCTCAAAGAATTGGAGAGGAATTCAAAAACCATTTCGATCCTCGAGTCGGGCTCGAACAACCGTTCGATTCTGGATTCCCAACGCGATTATTTTTCCGGAATTATGAAACAGTACGACCTTTCCATTTTCGAAGTGATCTCCCCTTCCGGGAAAGTGATCTATCGATTCCACAGACCGGCCGATTTCGGGGACGATAAATCCAAACAAAAGATCGTACAGGAGGCGTTAAAGGGAAAAATCGCGTCCACGCTCGAACTCGGTCACAGCGGTTTGGGATTGCGCGTAACGTCTCCTCTCCGGAACGGATCCGTCGTTTTGGTGGGACAGGTGGTGGATCAGAAATTCACGGAGAACATCACCGGTTCGACCGACGTTCACATGGCGATTTATGAAAAGGACAAACGGATCTCCGTTTCCGGACCGATCATAGAGAGTTATCTCAAAAACAAAAACCCTTCCGCGCTCAAAAACGGCTCCCGATTCTCCTTTTCCGGAAAACACTTTTATCTGACCCGGATCCCCTACGCCAACAAAGGATTGACCGATCTCGCCTTGGAATTCGTGCTTCTTATCGACGAAACCGAATTGTATTCCACGACCCGGAATCTCTGGATCTATTGCGGACTTTTGGCCTTATCCATCTTCATAGGAATTCTTCTCGTATCCTATCTTTTTTCGAGGGACATCATCAACGCCGTCAAAGCGCTCAACTTCGCGATGAAAAATCCCGCGGAGGACGAAACCACGATCATCGATTTGGATCGCACCGACGAACTCGGCCAGATGGGAGAGGTTTTCGTAAGTATGAAAAAGGAGATCCTGGAACACCAGCTTTCCCTCGAAAGAAAGGTGGAGGAGAAAACCCAGGAATTGCAGGAAACGTTAAACGAAGTCCAGGCGCTTAAGGAGAAACAGGACGGGGATTATTATCTCACTTCCGCCATTCTTCCCAAAACGTCGCTGGATCCTCGATCGGTAAAAACCCAGAGCAAAAACTGAAGGGGATA
>NZ_NPEF01000440.1:0-1292 GCF_002811955.1 Leptospira ellisii
TTTTGAAGAAACGAGACCAAAATCTGCATTCAAAGCTAAAAGAGAAGAACCGACTTTAGTTTCAGAAGACGAACTGAATGTACAGTTACGAACTTTAATTCAAATCTTAAATTCTATCAACGAACAACAAAAAGAAGAACCCTTTACGTCCAAAGAGAAACTTTTGTTCGGATCGCAAGTTTTTGTTATAGCCTTACTCTTTATCAGTATGTTTGTCTCCTGGAAGTTTCGTAGACAGCGTAGCTGATTCTCTATTTTGAATCCCAAAATTTAAACTTTTCTTTCTTCGATTCTGGGATTCAATTATGCCGCGCCTTTTTTGAATTTTTCTAGCTGTTCGATAAAAGAACTTAGTTCGTCTTCTGAAACTAAAGTCGGTTCTTCTCTTTTAGCTTTGAATGCAGATTTTGGTCTCGTTTCTTCAAAAAGTGAATCTGACCTAAATTGCGAGTCTTCTATGATTCCTCCATAGAACCAAGGTGAATACTTTCCTCTTAGATTCTCCGTGAAATACTTTTTGATAAGATTTTGAGCAGATCTCGTTGTTACGCTTGCGATTTGAATTTTATTTTCATCAAAGCTAACTTTCAAGGATCGAAGGTTATTCTGTGTATTAAATGAGATTCTTGATCTTTCGCACCATTTTAAGAAATCTTTCCAAGTGTTTTCAATCTCGGTTGTGTTTGTTCCAATGTCTATCGTTTGCGCTTCTCCTAATATATGTACATTTTTATTTATAGGATATTGTACTTCAGGTCCCACGCTAACGGCTGGTATTGTTGAATCACCCTCGTTAACGTTGGGATTAATGACTCCCAAATCTGTATTATTTTCATCGTTTTTATCCGATGAATCGCAAACATTAGTATTGGTATCCTTTTCAAAGATTTGTGCAGACCAAAATACTCTTATGGTATCGTTTAACTTTCCGCCTTCTCTTTTGACGTGAATCCATCCAAGTTCGAATAAGAGTTTTTTATACTTAACTACTGTGTTTTTGGTTAATCCGGATCTAGAACAAAGAGTCGCCTTTTTAACTTTGGGATTCTCTTCGTCGTCTGGTCCGAATCCGATTGGGGCGAAACATACCCCTCCCCTTCCGGCAAAACTGCGAATTGCGCCGAGGACTAGTAAAGCATTAGAGAATTGTGATTTTTTAATTCGTTTTTCACGGCTGAATTTTTTTGGAATTGGTAAGTATATTTCTTCCTCGCACGCATTTCCCACGTTCGTTTTCCTTTTCTGAGCTGCGGACATATAACTGGTTACGCACGGCAGAAGGATCTACCCTA
>NZ_NPEF01000440.1:1302-1664 GCF_002811955.1 Leptospira ellisii
TTAAATGCCATAGAACCAAAAAGCACCCCTAAGAAAAAAAAGAGCAAAATTAACCAAAAAAATAAAAAACCAAAATAAATTTCTTGTACTCGAATTTGCTTCTGGTAAATTGTTCCTGGACTTAGGTTCCTAGGTTCACCACGATACAAGATCAAAAACCTGTGGATATGTCGCAGTTGAAGCAGGTTGATTTTCTAAAATCATAAAGCCCACATAATAAATTATGTCTCTTTTTTTACTTGACAATTAAGTAGTACCCGATTCATGTCTAGATCAATCTTAGGTGACATAACTAAGGTAGGCCACTGCGACAACGGCCTTTTTTTGATCTTGAATCTAGGACCTTCCACACGGCTCCATGC
>NZ_NPEF01000441.1 GCF_002811955.1 Leptospira ellisii
CAACACTTTTCCAGTGAATGTATCAATTACCCCAATTCGGATGTCTATCCCGAGCGCTAACGATAAGTTGTACGATATTTTGTTTTGTAGTCTTCGATGGCTTTTGAGGGTCTTTGGTTTGTCCATTACTTCATCGATCCCAAACAACTCATATTGGCTGAGTTCTATATTATGGTTTTATAAAATTATAGAATTGAGATGAATTTTTGAATCGGTCGGAATATAACTGAATAGATTCGAAATTGGGAATGGGTTGAACTTTGAGAATCGAATCAAAAATATACGGTTCTGATGAAAATAAACAAAGAGATCTGGTGGCTGTCGTGTTTGAGGATTCTCCTCTTCTTTTTTTTCTTCCATTGCGATTCGGACAACGCTTTGACTTACGGCAATCGGATGATGGACGCGATCAATCGTTCCACGGAGGATATGGAACCGATGAACGATGCCTTGTCCAAAGAAGATTACGTTTTAGCGGAACGGATCCGAAAATCCTGGGAGAAAAAATTAAAAACCGCAATCGAAGAAGTCGAATCCATAGGAGATTTTAAAGAAGATCCTTCGTATAAAAACGCCTGTTTGTCCGCAATGGAAATCTATGAAAATTCGATCGGAACGGATTACAAACGACTCGTCGAATTGCGTAAAAACGAAAAAAACGGAATCGAAATCGATCGGACCGAACTTAGAACTCTGTCGCGGCGCATCGATCGGGATTTAAAAAAAGCGGCGCAGGAATTGAACGCGGCATCAGAAAAATTCGAACGGAAGAATTTCGTTCGATAGTTCCTAAAACCCGTCCAATAGAAACGAAAAGGCCCGAAAGAAAATCGGGCCTTTTTTCTTTTCACGACCTAAACGGGATCCGTTTAGTAATACTGACCTAACGTGATCGTTACGATCGTTTTGTTGTTATCCTTTTTGTTGATACATTCGCACTTGATTTTTGCGGACTGACTGTAATATCCCTGATGCGCGGAGAATCCGGGGGCCGCCTTACAGCTCTTATAGAGTCCTTCGTTCACCAAACGGCCGCAAGCCTCCTGAATCGCCGCTTCTGCGTCGCTCATCTGCGAAAAAACTCGGCCTGGGGTCAATATTCCCGCCAAAATCAAGGTAAAAAAAGCTGCGGTCTGAAACCATTTTTGAATCACGGAATTTCCTCTCTCTTTGAACTGAAATTAGATAAATCACTCGTCTAAAAATTCAAGTTATAATTCAATGAAATCGTCGAATTGGCAACAAATTTCAGACAATAAATTCTCCCTAAAAATAGGATCCAAACAATGAATTTCCGAAAAACCGATATTCTCGTTTCACTTTTCAGTTTTACGATTTGTGTTCCTTTGCTTTTCGCTCAGACGGCGGAAGACAAAACTTTGGAGGAATATAAGGTTAAAAAAAACGATTCCTTAACCAAGATCGCCAAAGAGGTGTTGAACGATCCCGGAAAATGGAAGGAGTTTTTGAAATACAATCAGATTCAAAACCCTTCTTTGATCAAAGAAGGAATGGTGTTGAAAGTTCCGGTTCATCTGCGTAAGGTTGTGGAACCCGAGGCCCCGGCTTTGGCAGCACTCGAATTGTATCACGGAACCGTGGAATATTCCAAACGGGCCAAGGAAGGAAATTCTCCCGTATGGACCTCCGTTAGTCGAAATCAG
>NZ_NPEF01000442.1 GCF_002811955.1 Leptospira ellisii
TTTTTGATCGGATATCGATGGAAAAACCACGACCTCGGAAATCCTTGGGGATGGAATTTAGTGATGGCGGGAGCGTTCGGAAATTTTCTCGATAAGTTTTTCGTAAAAATCCCCGGCACGGGATTCCGACTGGGTTTTAGTCCCGGTATCGGAGAATACATCGGAGTCGTCGACTTCCTCGATTTCGACTGGCCTGACTTTTTGTTGTTTTCGAGATGGCCCGCGTTCAACTTCGCCGATTCCTGCGTAACGATCGGACTCACCATTCTCATTTTTACGATGAAACTCGAAGAGGAGAAATAAATTCTTGAAGGCATTGGATCTGCCCATCTGGAAAAAGATCTTTCGCAGAAAAGAGGCGAACAACAAGGAGATCATACAATTCCTCCGTGAAACCTCCGTTTTCGGAAGAATGAAAAAGAGAACCCTGATCGAAATCGCGAGGATGGTCCACATACGCGAATATCAAGAAGGAGAAACCGTATTCCGCCAGGGAGAAGTCGGAGCGGGATTCTATCTCGTATACGAAGGATCGGTCGTCATACGGTCCGTACGTGACGGAATCGAATTGGACCTCGCACATCTGGACGCGCACGCATTTTTCGGAGAACTTTCCCTGTTCACGGAGGAAAGAAGAACCGCAAGCGCGATCGCGTTGGAACGAACCACGTTGTTGGGTTTTTTTCAACCCGACCTCAAGGAAATCATCGAAACCAAACCTAGGATCGGAATCGAGATTCTCATGAGCTTGTCCACAGTTATCGTGGAACGACTTCACAGAACGAACGGACTTTTGGAAAAGGCGTATTTCAGAGGAAAACAAAAGAATGCGTGATTCTGAAAGAAGGGAACTATCCGAATATTTCATACGAACCAGTTTTTTTCTGATCGTGGTCTTCACGATCGTGGTATCTCTTTGGGGACTACAGCTGCTCGCGGTTCCCATCGTGATGGCCCTTTTGATCTTTTACGCGTTCAACGGAACGATCAACAATCTCGAAAGTTTGGGAATTCCCCGCATCCTATCCATAGCGATCCTGATGCTGCTGATCTCGATTCCGATTTATCTTTTCATCAATTCGGTCGCGCCGCCGATCGTGTCCACGCTCAACCCGCTGTTGAAAAACTGGAAGCAGGATCTGGACGACGCCAAATTCAAATACCTCACGGTGACGGTCAATCTTCAGTTCAACGAATTCCCGGCGGGATGGAACGAAACGATCCGCCCCGACGACCTCATCAAAAAAATCGCGGAACTGATGCACGAACAGATGAAAGGATTCGTGTCCTACGTTCCTACGCTGATCGGATACATGATCATCACGCCCTTGTTCGCGTTTTTATTTCTGTTAAACGGAAACGGAATGTATAAGAATCTGATTTCGCTGATTCCGAACCGTTATTTCGAAATGGCTTTGATGGTCACGTATAAGATCAACGAACAGCTGACCAACTATCTCAAAAGCCTTATGATCCAGGGAGCGATCATCTGTCTCGTATCGACGGTCGGATTTTACGCGATCGGGTTGCCTTATTTTTACATCTTCGGATTGTTTTTGGGCGTTGCCAATTCGGTACCGTATCTGGGTCCGATTATGGGAGCCGTTCCTCCCCTGTTTTTCGCGCTCGTGATCGGAGGCAACGCGGCCACGGATC
>NZ_NPEF01000443.1 GCF_002811955.1 Leptospira ellisii
CTTTTGAATCCGGCGATTCTCTTTGTCGGTCTGGCTTACGTGTCTCTTGGGGGCTTTTGTTATGATTCGTTTTTTTCTATCCTTACTTTCTTTTTTAATTTTCATCGGATGCCAAAATTCTCCGCTGTCCTCGATTCACGACGCCGAGACTGCAAAGGTAACACTTGCGCTTGTCTCTCAACTTGGACCAAGGTCCGCTACACTCTCTTGGGAATGTTCCTCTTCTCAACCTGGCTCCGTTGTGTATGGCAAAGGCGGAATCGAATCCGTCGCAACCAGTTTAGAAAATTCTAAACTTCACTCCATGACCCTTCAAAACTTAGAATCGAATACGGATTACATCGCATACGTATTTTGTTCGAATTCGATCGAAAACATACAAGGTGTTCCTCTTGTTTTCAAAACTTGGGTCAGTGATTTCCCGAACCGAACGCGCGGGCTTTGGGTTGTCGGAGGGATCGGTGCAGATGCAAATCCGGTTTCTCAAATCGATTTTTTTGATCCTGTAACTTCGACTTGGTATCCCGCTGTTACTTCTGTCCCCACTCCTCGCGCTTTTGCAAATGTAGTTTCTCACAAAGAAAAAATCTATATCATCGGTGGATTGGAAAAACAAGCCGGTGTTTACGTTGCTTCTAAAAAAACGGAAGTCTATGATCCATATACAGATCAGTGGAAGACGTTAGCCGACATGCCAACCGCAAACCAAGGCGGCGTTATCGCAAGCGTTGGTGAAGAAATTTTTATTATCGCGGGAACAACAACTACGGATATGACAACAGGGACGGTGCTAAATACTGTTTCTCGTTTTTATCCCGGAATCGGTCCGACCGGCATCTGGCAAAGTTATACGTCTTTGACCGCCATCTTCTCAAGAGTCGATATGTCTGGGTGTGGCCTTAACGGTTCGATTCTTTTTACGGGCGGAAGATTTACGAACGACGGATCCGCTCAATCAACGTCGGACGCGTATGTTCCCTCGATCAATTCAACTTCGAGCGCGGGAGAGCCTGCTATCAATCTCGCACGTCACGGTGCGGGTTCAGCTTGTGTGAAACCTTTGAATTCTGATCCCTACCCTACCGATTCAGAATGGTTCGCGATTATCGGTGGATCGACTGGAACTTCGACTTTACAACCCGTTGGATCGATTACTACATCCAATCGAACCGATTTTTTTCAAATCGGATCGGGTGCGTTCACGATTGGTCCGATTCTTCCGGCTTCCGTTTATTTTCCAGGCGTTCAGGCTTCCTACGAAACGAGAAAACTTTTTGTCTTCGGTGGAGCTTCGGCTCTCAATATTCCGACGGATTCGGTTTATGCAATTGGGATTCAAAATCCGATTGCAAGCACTTGGTCCCTTGAATCCCAAAAAATGCCACGTGCGCGTTATTCTCACAAAGTGATCCGGATCGACAGGTAACAAACAATATGAATCCCAAATTTCACCTTTATTTCTCTCTTCTTTTGATAACCTCCTTCTCGGTTTCTTCTCAGGAAACCGGATTCGGCGGGCACGAAGAAGGCAAACGCCTTTTAGAAGAGAAGCATTTTCAAGAAGCTGAAAAATTCAAAAAAGGCGCGGCATAATTGAATCCCAGAATCGAAGAAAGAAAAGTTTAAATTTTGGGATTCAAA
>NZ_NPEF01000444.1 GCF_002811955.1 Leptospira ellisii
ATCGCCGGACACTTTAGGGAATCCGCAAGTTCCGCAGCGGACTTGGCCATCTGCTCCTTTTTGTCCTGAGGGATTTTTTCGCGGACGTAATCCACACCGCCCGTTCTTTCGACACGTTGTGCGATCTTGTCCATCATCTCGACGCATCGGACCGGAAATTTGCCCGCTGCGGTTTCTCCGGACAACATGATCGCGTCCGCTTCCTCGTAGACGGCGTTCGCGACGTCGGTGACCTCGGCCCTAGTCGGGGAAGGATTATTGATCATAGACTCCAGAAGGTGGGTCGCTACGATGACGCGTTTCCCCTTAAGGGCGCATTCCTTGATGATGGCCCTCTGCAGAATCGGCAGTTCTTCGATCGGAACTTCCACCCCGAGATCCCCCCGCGCAACCATCACTCCGTCGGCGGCGTTTACGATCTCCTTCATGTTCCGCACGGCTTCCTGATCCTCGATTTTGGCGATGATCTGCGCGTGACCTTCGTTCTCTTCTATGATTTGTTTGAGTTGATTGACGTCTTCAACCGATCGGACGAAGGACAACGCGATAAAATCAACGTCTTCTTCCAATCCGAAAAGTATGTCCTTGTGATCCTTGGGCGTGATCGAAGGTAGGTTGACCCGGATCCCCGGCAGATTGATGTGTTTCCTCGAACCTAGTTTTCCTCCGTCCAATACCTTACACTTGAGCGCGGAGTCGTTGATCTCCTCGACGACGAGGTTGATCAAACCGTTGTCCACGGTGACCGGATCTCCCACTTTCAGATCCTTTACGATATCTTTGTAATTTACGAAAACGGATTGTTCCTCGGATTCCTCTCCGGGAATGATATGAAACGTGAACGTTTCCCCCACCTTCAGATCGAGATGATCCACCTGCAGATCCCCCGTACGGATTTCCGGTCCCTGCGTATCGAGCAGAATCGCGATCGGAGCCTTGAGCACGTCCTTGTTGAGCGCCTTGATATTGCGGATGATACTTCTGTGGAAGTCGTGGTTTCCGTGGGACATGTTGAGACGCGCCACGTTCATCCCCGCTTCCGCTAATGCTTGAATCATCTTTTTATCCGCGGTCGCGGGTCCGATGGTGCAAATGATTTTTGTCTTTCTAAATACGGAGGGTTCGCTCTTCATCCTAATACCTTTATTCGGAAGCGCGGGGCTTAGGACAATCTGGAATCAGATTTTAGGCAGAGTTTTCTTCAGAAAATCGTCGAGAGATATGCAGAAGTCAAACAGATCCTGATCGGGCATACTGGCGCCCTTCTGCTCCTCGATGATGGTCGAGGCCTTTTCCATCAGATCTCTTCCGTGTTTTTTGAGATAACGTTTCGAGACCAAAATCGGGAACGTGTATCGTTCCTCCTGGTTGCGGACCATGAACGAAAAGATATCGCTCTTTCCGAATTTCTTGAGAAAATTGACGAGGTTCTCTTCGTTGATCTCCCCTTCCATTTCGTATAGGAGAATGTTGCGGTCCGGATATTGTCTGCTGGACCAGTAATCGTCGAGAATATCAAGCACCCGCTCCAACAACTTGCCGCTCGTCGGGTCTATCGCTTCCTTGGAAGAGGAAGGCGCCGGAATTTTTTCGTCTTTGTTCGGAACGGTTTGTTGTTTTCGAGCGTTCTTCTCCGCCT
>NZ_NPEF01000445.1 GCF_002811955.1 Leptospira ellisii
GGGAATCCCCGTTTGTAAAGGGGGTCGTTTTTCCATTGGAATCCGGAATCGGTGTTTTTCGTGAGATAACGCGCCATGTCCTCGATTTTGCCGGTTTCCAATCTGGGATAAACCGGCTTCAGACGGGAAACGACCTCCTCCAAATTGCGGAAGGTTTTGTTCTTTCTGTCTTTGGTGCCTACCACGTTGTTGTCCAAGGTGTCGAGCCAAGCCTTCAGACGTTTTTTTTCGTTTTCGGGGGATTGGATGGACATGAATCCTTCGAGACAGACGATGCTCAGGATTCTTTCCGGATAGATTCCGGCGAAACGTGCTCCGATCCCCCCGCCCATCGAATGACCGAGAATGTGAAACCGTTCCGGCAAAAAAAGGGAAACGAAGGTCTTTACGTCGGCCAGGGTTTGGATGAAATTGTAGTGTCCTTCCCGAAGCCATTCGGAATCCCCATGACCTCTGTAATCGAAACGATAGAGGTCGAAATGTTCGGATAGGAAAGGAAACTGATACAAAAACGTATCCGACGCGTCCTGAAATCCGTGGAACAAAAGAAGCGCCCGGTCTTTTCCGTTTTTGTGGATCTTGTAGGAAAGATTATAACCGCCCGATTGAAAAAAGCCGCTTTCGATTCCGCTCATACGTTATCCGACACCTTGAATAATCGACGCCAATCCTGGGGGATGCGCGGAATCGAGAAAGCAGAAAGTTTTTCCGGAACGACTTCGTCCCCCTCGAAAAGTCCGAGTATGGAATCCAATTCCCCGAGCAACGATTCCGTCTCCTTTTTGCCGAATTCGCTCAGAGCCTCCGAACGATACAAGGACTCCAGTTTCTCGCGGGAACGTTCGGCTTGCATCCGGGAACCGCGGCCGTTCGGTTTGACGAAAATTTTGTGAAGTGAGACGGAAAGTTGTATGATTCCCTGAAAGAACGTCTTCCTTTCGCCGGACTCCTTTTTCCACTGGAATTCCAAAACCTCGTGCGCCTCTAAATATTTGCCCGAACGAAAAAGTCGTTCCGCGTTTTGATAAGCGAAGTCCGCGGTCGACTCCGCGTCTGAGGCGGCGGTGATCGTTTCGAAAAGGGCCACGATTTCCGGATCGAATTTCAAGGGAATTCCGCCGCGTTTAGTTTCTCCGGTTCGACCGCGGGAACGAGAAAGGAAGCGGCCGCATCGTTCACGTATTCCTCGCGTCTCATTCCCAACAGAACTACTCCCTCTCCCAGAACGGAACGAAGCCAATGGAGGGCCGACTGAGAAAGGTTCCGGCCCGAATATTCCGGAATGAATTTTATAAATTTATCATATAATTCCTTGCGATCCCGGATCGTTCGAAACAACACATAACGTTCCAGAACGGGAAGCGCCCCGTTGAGGGATTCGATGTATTCGTTCCGTTTTTGGATCCCGGCTACGGTTTCCACCTGCGTGATCAGTTGTTGTATGATCGGAATGACGCTGCGTTCCAGAAATTGATTGAGAT
>NZ_NPEF01000446.1 GCF_002811955.1 Leptospira ellisii
GAGCTCCCGCGACCACGACGGGAAACGGTTTTGTCGCGCTTTCTTTGGGAGTTTTCGGAGTTCCGACCTTGGATTCATCCTTTTTAAGTTCGGTGGTAAGGGATCTTCAAACCCTTTGGAAAGCGGATTACACCGCAGAATTCTCCAAACGCTCAGTTGCAAAGCGCGGAAGAATCCGTATTCTTGAAACGCTTGCGCTGCATATTCGGAACAAGTGGGGGTAAACCGACAGGCGGGGGGAAGCAAAGGGGAGATTAGCCGTTTGTAAAGCTGAATCAGTTTGATTGCAAGTCGGTTCATTGGATTCGGTGGATCAGAGAGACCAGAATCTTAACCAGTTCCCCGTGCTTGAGATCCAACATTTCTTTTTTGGCTAATATCGCTATATCGAAGCCTTTTAGAAAGTTCTTCTCTTCCTCATGTATGACCGCTCTCAGTTTCCTTTTGATCCGATTTCTTTGAACCGCGGTCTTTATCGCTCGTTCGGGACAATAAAGATAGCGGTTCTTCGATAAGGAATTGGGAAGATATACTAGAACGATCGGGAAGCGGGAGACTCTTTTTCCAGCCTTAAAAAGAGATTGGATCTCCTTCCTGGATTTTAACGTCTCTTCGATGACTTAATTCTTAGTATTTTTTACCGAGTTTTTCGTCGGAAACAGTCAGTTTGTATCTGCCCTTTTTTCTTCTGCGGGAAAGAACCTTTCTTCCCCCGGCAGTAGCCATTCTCGTGCGAAATCCGTGCGTTCTCGCTCTTTTAACTCGGCTGGGCTGGTAATTTCTTTTCATAATTATCCCTGATTGGCGTTAATGATTGCGTTATCTTTCCTAAAGAAAGAATTCAAATCTCTTTCTGACAGGAGCTTTCTGAAAATAGTCTAAGTCAACCATTTCACATTCCGGATGTATGCGAATTTGTCGGAATCGGGTTTTTCTATTCTTGAGAAAGTTTCAGGGAGACCCTGGGAAGGCCCGAACGACCGGAGGAAAATCGTCAGAATCGATTTTCTGTCCTAAAAAAAGAAAACCCGGCAACGTCCTACTCTCCCATGCAGCGAACCACACAGTACCATCAGCGATGAGAGGCTTAACTTCCGTGTTCGGGATGGGAACGGGTGTGGCCCTCTCTCTATAGTCACCGGGAATCTTGAAGCCAGGTTCTCGTACCGATCGTTGGCGTCAATTTAAAATTAATAAAAAGTTTGAAATTACTCCGTTAAAATTCGAAAGAAGATCGAAACGTTTCCAAGATTCCTTCCCCGCAATGGATCGTTTTGAAACGCGGTCGAATAGCCGAATTGTGAAGCGCCGGCTTCTCCCGTTAAAACCATCGGAGCCGAGGACGCTGCGGAACCGAGGATTCCGGTAGGACCTCCCGTAAATCCGTACAACTTTCCCTGATTGGTTGCGGCCGGATAACCGTAGGCGCCGATAAAAACGTCTTCGTATCCGTCCCCGTTCGGATCTCCGCGGGAAATGAAATTTCCGAATTGATCATTCGTATTTTCACCGATCAAAATCGAATTCGCGGACGAAGAGGATAAATCCAAGGTCGGAACTCCGAAAACTCCCAAAGAAAGCGCGACAAAACCGTTTCCCGTCGTGGTCGCGGGAGCTC
>NZ_NPEF01000447.1 GCF_002811955.1 Leptospira ellisii
CAAACGAGCCCCGCACAACTTGGGAATTTCGTATAACGCCTGGAAGGCGGGAGAAAAATACGACACGGAACTTCCGCGATCGCAAAGAAGTTGAAAAAGAATATAAAGCGCTTCTCCCGTTCCGGTCGTCGTCAAAACCTCTTCCGGTCGGATTCCGGGATACAACTTCGCGATCTCCTCGCGTAATACGGCGTCCCCTCGATTGGGGGAATCCTCCAGGGAAATAGCGTTCAATTCCTCGGAAGAAATTTCCAAACGCCGCAACAATTCTCCGTAGGTCAGATTTCGGATTCCGCTTTCGCCCAAATTACAGGGGGCAGTGGTGCGATATCGCTCGAGACGGTCCTCGATATAAAATTCCCTCGGCTCCATCAGGATAACAAAGTGACGAACGCGCCTCCGAGTAAAAATAATACCGCAAAAAATCCGAACGCGATTTGGATCCAAAAATGGATGCGTAAACTTCTGAGCCCGATCCGCAGATAGTCCAGGTCCTCTCCTTTCGTATCCGTAATCCGTTTAAAGGAGATACCCGCGCTAAAACTCCAGATTCCTGCCAAAAAAAACAAAACCCCGGGAACCGCATACCAAAACAGCTTTCCGAAATCCCCGGCCATAAACGCCGAAAAAAAACAAACCCCGGCTAAACAGAAAAAGGAAAGAGAAGCGGATCGTAAAACTCGGCTGAGAGATAAAAACTCCCTGTTTTCGTCCTGGTTGAATTCGTATGATTCCATACTTTTAGGATCGGCCAAAATTAGTGTTGAACCTCAGAGAAACCCGATTTTTATGAATTTAATCCTCTTAAAAAAATCTCGGAATCGTTTATAACATGAGTCATCCAGAATCCTTAATCCGCTCCTGGACCCAGGAACCCTTTCCCACATCCGTTCGCAAAGAAGCGGCAACCGCCTTGGAACGATTTCAAAAGGGGGAATCCAATCTGGAAGTCGAAGCGTTCTCGATTCCTCTGGAATTCGGAACCGGAGGAATGCGGGGAAAACTCGGAAACGGAATCGGTAGAATGAACGAATTCACCGTGGGTCGAGCCGCGTTGGGTTTCGTAAGTTATCTCGCACAAAAAAATAAAAAGGCGAAGATCGTAATCGCCTACGATTCGAGAAGAAGATCCAAGGAATTCGCCGAAGTCACCGCGGGAGTGGCCGCTTCCTTGGGAGTTCAAGTCGTGCTTTTTTCGGAAGTGACCCCGACCCCGCTTTTGTCCTATGCGGTCCGTTATTACAAAGCTTCCGGAGGGGTGGTGATCACCGCCTCTCATAATCCTCCGGATTACAACGGATTTAAGGCCTATCTTTCCGACGGAGGACAATTGGTTCCGCCGGACGACAAAAAGATCATCGCAAAAATAGAATCGATCGAGGATTGGAAGAAAATTCCCCTTCTTTCTCCCAAGGATCCGCTCTACAAAAAGGCGGTAAAAACGGCCGGAAGGGATTGTTTCGCCTCCTACAAAAAGGAACTGACCCGGTCCGGAATTTTATCCAAAGCGTTAAAACCGAAAGACAGGACCTCGTTGAAAGTCGTCTATTCGCCGTTACACGGAACCGGCGGTAAATCCATGAAAGAACTGTTGAACGGTTTCGGATACAAAAACGTT
>NZ_NPEF01000448.1 GCF_002811955.1 Leptospira ellisii
TGACCGATCCGGATCTGGCCGACGCGACCTACGTCGAACCGATGACGGTCCAAGTGGTCCAGAAAATTCTCGAAAAGGAAAAACCGGACGCGATCCTTCCCACGGTGGGAGGTCAAACCGCCCTCAATTTGGCGTTGGCCTGTAACAACGCCGGGCTTCTCGAAAAATTCAACGTGGAACTGATCGGCGCCAAAGTGGATGCCATCAAAAAGGCGGAAGACCGGGAACTGTTCAAAAAGGCGATGGAAAAGATCGGCGTAAGAGTTCCCGCATCCGGTCTTGCGAACAATCTCAAAGACGCCGCGGAAATCAAAAAAAGACTGGGTTTGCCACTGATCGTACGTCCCGCGTTCACTCTCGGAGGAACCGGCGGCGGAATCGCATACACGGAGGAGACCTTTGAAGAGGTGGTTTCCAAAGGTCTTAAGGCGTCTCCGATCAGCCAGGTTCTTTTGGAGGAATCCGTTTTAGGCTGGAAGGAATTCGAACTCGAAGTGATGAAGGATTCCGCCGACAACGTGGTCATCATCTGTTCCATCGAAAACATAGATCCTATGGGAGTTCATACGGGGGACTCCATCACCGTCGCTCCGCAGCAGACCCTTTCGGATAAGGAATACCAGAATCTGCGCGACATGTCCATCGCGATCATTCGCGAAATCGGGGTGGAAACCGGGGGATCGAACATTCAGTTTGCGGTGAATCCCGCAAACGGGGACGTGATCGTCATCGAAATGAACCCCAGGGTTTCCCGTTCCTCGGCGCTTGCGTCCAAAGCGACCGGATTTCCGATCGCGAAAATAGCCGCGCTTCTTTCCGTAGGTTATACGTTAGACGAAATTAAAAACGACATCACTCGGGTCACACCCGCTTCCTTCGAACCTTCCATCGATTACGTCGTCACCAAGGTTCCGCGTTTCGCGTTCGAAAAATTTCCCGGCACGGACGACACGCTCGGCGTTCAGATGAAGGCCGTAGGCGAGGCGATGGCGATCGGAAGGACGTTCAAGGAGAGTTTCCAGAAGGCGCTCCGCTCCCTCGAAATCGACAGATACGGGTTCGGTTCCGACGGATATTTTCAAGAATTATTATATTCCAGAAGTTTAAACCCGGGTCAAAGAAAGGAGTGGATCGATTCCTTCCTGAAACGTCCGAACGACAAGCGGATTTTCTACGTCAAACTCGCGTTCGACGAAGGTTATACCGTGGATCGGATCCACGAGCTTTGTAAGGTGGACAGATGGTTTCTCTGGCAGATGGAGGATCTTCTCAAACTCGAAAAGGAATACGAGTCGGCGGGGGATTCCATTCTTCCCAAAATGAAACGCGCCGGATTTTCCAACCGTCAATTGGCGTTCCTAAAAAATAAAAAGCAGATCCTGGATCTTCTCGATTCCTCCCTGCGCGTCGATCTGAAGAAGACCGAAATCCAGAACCTTCTGAAAAAGACGGAGGACGAGATCGAATCCGCGCTGGAGTCGAAAAAGATCCTTCCCGTGTTCAAACGGATCGACACCTGCGCCGGGGAATTCGAGGCTTATACTCCGTATTTTTATTCCTCCTACGACGAAGAGGACGAATCGGACGTCACTTCCAAACGATCCGTGATGAT
>NZ_NPEF01000449.1 GCF_002811955.1 Leptospira ellisii
CAGGGGTCGCGTTCGCCTCGACGGGTTATCTTTCCTCGGGTTCTGCGGTCCTTCCCAAAAACATCGTCTTCGAAAACCCGGTAAAGGAAACCAAAAGATCGGCGGTCGCGAAACAGAACAACGGCATTTGTCCGAGACAGGCGGTGACGATAAAAAACCAGATCGCAGTAAACGCGATCCAGGGAGAAAGAAGACGACTCGGATAAAAATAATTTCCGCCGTTCGCGGGCAAAACGGCGCCTAACGCGGCCACCGGAACTATCGCGAGAAACATGGGAATGGCGGCTAACGCATATAGGAATGGCAGATAACGTCCCGTCGAAGTCCCCACGATTCCGGATAGGACGAAAACGCCTCCTCCAATCGTAAGACCGATCGCCATACAAGTTAAACCGAAAAGGGAAATTTGACCCGTTTTCGATTTGGGGAAATCCCGTTTTTGAGCCGAACCCATCATCCGTCAAAAGAAAGGAATTCTCATTCTTAGCAAGAATTTTATCTCATATAAAAGAATTTATTCCAATATAACAATAAAACTTCCGTTCATGACGCAAAAAATCGCCATTTTACTCACAAAAGGAATCCAGCGGAAGCAAATTTCGCAAAGATACGAAGTTCGTAAAAACGCGGACTTCCTCCTTTCTCTTAGAAAACCCTTTCGTAAGATTCCCGTTGACAGAAAGAAATTCTTTCCTAAAACTTCGGATTCTCCCGAAAGGAAAATTCGTCCTAAAAACTCGCATCCAACGAAGAGGTATTTTCATGTCGTTTCGCAGAACCATCGGAACCGGGGCTTCCGAAGACAGATTGGAAAAATTGATCCGGGAAAGACTCAAACCGGGAGCGGACAAATCCAATGTCGATCAAAGAATCTGGGATCTTTTCGGAGAGGAATGGTGTGTGATGTTCACGGACCTTTCCGGTTTTTCCAGAGGCGTGGAAAAGTTCGGCATCATCCACTTCCTACAAACCATACACGAATCGGAGCGGATCCTGATTCCCGTCATCGAAGAGAACGACGGAATCCTTTTAAAATCGGAGGGGGACAGTTTTTTGGTCATCTTCCGAAACGTAAGCAAGGGAATCGACGCGGCGATCCGAATGCAGCAGGAACTGATCTCCTACAACGCGGATAAGATACCCGAGGAAAAAGTGCTCCTCTGCGTCGGACTCGGTTTCGGAAAGGTGTTGAAGATCGGAGATTCGGACGTTTACGGTTCGGAAGTGAACACCGCAAGCAAACTCGGAGAGGACACCGCCGAGGCGGGAGAGATTTTGGTGACACAATCCGTATTCGAAAGGGTCGTCGACCGGAATCTGAAATTCTCCGAAATCGAGAACCCTCCTCCCGGAACGCCGAAAAGTTATAAGCTCGTCTATCGGGAGTAAATTCAAATTTCGTAATATATCTTCCGGTATTCCGATCCGTTTCGTAGGGTGAAATCCCCTACGTTTCGTCTCGCTCCGAAATTCGATATCTCTTGACCGAAACGTAGACCCGCGTTTTCATCCTGATATGTCCGCGGCGGTTCGCATCCGTTTTCTCCTACTCCCCTTTTTGCTCTCGATTGCCGGTTGTAAAACCAAACCCGATTCCCAAT
>NZ_NPEF01000045.1 GCF_002811955.1 Leptospira ellisii
GTCCCACTTCGCAAGTTCGGTCTCGAACGAATTTTTCTTCGAAGTCAAAACGCCCAGGTCCAAATCCGACAACGTCTTGTTGTAACCCGTAACGTTCAAATGAAGCGCGTCATAACCCGCTTCCCAAGGCAACTTGCCGTTCACGTCCTTGTAGGTCGGAGACCACGCCACCGAGTCCACAGGATTTCCGTCCTGATCCGGAGCGCTTTCAAAGATCGGACTGTTCGAATCCGTCTGGTTGAGGAGCGAATTCCAAGGAGCCAAAAGACCCGCTGCATACGCGCCCATCTGCGTCCTGGAAGGTGTATTAAAGAAATTTAATAGATCATCGAACTTCGAAGAAAAAGACTGCAAAGAACCGAGCATCGTAGCGTCCAAATTCGAAAACAGACTCTTCGCCTGTTCGATCTCCGCCTTCCACGCAAGAAGATCCTTCTTCACGTTCGCACCCGACAAAGTACCGAAAATATTTCCGAGTTGGGAGGAAGCCCCGAGGAGCGCGTTCAACTTGTCCTCCGGTTTGGTCAAACTGGCAACCAAAGCGGCAAGCTGCGCCTTTTTCTCCGCGATCTTCACCGTATCCAACTCGTCCACGCCCGGAGCGCTACGAACCGAATCGTTGTAAAAATCAATCGCCTTGTAATCCCCGATACCCGCCGCGGAAACAAGCTCCTGAAAAAGACCCGAAGCGCTTTCTTCCTGTGCGGAAAAATAATCGTCCCTGAGTCCGGAAAGGATCGCGCCCGACTTCACGTTCTCCGAAAAAACCCTCATACCGCCCGCAAGACCGAGCAACGTGGAACTCGACTGCAACGTCGCGTTCCCAAACACGAACGTGCTCCCGAAGCTGAAGTATTCCGAAACCTTCCTTCTGTCCTCCGGATCGTCCGACATTCTGAAACGATCCGGTCCGATTCGCTCAAGTAACCGTGGTCGTTCACATACCAATCCCGAGTGGCCTCGGTCCTGTCCGCGGTTTTGTTCAGATCCTCTTTGAGTTTGGAATATTCCGCGTCGTCCGCAAACGAAGCCTGCAAAACACTTGCATTATTTTTAATATACGAAAGCGCGATTTGAAACGCCTTCAATTCCAGGATATCGTCCGCCGAACCCGAAAAACTCGAATACAGCAGATTCAACTCGTCCGTCATCGAAAGATACAACGGATCGAATTTGCGAAGCGATTTGTCAGAGCTCAAATTCCCCAGTTTGGATTTCAGAATCTCCGCCACCCGGTGGTCCAGTTTCGACGCCTCGATCTTCGCGGTCAGTTCGATGCTGTTCACCGTCTCTTGAAGACTTTCGATATCCCCGTCCTCATCGAGTAAAAAACCGAGCTGCGCTTTTTGCGCGGTCACGCTCGCCCTTTGGCCTTCCACAAGTTGAGAAAGAATACCGGTCAAACCTCCCAGAGCGGCCGACTTCTCGTCCACCGCCTGTCTGTAACCGGAATAACGGTTCGCGTATTCACCGAACGCGTTTGCGTTCTGGACGAACGAGGTCGTGGTGGAGGTCAAAAACGCGGTTACGTCGTCCGGAATATCCTTACCCGTCGCGTCCTTTTTCGTAAAACTCGTGTTAAACGACCCGATCTGATTTTTTAACGAAGTGCGCGTCGAAGTGTCGAGCGTGGACATATCCACCAACGCCTTCGCCCTTTGCAGACGGTCCAACGTCTCCAAACGGAGATGTTGGGTTCTTGTGGAAAGGTCGTCCCAATACTGCTCCAATTCGGAGGTTTTGTCTTGGAATTTACCGAACGCGGTCGTGAGTTTTTGCACCTCGCCTTGAAATTCCACGCTGTCCTGGGTGCCCGGATGCGCCGAGGCGTATGTTTTGTAAGCCGCAAGAGCCGTCGCGAATTCCGCCTTAGACGCGTTAAATGAAGAAGAGGATGCGTCCCATTTAGAAAGAGCGGTGGAAAGACCGTCCTTCCAGAGTTTGTAGTTGGTCAGTTCAAGATAACTGCCGTTAAGGTTGTAGGTCGTCGCAAAACCCGACAAAAACGAATCGATCGTCCCGATCCGAGTCGAATATTCCGTGAAAAGCGTCTTGTCCGACGCCTCGAAGTTCAGCGAAAGCGCGTCCGCCTTCGCCAAAACCGGATCCAAACTCGCGCCGAACTTCTCCACGCTCCAGGAAAGTTTCGTCTTTTCCGGACCCGCGGGAGCGCTCGCCGGTTTTTCCGGATCTTGGATCGTTTGAAGCAGAACGTCCTTTAGACTTTGGAGTTGCGCCTTGATCTGGGTCGCGCCCGCATTCCCGAGAACGCTCACAAGAACCGTGTTCTCCGGTTTGAGGAGTTCCGTCACCTTGTCGAGAACCGTCCATTCCGGATGGCTCGAATCAAAAAGAGCATTTTCTAATATACTCAACTTCTCTTTGGAAGTTTCAAAAGACTGGACCCGGTTCCAGATGTCTCCGAAAAACAGTTCGCTTCGTTTTGCGTTCGTCTGGTTGTAGTTTTTCGAGAAGAATACCTTCTCGTTGTCCTTCAATTTGATCTTAGCCTGTGCGATCTGTTGATCCGCTTGAAAGATTTCGTATTTGATTCCCTTGTTCGGATTGTTCGGGTCATACGTGCCGTCCGTGCTCACGTTGCCCGGATCTCCCAGATATTCCGGACTTGCGTTGTTCAAAAGAATCTGAAGTTGTTTCGCCTCGTCGAAACGTTTACGCGCCTGTTCCATTTCGTTCTGCGCCAGTTCCAATTCCTTTTGTTTGTCCTGAGCCGCTTTTTTAGCCGCCTCCAATTGGGAAAGTTGTGTGGACGCGGGAGGGGGAACGCTCGGAGTACTCGTGTTGCTTCCGGAATTGCCGTCCATACCGGTCGTTCCGGTCACGGGAGGAGTGTTGCCGTTGAGCGCCTGGAGCATGGTCAAATACGTCTGTTGTTGCGCTTCATACGCCGCCTTAGCCGTCGCGAGTTCCGCTTCCAGTGCGGTTTGGTTCACCGTCGCCACGTTTTGTTCGGCGAGGTCCAACACAGCTTGTGCGCGGTTTTTCTTCTTCTCCAGTTCGTCTAACTCCGCTTTGGCGAGCCTGTATTCGAACTCCGCGCTCGAATACAGATACGGATCGGAGGGATTCCCGTTGTCGTCCAAGATTCCCCCTCCTCCGTTGTTGCCGAGGATGTCCTCGTCGTGGATTTTGTTTTGGATATTCGCGACGCTCTTTCTAAACTGCGTTTCGAGCGCCTTCCACTTGTTCATCTCAGTCGTGTATGTATTGATGAGGACCGTGTCCTTGGTGGTGGTTTTCGAATTCTCCTTGTTGATCATCTCCTGATACCAGTTGATGTTGGAAACGATCGATTTCACCGTGTCCGCGCTGCCCAGAATCATCCCTTGCAGACCGGTGACGTGAGCCATGTATTGTTCCTGGCTCGTGGTGAGATACGTATTCAGTTCTTGTAATGCTTTTTCCTTGTTCGTCTTGAGTTTCGCCTCGGAATCGTCCCATTTTTTCAGACCGTCTTCGATCTGTTTGTTCACGTCCTTGGTCCATTTGGATTGCGCGTCCAAAAGGGCGTAATACGCCTTCGACCATTGTTCTTCGTTGCGGATCCGTTTGTCCTCGGCTTGGCGGTCGTATTGGAGTTTTTTCACCACCAGTTGTTCGATCGCTTCGTCCCAGAGTTTTTGACCGTTCTGAAGCGCTTGAAGCACCTTCTCCTGCGTGGTCGCACCCGTGATATCGTCGAAACTCGTCGGCGCGTTGCCGATCTGATCCAGTTGGTTCAAAAGAATTCCGGTCGAAGGATCCAATTGTTGTTTCGTCTTTTCGATCAAAAGTTCGGTGAGTTTCGTCGGATCCGTTTCCTGGGCGATCGCGATGTCCGATTCGGTGTTCAGGCTTTTCACCAGTCCCTGTCTTGCGGGAAGTTTAACCCCGTTCTCTTCGAGGGAGAAATAATTTTTGTAATAAACCTCGATTTCGCCTAACGTCTTTTCGAACTCCGTTTTTTCCGCACCCGTCAAAGCCGCCGCCGTTCCCAGAATGCTCGTTTTGATCGAAGCGATATGGTCTTCCCAGAGGGCGCGCACGCCGCCAGGACCCAAAAGACCGGTGTTGATCGTGTTGTCCCAAGCCGCAAGTTTCGCGCTCGCCTCCGCGTCAACCGACACCGCGTTCTTCGCGTCGTTGGCCGCCTTCACCAGATTCTCAAGAGCGACACGGATCTCCTTTTTTTTCTCCGAAGTGAAATACGATTCGAAGTCCTGTTTTCTTTTGTTCGCCTTCCAGGTTCCGCGTTTTTCAAGTATCTCCTGAGAAAGTTGCGCTTCCCAGTTGCTCGAAGCCACTGCCTTTTGCGCTTGCAGTTGAAGACGTTCCTCTTGTTTGGCCGCCGACGTGCCCGTGAAATTTTTTAATTCCTTTTCGATCTCCACGTTCGCGTTGGCTTCCCATTCCGCGCCGAGAATCCGCTTCCCGCTGTCGATCACCGATTGCCACTGCGTTTCGTCCGTCGCCTTTTCCGCAGCGTTGTAATACGATTCCAAACGCCCGCGAGCCTTGTTGCGCTCCTCAAACGACGCGTCGAACGGATCCGCAAAAAGACCCTGCGTATCCCACACCGGCAAAAAAACGAAGTCGAAAAGAAAAACCAAAAGCATCGGAAGGGCGACGGTTCTCGTCCACCAAGCACTCGTTAGGTGGGGGACGTCTCCCCCTGGCAAAAGCCGCAAACCGCGTCTTTTGCCACCCCCTCTCCGGGGAAAATCGTCCGTTCCCGAAGCCCCGGACCCCGTGTTCGTCCTTGCGTCTTTTGGCAACTCAATTCTCGCCGAATATTCTTTGTCGGAATTACTACTCGAAATCGAGAAATCGGAAGTAGAGAAAGCCAAAGCGGGAGTTCCCGCATTCCGCACGATCCAGCGTGTAAAGGACGCAGCGATTGTGGTCGGAACTGCGGAAGTCGTCCAAGTTGCGACTCGGATTCTACCGAAAAAAAGTTCCAAACCGTTCAACAACGTGACGGCCGACCAGATCGATTCTCGTTCTCCCAAAAAATTCGTTTTCGTGTGGGAACTCTTACGTTTCCGAACCCGAACTTGTCCGTGATTGGCGTGGGAACTCACACCAACGAACGTTTGTCTCGACTTCTTCGAATCAAAATTGTGGGAACTCACACCCAAGTCCACATCCTCTCTTCGGAAAAAGAACGTAGGCAAAAAACGAATTCCTTTTTGCAACCACGTCGTGCGGCGGAATTCCGACGGGAATTCTTCCAACGAAAAATCTGATTCGAAAGTTTGAGAAAAATTTGTTTCTGGCGGCATATTCCATTCCGGGGCATTAGCGTTGTTATTTTGAAAAAGAAAACGTTCGTTTCCGACACCGGAAACATCTAAATTTGTAGGATCTATTACATTCGCAGGAGAAGCGTGAAACAAAGGGCCGTTCGCAACAGTCGCGTTTCTCGATTCTTCCGACCGAATCGAATTCGGTGATCCCAATTGCGGGAACTCTAACGGAGAAAACTTCTCGAAACTTTTGTGTGGGAACTCACACGAAAAAGTCGGCGAAGTAGCGGCGGTAAAAGAGGTTTTGGTTTTCGATTTGCGGAAAAAAAAGGAAAAAAAGTCGAGCATCATCGTCATACGGATCCTAAATCAAAATTCGGAGGAAAATGAAATAACAGAGCGAGGTAACGGGAGAGTTTGTATCGAATCAAGGCGCGTTGGGGTTGTAACGGCGGCGCAACAGAGGACAAGCGACCCAAATACATAAGAAAAATAGAATGTGTTTTGGAATTCGCCGACACATCGGGCTTAAAGTCCACTCTTTCCGAAATTCTGGACGAACCTGCGACGGCGCGGTTATCGTAAAATCCGAAACCTTCCCCGTTCGGAACTTGTCCGCTTGAACGCATCTCCGATAAAGAAAGCGACTTCGAAACGGTTTGAATATTTGTCAAAAATGCGGATTTATCCCAAATCGTATTGAGGAAAGTTTCAAATTGAAACGTGAGTCGGTGATTTTCGAAAACATAATTAAAAACGGAATCCGTTTTCTCCAAAATCCCGAACGAAGACTCGGCTCCATCCAAAGAGATTGAAACCGACTTGGAAAAAGAATCGGAATCGACCAAAAACGGAATCGCTTCTCCCGCCTCCGCATTTGAAAATGCGGTTTCCCATTCGTATTCAAAGGAGGCCTTTTCCAAAGGAAGATATCCGTTTTTTTTCTTCTCTTCGGTTTGGTTCCAAGAAAAAGAAACGGTGCAAAGAAATGCAAAAACAAGGCGAAACCCTAAATCGCCTCGAATCCTCTGTTTCAAATTTTGCAAAAAATTGACCAAATCCACCCTCGGATGGAATGCTAAAAAATACAAAGTCTACAAGTCAACAAATGTGAATAAAAAGGAGTGACAATTTCATCAAAACAATGTCGCTTATTATATTTCGATATATATGATTTTTAAAAAAATCGAAGAAATGTGGGAACTCACTCAGAAGAATCAATTCAAAAACGATTCAAATGCAGAAATATCGGAAGCAATACTCTCAAACTCGGAACAATCAAACTTTCCTGAAAAATAACTAGGAGATCCTACGATCTTTGTATTTCCAAACCATCCCGTCCAAAACCGAAAGAACCTTCTCTAAAAATTACGAAGGCCTCAAACATTCCTTAGGAAATGCCTCCACTCCGAGAAAATGAAAAACAAAAGGAATATTTTTCTTTTCTTTCCTCAAATTCTTACCCTGCTTTAAAAATGTAACTTCATTGAACTTGCCCCGCGTAACATTAAAATCGAATCGTGAATTCTGTCACAAAACGAACGGCAACAAACGACACGCTCCAACACTTTGCTGGTCAAACAACGTGGGAACTCACGCAGCTTTTCAAAAAAACCTTCAAACGAATCGACCCCAAATTTCCTTTCCCAACGACCGAAAAAGGGTAAAAATCGCAGTAGATCCTACAAAACCGAGCGTGACAAAATCAAGAATCGAATCGAAAAAGTAAATTTAAGGATTCCGAAACGGAATCGAAACGAAAAACCGTTCTTCGTATGATAAAATGAAAAAGGCAAAGTCCGAAGTTTTCAAAAAAGTCGATATCAACTATAATGAATCTAAAGCCGACGATATTTAGTATTTTGCTCGGGTTCGCGATTTTTTCAAGCTGCAAACCCTCCGAAGACCAAAGGGAAAAGGACTTTAAATCCAGACTGTTCTCTTTAGCCACTTCCAACAGCTCGCAGCAAAATCAAAACGGAAACAACGATTCCTTCTTCGTGGGAGGAACCGTCACCGGATTGGGATTATCCAATAACCTGATACTCCGAAACAACAACGCCGACGTCCTGACGATCAACATCAACGGAGTATTCAAATTCGCGCAGACATATAAGGACGGAGATTCGTATTCGGTCACGGTCCTTCAACAACCGGTCAACAAATTCTGTTCGATTCCCAACGGGGTCGGAAGTATAGCGAGAACCGACGTCCTAACAATATTAGTAAATTGTAATTAATTCTTCTTTTTATCCGCTTCGGAACTTTCCGTCTCGTTTCCGCCGGAACCCGATCCCGGATCGGCGGCCGGGGCGGAAGGAACCGCGCTCTCCGCCGGTTTAGGAAGTTTGACCCTTTGTCCGTCTTTTAATTCGTTCAATTCCGAAACGGCGACGTAACGTCCCACTTCGAGATTCCCCACGACTTCCGCAAGATCTCCTTCTTCCTTGATAATCTCGACTTCCGTTCCGAACAGACGTCCTTCTTCGTTCGCGGTGAAAACGGTCGCCTTTTTTCCTTCCTTGCTTTTGATCAGGGCCTTGATCGGAATCTGAAACGACAACTTCTTCACGTCTTCCTGAAGTATATGCCCTCGCGTAAACATACCCGGCTTCAGAAGTTTTTTATCGTTTTGGGCGAGAACCTTCACTTCCACCGTTCTACTTTGCGGATCCACGATCGGGCTGATGATGTAAACCTTTCCTTCGAACTCCTGCCCCGGATACGCGTCGATGATGAAGTTCACCTTCTGATCCTTTTTTAAACGCCAAAGTTCGGATTCGCTTACGTTGAATTTCAAGATCACCTTCGCCGTATCTACGACGATATAAAGCGCTTCCCCTTCCTTGACCGCCTCGCCCTGTTCCTTGATTCTGGAGGCGATGGTCCCGGTCAAAGGACTTCTGATTTTCGCTTCCTTCAGAAGAAGTTCCGTGGATTCCATATTCTTAAGCGTGGATTTAAGATTCGCCTCCGACATATCGAACTCCGCGCTTTCGATCATCGTATTGAGTTTGATATAAGCGTCCTTTAAACCTGCTTTGGTTTTCGGCATAGGAATATTAGCTTTTTTTAAATCTTCCGGTCTGTATCCGAGCTGAAGACTGGCCAGGTTTTTCTCCGCCTTAAACAGGGAGATGTTGGCGGAATTCAAGGAGGTCTCCACCGATTTCAATTCCGTCTCGGAGACGGCTCCGGCTTCGTTCAATTTTTTCTTGTTTTCCGCGCTTCGTAAAAGATTATTCCGGATCTCCCTCGAATCCCGCACGTCCGCTTCCGCCTTTTCGATGTTGGCAAGCTCCCTTTCCACCCTTTGTTTCGCGATGAAAAGTTTCGCGGATGCGAGATCCCTTTGACGGGTCTGAACTTCGACGCTCGCCTTATCCTTGGACAACTGGATCTCCAGATTGAGGGTTTCCATCTGGGCGAGCACGTCGCCTGCGACGACGCTATCCCCTTCTTCCTTAAAGTATTGTTTGATTCTCCCTAAAATTTTGGAGGTCACCTCGGCCTTTTTAAAAAAGGAAACCGAACCCAAAACCTTCAAACCGGAACTGGATTCGCTCAACTCGATTTTGGCCAGCTTGATCCGATCCTCAAGAGCGGGCGTCTCGTCCTTTTTCGCGCCCTTTTTACAATTCCAAACGAAGAATACAAAAAGAAGAATCCATACATATTTAAACCGAAATCCGTTTTCCATTTTAGTTTTCCTCTTATTGTAATTCGAACAGATGCAGATCGTCCAGATTCAAACCGGTGGACAATTCCATTTGGGCGATGGCGTTTAAATACTTCAAACGGGCGCCGATCTGCGCGTTTTTCGCCTCCAAAAAGCGGATTTCCGTCTCCGCCAATTGAGGGCGCGTCGCCTCGCCGAGTTTCACCTGCAATTCCTGGATTTGAAGTCTTTTTTCGAATATTACGATATTCTCATCCGCTTGCTTCATGGCCTGCCAGCTGATGTTCAGACCCCGGAGCGATTTGCGGATCTCCGTTTCTATGATGTCACCCAGCTGTTTACTCGCGATTTTGGCCTGATACGCGTCGATCCCCGTGGAGACGATCTGTCTTTTATAACTCAGCTGATCGTATATCGAAACGGTGGTGGAAGAAGAAAGCGATCGGTCCGTATCGTCCCGTCTTGAGACGAAGTTGGAGGAATCGGTGACCTGATTTGGCCCCAACAACATCGAAATCCGGAAGTTCAACCCCCATTCCGGTTGTCTCGGAGGATATTCTGCGCCGGAATAACCGTAAAAACCGCCCAAAGACACGGTAGGAATATAAAACGACTTCGCATAACGATGTTGGGACTCCGTCTGAAGTTCCTTAGCCTTCGCACGGTCGAAATCGACCCTGTATTTCCGGGCGAGCGAGATGAGATTCATCTCCTGAAGTTCCACGAAATTGTATTTAACGGAATTCAAAAGGTCGCCCTTCAATTCCAATTCGCTGTTGGCCTGAAGACGGAGAAGAATCTTAAAATCCTCGAGAAGGTTGTTGTATTCGATCCTCGCGTTCTCGTATTGGATTTTGATTTCGTTCAGACGGTTTTCCACTTCCAGAATCCGGATCACCGTACTTTCACCGAGTTCCAATTCCCGTTTGCCCAATTCCAGCTGCTGTTTCTGTCTTTGGATCGAACGTTCGTAGACTTCGATCGCCGATTTACGACTGAGAATTTCGTAGAATTTGGATCTGATTTTAAACCGAAGTTCGTTCAACGCCAGACGGAGATCGTATTTCGCCAGAGCGAGATCGCTCATCGCCGCGTCCAACGCCAGGGAACGTCTTCCTCCGTCGAAGATCACTTGATCGATGTTCAAACTCAAACGCTGATTGCGGCTGTCGTCCGCATTGGTCACCACGTTCTGCGAACGGTCCCAACGCACCGTAGCGGTCGGAAAATAAGCCCTCCAGTTTTCGTTGAGAAGCAGACGTTTGATCTGCTGTTGCGAACTGATCAGACGGATTTCCGGACTATTCTCGATGCCCAGCTTCTCCGCGGCGACGATGTCTAAAATCATCTTTTCCCTTGCATTCAAGGAACTTCCGAAAAGGAATAAAACGATCCAGGCGCTTACGGTTAACGGTCTTTTATAAAATATATTTCCTGGAAAACGGCACGCCACCTCGAACAATCACTCCCTCGAACTCGGATAAAACACTCGTTTATCTTTTTTTACTTCGAACCAAATCGGAAATCCTGTTCGCAAACACCCGGGCCACTTCGGAACTGTTGTCGTATAACTCCAAAGGCGAGCTCCCTATGAATTGCATCTGAACCACTTGCGATCCGTTCTTACTATATACATATACGATAATGCCCGAACTCTGGACAGGATCCAAAAAATTTCCCGCTTTCGTTTCGTGCACGAAACCGGTGATCACGTAATCCGCGCTTGTAGCGACGGATATTTCCTTCACTTGATCCGGACTCAAAAGATACGAAGTGTTCTGTTTTTGGGAAACGGAAACGATGGAAGCGTTCGCATTCGCGCCGGCCTGCTGCATCATATCCGGCGTTTTCGTGGAAAGATCCGAGTTTACGATCGTTCCCTTCAGCCCGTTTTTATGAAGAAAGAAAAGAAGATTATCGGAAAACACGGAGGATATTATGTCCGGTTGATTGGAGGACTTGGAGAGAAATCTAACGATGCCGATTTGACTTCCACTGACGAGCGCCGACGAATCGACTTCCGATAACGTGATGGTATACGTTAAGTCGTGATACAACCGCATCGACTGCGTGCACCCGTTTATAAAAAGCGCATAAAAAAGCGCCGGGAACATAAACTTTGAAAGTAATCGAAAACGAATATTTAACATAATCTCTCTTATGGATATTTGTATTTTCGGAGATGAAAAAACTATTATTGAGCGCGTTAATAAGTTCAATGCTTCAAATGTATCCTGAAAAATCAAGAAAGAGAAATTAATACGAATAAAATGTTAATTCAAGGTCTAAAAGATTGACTTTTTTCCGACTAAATTGGCTTTCTGTTTTAACAAGAAGGATATAAGAAACGAAAGATGAAAAGAAATACAGCCAAGTTATGCCTGCTCTTATTGTCTATATTGATTCTTAGTAATTGTTCCAAGCGTAAGGAGAGCGAACTCTTGAATGATGCAGAGAAACAAAACGCATACGGAATCGGAGCCTTACAATTAGGAGATTACGAGAAGGCGGAGGAATACTTTAAGGAAGCTCATCGTTTGAATCCCAAAGAACCTAACTACGCAAACAACGTAGGAGTCACTTTGATTCCGCGCAATCGTTTCGAACAAGCGATCGTTTATTTCTCCAAGGCGGTCGAAATCGATCCCAACTTTCAGAGAGGATACTTCAATCTCGGTGTCGCTTATCAAAATCTTCAGAAAAACGCGGAAGCGCTGCGCTATTACGAAAAGGCGGTTTCCATCCCCGGAACGATGCCGGAAATATATTTCAATTTGGGAATCATAAACACTCGGCTGAACAAAAAAGCCGAAGCGAAAAAGAATTACGAAACCTTTATAAAGGAAGCTCCTCCCCAATTCGGGCAACAGATCAAGGACGCATACACGAAAATCAAGGAGTTGGGCGTTTGAAACATACGATTTGGGCTCCAATTTGCCTGTTTTTATCATTCTGCGGCGGCTCGATCGATCTGGAAAAATTCGCATCTTCCAGAACCGGAGACAGAAAGGGAACTCCGGCTTTGTTTTATCTGAACGAGGCCGAATTCTCCGCGAAAAACTTCCGTAAGGAATTCTTCTTCGAAAGAAAACATATCGCGGGCAAATTCGAGCCGGTCACCCCCGAGGAGATAGAGGCCG
Source organism: Leptospira ellisii (assembly GCF_002811955.1). Classification (GTDB taxonomy): domain Bacteria; phylum Spirochaetota; class Leptospiria; order Leptospirales; family Leptospiraceae; genus Leptospira; species Leptospira ellisii. The sequence goes on from NZ_NPEF01000045.1 coordinate 12,066, forward strand.
AACTGCAGAGATACATAGAGGAAAGCATTTTGTTAAACGAAGCGATAGCGAAAACGGACCTCAACTCGGCCGAAGCGCAGAAATACCTCTGGCCCTTCATACGCAAAGCGGTCATTTCGTATTATTTATCCAAGGAATCGGGAGAATTCGACGTCGCCGAAAATTCGAGCGAAGTGGAAGTCTCCGACGAGTTGATCGACAAGTTCTACTCGCAAAACAAGGAATTGATGAAGGAAAAAAATCCGGCGGAAATCAAAAAGAAACTCAAGAACACCGCCATCCTGCTGAAGGTGAGGGAACAAATCTCGCTCTCGCAGGAAAAAAAGAAAATCATCATCGGAAAGATGAGACAAAGCAACAAGGTGCGGATCGTTCAAAAGGAAGTGTTTACCGAAGAATTGTATGAAAAGTAATCCCGCAAGAATTACGAACAAGACGAAAACGATGATCGATATGAAAATCAAATACGGAAAACTGCGGCTTTTCACTCTGCCGATTTGTTTTTCGATCTTATTCTCCTCCGTCCTTTTCTGCAAAAAGGACGAACAGGTCGTTTTAGAAACTTTCCAAAAAGGAAAAAAGGAATACGTATCCCGCAACTTGGAAAAGGCCGCGGACTTTTTTCAACAAGTCACGGAAGAAGATAAGGACTTTTTACCGGGATATATCATGCTTGGCAAAAGTCATTTTTTCCTCGGCCATCTTAAGGAATCGGAGGAGACGTTTCAAAAAGGTTTATCCAAGTTTCCCGGCAACTCGACCATACGCTTTTGGTTGGCGAGAATTCACATGTTGCAGGAGGGAAAGTTGGAGGAAGCCAAAAAGGAATTAGAGTTCATCTTGGAAACTGAAGAATCCTTTTTCGACGCGCACTATTACTTGGGAAAAATATATGAAAAAGAGGGAATGTTGAAGGAGGCTTTGATCGAGTACAACCGGGCCAAGATGATCAAGATCGGATTCGATAAGATCCATCGCGATCTCGGAAAATTGTACGAGGTGGCCGGGTTACCCGAAAAAGCGGCTTTGGAAAAAAGTCTCCTCGTCGAAAAAGCGGAATGAAAAAGGTAATTCAGTATTTCATACTATTCTCATGCTTATATTGTAACGCCGACTTAGGGGATTTAGGCGAAAAACTCAAGTATCTAGGGTTGGCCAACGGCGGAGAATTCGAGGCTCCGACGGTCCTTGTGATCACCCCGGGTACGAACGAACAGAACGTTTCCGTCAATGGAGAAGTCTCGATTCTGTTTTCCCAACCCATGGACAAAAATTCCGTGGAAACCGGAATCACGCTGGGAGCCGTGGCGGGAGACAGCTCCGTCCGCTACATCTGGACTTCGGACATCCTTCTTAAAATCGTCCCGAAAACGTCTTTCACTTCCGGAAGAAGATACGAAATCCGCCTCAATCGAAACGTCGTCAAGGATCTCCGCGGAAACTTTATGTCGGAGAACTTCCTTTCCGTTTTTTACACCACAGGCTTCGGACCGCAGCCGTTCATAGCCGATTCCAATCCTCCCGTAGCCAATCAGATCGTTTACGGTTTCGCGGTGGATTCCAATCCTTATATTCAATTTTCGGAACCTATGGATCGTATTAAAACCGCGGACGCGGTGTCAGTGACCGGCGGACCGGCGATCTTCGTCAAACAATGGAGCGCCGATTCCACTCGATTGACCCTGGCTCTTACGAAAAATCTTGATCCGTCCACCACTTATACCCTTAAGGTTCTGAGAACCGCGACCAATTCCGTGGGCAACGCTTTGGACAAGGATTACTCCATCCTCTTTTATACGGGAGTAGCATCATTAAATCCTTATATTCAAGATATACAATGGGTTGACAGTACTGCTCCAAACCCGGCATGGCCGGTCCTTTTACCGGTTCCCGCGACCAATCCGTTGATGACCGGCGTTTCCAAAACGAGTGCGCTTCAATTCACCTTTTCCAAACCTATGGATCAAACCAAAACCCAGAACGCGATCCAATTCACACCGTCGATTCCGGGACAGTTCACCTGGATTTCGACCACGATTCTTAAATTTACTCCGACCGATAAAATGACGCAGGGAGCCACATACCGGTTGAACATCAATTCCTCGGCCACCGATACGGGAAATATGCCTCTGGAAAATTCGTTCATCATCGATTTTAAGATCGATAACGTACAGGACAGTGTTCCCGTCGACGTAACCGGTATCGTCAACAACTCCATCACGGCCCTATGTGCGGATGCGGCTGACGGAAATGCGAATGCGCCTGTAATTCCCCCGAGTCAAAACACGGTATATAAGATATCGATCATTTCGACTTCCTGTTCTCTCAAGGATTATACGTTCCGTTTCAACTTCAGCACGGCGGGAAACGTGCCGTTACGAACCTCGGGCGACAACGACATTTACAACCAGGTTTCCGTGTCTTACTTCTCGGGGGGCCCGAGCACCGGATCTCCGAATATCTTTTATAAGAACTACAATTGCGGTGGAACTTGCAACAGCGCGGGTTATTTCGAAGTGGGGATCAAAAACGTTCAAACAGGGACTCAATACAAACTTAGATTAAAAGGAGGAGCGAGCGGAATCAAAGACATAAACGACAATTACATGTCCAGCGATCTGATTTTCCTCTTCGAAAGACTATGAAAAAAACGATACTCGTCTTCTTATTGATCCTTTCTTTTTTCGTAAGTTGCAGCCAAATGCTGGAAAACGGAAAAGGTCCGTTGAGTTTTCTTCCCGGAATCGCCGTGTTAGGCAGCGAGAGCGAACCTCCGAGAGTCACGGGAAGCTGGCCCCTCAACGAACAGACGATCACAGATCCGAGGGCCGCCATATCCATCTCCTTTTCCAGAGACATGAATAAAACGTTCACGGAATCGGCCGTATCGTTGCGAAGTTCTCAGGCCTCCATCTCAGGAAGTTATTCTTGGATCGGTTCCACCTTATATTTTCAACCTTCTGTGGCTTTGGCCGAACCGGGAATTTATACCCTCACCGTTTCTAAATCGCAGGCCGAAGACGCTGGTGGAAAAAATTTAGTGGAGGATTACATCCTTCGTTTTAATTACAACGCGGATACGATCGAACCGACTCTATTGGGAAGTTTTCCTTCCAACGGAGCGGTAGGAGTGCAGACGAATTCCCACATCACGTTGCGTTTTTCCAAACCGATGAACGTCAACCTGGTGTTGACCGAAGTCACGACCAATCCGTCCATTCCGTTCAATTTACCGGCGACGATCGTTTCTCCGGACCGGACCACATTCGAATTCATTCCCGTTCAACCGTTGACGTTCGGAACCACTTACAGCGTTACGGTTCCGAATTCGATCAAAGACAGCATCGGCAACGCGTTATTGCAGACCTATCGGATCGGGTTTACGGTGGGAGACGATTTCATACAACCCGTATTGACCGGAATTCGATCGACTACGGTCGCCGATTTTTTGTTAAACGAATTCATCCCTGTGGATAATTTACGAAAGACGGATCAGTTTATGATCGATTTTTCCGAACCCATTCAACCGTCCACTCTGTTGACCGGAATCACGTTCAATCCCTCGGCCCCGTTTACGATCACGGAAAATTCCGCAGGAACGAACCGGAGTTTTATCATAACACCCAACTCCGATCTGGCCGCAACCCAAACCTATCAGATACAAGTCACGAATACGATCAAAGACGCGCAGGGAAACAGTTTGATGAAGACCTATACGTATAACGTGAATATAAACAATCAACAAAGCCAGTTCCTGTTCGTAAAAGGGATTTTTCTAAATACGGCCCTGACCGTACAACTTCAGGACGGTATCATCAACCAAATCACTCACGACGGTGGAGTCGGTCCCACTTACAATTATAACTCCGCCGGAACGAAGGCGTTCCATGTGGTTTTCTGTAGGGGAACTTCGAGTGCGTCCTGCTTAGAAACGGATTTGATTCCTGTTCCGATCTCCTTACAATATTCCGTGAATTTCGACTTCGGGCCGAATTCAGGAAGCCCGTATCTGACATTCCCCGTGTTGGGCAGCGCTGCCAATATATATAAGACCTCGATTTTCAATTTAACCGAATTTCCGAATGCATATATATTTACGATCCGAGGTGGAACGGACGGAGTGAAGGATACTTACGGCAATTATATGCAGAACGATTACTCGGTCCGATTCCAAGCGAGTCCGTAAAATCACTCCATGATGATTTCTTAATATAAGGCGAGATTCCGCAGGTGATCGAATTTTTTCTAAGAAGAAAGGTGACCACGTTGGTTATCTTTTTCTTGCTTATTTTGTTCGGATATGTCGGACTCACGAAACTGAAGATGGAACTTCTTCCGGACGTGAGTTTTCCGTCGCTTACGATCGTAACCGTCTACAGTAACGTCGCTCCCGCCGAGATTGAATCCCTGGTCACGAAGCCGATCGAGGAAATCCTTTCCTCCGTGGGAGGAGTGGATCGTATTCTTTCCGAATCCATAGAAGGGATCTCGATCGTGACCGTACGATTCCGCTGGGGAACCGAAATCGATCAGGCGCTCATTCAAGTCCGGGAAAAATTGGATCTGGTCAAAGGATCGCTTCCTCAGGACGTAAAAAAGTCCATCGTCATCCGCTTCGATCCGAACAGCGCACCGATAATGCAGATAGCGGTCAAGGCAGTGGGAATCGATCTCAAAGAGGTGCGCCTTTTTCTCCGCAAAAATGTCATTCCCTATTTCGAACGTGTGGACGGTGTCGCCGCAATCTCCTTATCCGGAGGATACGAACGGCAGATACAGGTCAACGTGGACAAAGGTAGATTAGAAGCTCATAATTTAAAAATTCAAGATTTAGTAAACCAGATCGATTCCAGCAATTTCGGATTTCCCGCGGGCAACGTCCGCGAAGGGGACAAGGAAATACTCGTCCGAACCGACGGACTTTTCCCCTCCGTTTCCGCGATCGAAGATACGGTCGTGGGAGTGACGAAAGGCGGAGTCCCGATCTATTTGGGAACCGTAGGCGAGATCAAGGATACGTTCAAAGAACGGACCAGCGTAAGCGGTCTCATGGACGAAGAATGTATCTCCATGATTCTGAAAAAGGAATCCGGCAAAAACACGGTTGCCGTCGCCGGAGATCTGCGCGATTTGATCGCGCAGTTGAACGAGAAGTTCGGGGACAAACTTCAATTCCAGATCATATCGGATCAATCGATCCTGATCGAGGATTCGATCGCGTCCGTAGCCTGGGCGGGAATTCTCGCGGTGGTCATCTGCTACATGGTTCTAAGTTTCTTTTTAGGCAACGTCAAAGAACCGATCGTGGTGATCAGCGCCGTACCGATATCGGTCATGGCCACGTTCCTGATGATGTTCGCATTCGGCTTAACGATCAACACGATGTCGCTCGGAGGTTTGGCGATCGGTGTCGGAATGGTCGTCGACTCGGCCACGGTCGTCCTCGAGGCGATATCGGAAAAAAAGAAACGGATCTCCGATCCGATCCTTGCGAGTATAGAAGGGACCAAGGAAGTTTTCGGTTCCATTCTCGGATCCACGATCACGAGCGTCGTGGTTTTTTTGCCGATCATTTTCGTCGAAGGGATCGCCGCGGAAATTTTCGGAGAGTTCGCGTTGACGATCTCCTTCTCCTTGATCTCTTCCCTTTTCACGTCCGCGACCCTGGTTCCCGTACTCGCACAATATAAGTTTTTTTCGTCGGGTCTCGGAAAATTTCCGGATTTTATAGAAATACCGCGGGAAAAAATCCTGACTCAGATAAGAAGTTCCTTTTCTTCGGTCGCGGTTTTTTTCATCAAAAGAAGAATGTTCGCGATCTACGTAGGATTGGCTTCGGTGTTCGCCGCGTTCGTGTTCTTTCTCGCCGTTCCCAAAGAAATGTTAACCGAAATCGATCAGGGGGAATTCTACATAGACGTGGTGGCGCCCGAAGGATCGAACCTCGACTTCACCAGAAAAATAGTGAACGACATCACCAAAAAACTCAGCGAAGACAAAACCGTGGAAACCGCGTTTTCCAGGGTCGGATTCGAGGAAAAGGACATCATCCTCAATCCCAAAGGGGATTTCGGACTCAATCGCGCGACCGTTTTCGTCAAACTCGTCGACAAACGGAAAGCGGAGGATTTTCTATTAGATTTTTCTAAAATACTTTCCGAGATAGAAAAGAACTACGGTTCTAAAATCGCCACAAGAATGGCGAGCAGCGTGTTGGGCGGAATTTTCGGTTCCGGCGGCGGGGGCGTCTCCGTGGAGATATCCGGTCAGGATCTGACGCTGATCCGAAAGATCGCTAGCGAAGTCGAAAACGAACTGACCTCGACCAACGAAGCCATATCCGTGACTTCCACCGCAAGGGAGGAAACGCCCCAGCTTAAGGTCGTGTTGGATCGGGAGAAGATGGCCTACTTCGGTTTAACGGTGGAGGATATCGCGACCACGCTGAAGACCTCCATCAAAGGGGACATCGCCACCCGCTTTCGCGAGAACGATTTCGAATACGACGTGCTCGTGCGTTTTCGTCCCACCGACCGGATCGGGTTCGATTCCCTTCACGGAATTCCGATACGATTGCCGAGCGGAAAGAACATCTTCCTGGACGCAGTGGCCGACGTTTCGCCCGCGAGATCGTTGCGTAAGATCATGCGTCTGGAGGGGAAACGGATCGCCATCGTATCCGCGGTTCCTAAGGAGTCCGCGGAAGTATTAGAGCGCAAAATTTCTGAGATCATCGCCAAATTCGAAAAGGACAAGGATATCTCCGTACTACCCGGCGAAATGGCGAAAGAGACGAACAAGTCCTTCGAGGCCTTGACTTGGGCGGGAATTTTCGCGCTGATTCTCGTGTATATGACCCTCGCTTCCCAATTCGAAAATCTGATCCTGCCCTTGATCGTGATGGTGTCCATCGTCATGGTGGGTTCCGGTTCCCTGATATTTCTGATCATGTCCGGCAATACGTTGAACATCGTTTCGGGAATGGGAATGGTGATGTTGAGCGGATTGGTGGTGAACAACGCCATCATCCTGATCGAGTTCTTCGCCATGGCCGATCTCCGTAAAAGCGTCGAAGAGATCGTATATTCCACGATCTACAGAAGGATCGACACCATTCTAAACACCACGTTAACCACCGTTCTGGGTCTGCTTCCCGCGGCTTTGGCGATCGGAGGGGAATCCCCCCAGGAACCGATGGCCTTGGCCGTATTGGGAGGACTTACCGCTTCCACGATTTTCACGGTGGTCATAATTCCCGCAGCCTATTTCTCCGTGGCGAAACCCAAGACGAAGTAGAAAAACATGGATTCTTTAATTAGAATATTATATAAAAGGCATGTGACTACGTTTATGCTTTTTCTGGGAATCGGAATTTTCGGAGCGGTCGCCATTCCGAGACTTCCCGTCTCCCTGATGCCGCCCTCCAACTCTCCCGCGATCACCATTCTAACCAGATATCCGGGGATATCGCCCAGCAAGATAGAGGAGATCATCACCAAACCGATCGAAGAACAGATATCCGGAGTCGGCGGAATCGAGGATATACTTTCCTCCTCTGAGGAGGGGGAATCCAGAATCAACGTCATCTTCAAACCGGGAACGAAGATCGCGTATCGTTCTTTGGAAGTGAGATCGCGCATCGATCTGATCCGCGGAAACTTTCCCCGCGAAGTCGAAGAACCGGCCATACTCCGTTACGATCCCACAAATCGCCCGATCTTCATCGTCAAACTCGAATCCGAAAAATACAAACTGAAGGAACTGCGCGAATTCGGAGAGAACAAATACAAAAAAAGATTCGAGCGGATCGACGGGGTCAGCGAAATCCACGTGGGAGGCGGCTTCCAAAGGGAAGTCAATATCGACATCGATAAGGGAAAACTTCTGCAAACGGGAGTCGGATTGGAGGAAGTTCTTTCCAGAATCAGAACCGCGAATGTGGACGTTCCCGCGGGAAACCTGATGGTCGGAGACAATTATATCAACATACGCGTGATCGGAAAACTGCTTCAGATCAACGAAATAGGAAAGGTTCCGATCGCCGTGGGAAAATCGGAACAAGTCGTATATCTTTCGGATATCGCCAAAGTTCAGGACGGCTTTCGTGAAAAGGAGGACATCGCAAGGGACGCCGGAAAGGAAGTGGTTTCGGTTTACGTTCAAAAAGCGGGGGACGCAAATTCGCTCGCGCTCTGCGAGGATCTCAGAAAGGAACTCGCCCTCATCAATATCGACGGCATCAAACAGAGCGTCAACTACGACCAATCGCAGACGATCAAAACCGCCATCGCCAAGGTCGTCGATTCGGCGGTTTCGGGCGGAATCATCGCGGTCATCGTGTTGTTCCTATTTCTGCGGAATTTATACGCAACCTTGCTCGTGTCGATTTCCATACCTCTTTCGATCATCTCCACCTTCGGTCTGATGTATTTCTTCAACGTGGGAATCAACGTTATCTCCCTTTGCGGATTGGCGCTGGGAGTGGGAATGCTCGTGGACTGTTCCGTCGTCGTCATCGACAGGATCTTTTTCATGCACGGACAGGAGGGTTTCAAAGAGGAAGGAATTTTGGAATCCGCTTCGAGTTTATCCAAGGAATTGTTCGCGTCCGTACTCACCAGCATCGCGGTTTTTTTTCCGATCTTTTTCAGTTCGAGGGAGCTGAGGGATCTCTACGGCGGATTGGCGATCACCGTCTCCGCGTCTCTCATCACCTCTCTGATCGTATCGCTCACCTTTCTTCCCACTCTGGCCAAATTCGTACTGACCAAGGACCAAAGATTCAAAATTCTGGATCTTCCCGAATCCGCAAAACTCAGGATATCCGCGCTCAAAGAAAAACTAAAATCCATAATATACGGAAAATTTAATTTACCTCGGTTCGAACTGGCGGAAATCCTGGATCTCCTCCTCAAAAACTACAAAAAGACGATCCTTTATTCCACGCTCGTGATCGTGGTAAGCCTCGGATTTTCCTTTTTCCTAAAACAGGAATACATCGATCCGACGGATTCGAGCGAAATCAGCGCCTCGCTCGAGGTGGAAACCGGCACCCATTTGGACGCGACTGATGTAATCACGAAAAACGTGGAAAAGGTGATCGGTCAAAATCCGTACGTCGAAAAAGTATCTTCGAAAGTGGAGAAGTGGCATTCGGATCTGATGATCAAACTCAAACCCGCGTCCGAACGCGGGGGAAAATCAACGAGCGAAATCATATCGGATTTAAAGGCGGAAACCGATCAATTGGAGAACGCGTTCGTTTTTTACACAGAGTCGGGCGCGGGAGAAGGTTCCAAAGAGATCGACATCGAGATCATAGGAGACGACGCGGAAACGATCAAGGGCCTCGCGAGGGAATGCGCCAAGGAGGTCGGGGGAATTCCGGGGATCCAACAGGTGGCGCTTCGTTTTAAGGAAGGCAAGGATCAGATCACGTTTTCGATCGATAAGATCAAGGCTTCCCAGTCCGGCCTGCTTCCCAATCAGATCGCAAACTTTATGAAAACCGCATATACCGGTTCCATTCCCACGAAATTCTACGATAAGGATCGTGAGATAGACATCCGCGTGCGGTTCTCAAGGGAGGATCGCGAAGG
>NZ_NPEF01000450.1 GCF_002811955.1 Leptospira ellisii
GGAAAAGGACATGTGGGATGTTTGATGAATGCGGAATCCGGCGGAAGGACCGCCGGACGGATTTGAATTACGATCCTTTCAATGGGTCGCTTTTTTGTCGTGATGTTTGCTCACTTGTTTTACGATTTTATCCTCCAATCCGTCGATACAAGCGTAGATATCTTTATGGGAATTTTGCGCGTTGAATTTATTTCCGTCTCCGTGCAGGTTCAGATTTGCGGAAACCTCGCCGTGGATCATTTCGAAGGATATTTCGAACGATTGAACCGTGTGAAGGTATTTGGAAACGCGGTCTAATTTGCTGTCTGCGTATGTTTCGGCTGCTTTCGAATGATCTACATTCTTCCAATTGTAATTTATTTTCATAGGCTGCTCCGAATTTTTTTTTCGCCGAATCGACATTGACGAAGAGGATGGATAGAGCCGTCAGGATTCGGGAGTTTCAGGTTAGTCCGAAAAGGAGAAGAGTCAAATCAAAAAAATCCCGCCCTTACGGGCGGGCCAAGTCAGTTAGAACTAGAGATGGGATGAATTAATGGGTTCCGAACGATATCGTTATTGCGCCGCAACGTTTTCCATATGAATGGAACAGGCTTCCTGATATTTCTTGAGGGCTTCCTCTTCCGCATTCAAAGCGGAGTCGATGTCCCCGATCTTCTGGTAGATGGAGATCACGTTTTTGATGTTTTCGAGAGCTTGGCAGGATTTGCCTTGGCGGAATTCGGAGATGGATTTCAAATAAAGGACGAGAGCATATCCGGAGGAGACCTTTTCTCCCATTTTTTCCCGAACCGTAAGGGATTGGTTGTAAAGCTGAATCGCAGAATCGTAGTCTCTGACTTTTTGTTTTAGACTTCCCAGAGCGCTCAGCTTATTTGCTAATTGAATTTCATTCTCCGGTGTAAACTTATTCAGCTCCTCTTCGACCCTTTGGGCCTCCGGCATAGCGTAAAGTCCAGTGAAAATGCTTAAAAACAGAGCAATAGTAGCAAACTTGTTCATATTGTCACCCCGAATCCTGTGTTCTGTATAGATATATGCAAAGGGCGTGCCAAAAATCTTTGATTCCAGCAGGATTCCTTTCTTTTTTTTCTGGTTTCGTAGAGGGGGTTTTTCAAGATCGAAACTGCATTCCGCCGGATGACCGCGTCGCTTTTTGGAAACGAAGAGGGTGAGGAAAGTCCGGACACCAGGAAACACGGGACCGGGTAACTCCCGGAATTCTTTTGGAAGAAAGAAATTTCTTCCAAAAGAAGATGGAAAGTGCAACAGAAAGTATACCGCCTTTCGGAGATTTCTCCGGTCGGTAAGGGTGAAACGGTGGGGTAAGAGCCCACCTCCGGGTCCGAGAGGATTCGGGAACGGTAAACCCTCCCGGGTGCAATCTCAAGTAGGCAGTCTTTTGTCGTTTCCACAGGGCTGCGGGTAGGGAGCAAGGACTCCGGTCGGCAACTTCCGGAGCAAGATAAATGGTCATCCATCTCTTCGGGGAGGACAGAATCCGGCTTATAGGCGGAATGCACGCAATGTTGATTAAGGTTTGAATTTATGGCAAAACCGATACGTTATCCCTTCAGTTATACCCA
>NZ_NPEF01000451.1 GCF_002811955.1 Leptospira ellisii
AGTTTAAAAATGTCTGAGCTTCGTTGACTTTCTTAAGTACTTTTTTAATAGTTCTCGTCGACCATTTGGACGCTTTGACTGGTATTAATACATAGTCAGAAGCCATGATAGAGGAAACGGTTTCCGGTGCGCCTGAACCAGGAGTATCAATAACAATAAAATCATAGTCAGTTTTTCTTAGGATAAACCCTAATTTCGGAATTAGAGCTTGGTTGGTGAATGAATGGAAACCAAAGTTTTCCATTTCAAGTGAGGCGACAAGTACATCAACGCCTTGTGCTGTCTTAATTGAATCTTTGAGTGTTGTTTCTCCTCTGATAACTGTAAAGGTATTTGCTTTATCAAATTCTTCGATTGGCGTATCGGGGAAAAAGGCGTCAGAAATGTCTCCTTGCATGTCCATGTCCGTCACAAGTGTTTTGCCTTTTTTTGATAAAGAGAGAGAAAAATGAAAGCATGTCGTAGACTTCCCTGTTCCACCCTTGGGGTTAACAATCGTGATAACAAATTGATTAGGCATAAGTCGATTTTGTTTAAAAGACATAACTCGGAAAGTAGAATTTTGTATTTCTACTAAAATGCCTTAGGATTTGATTCTGGAGTTCGGTGAAAAAGGACAGCCGGGTGTCCTATACAAATGAAGGGGCATGCCTTATTAGCATACAGTTAAAATTCCAAATTTTATCCCGAACGCTTTATAAAGAGTGGTTCCGTTGAGCATAAAGACGAACCTAAATTCCTGTCGAATAGGGTAGGGGATTATCTATATCTTAAAGAGAAGATCGATAGGCATGACAAATAGTCGATTGAAGAATAATAAAGGATAAAATCATCCAAAAGCAAACCAGCTTTAAGAAGTCTTATCAATATTAATGCTGTCGATTCGGCTTAAATAATAGTATCAAAAAATAAAAAATCGATCATTCGAATTCGATAGTGTCTGCGAATTATAGACTGCCCTTTCTTGTTAAGAGAGAGAGTTTGACCCGGTAGAGCCTTTTAAAAAAAGGTTTTAGCATGAAGAATCAGGAAATAAATTTTTCCAAGGCGCTCGATAAGATGGAAGGGCCTTTAAAGTTAATTTTTGTCGATTGTTTGCATAAAATAAGGAAAGGCGCAGATCCCGTAAAAACAACGGACGAATCCGTGCAAAAAGCTATTCGAATGTTTCAACGTATAAATCGAGAAAATTATGAAGAAGTTTCAACTTCTTTGGGTGAACGTCAGGCGGAATTTTCGAAAGGCGAGTTGCGAGCTTTAAGTCTTTAAGTTTAATAAGGAACTTCGCATCTCCCCCTACTTCGGCCAAGATGTCATTCGGCTTTTTGGTATGTTTTGAGCCTTTGTTTGTTTGCATCCATTCTCGACGCACGTCAAATTCTTCTTCAAAACGATCCCAGCGATGGTCCGGGATTTCTTGCTTTCCATTTTTGTAGAGGGTATACATCGGAGCGCTACAATCAAGAACTGCGGCCATTTGTTCATTAGTTCGGCCAAATTCCTTTTGGATTTCCTTAAATTTGATAGAAATGATTTTTTTTGTTATCGTCATCCCGTCTTT
>NZ_NPEF01000452.1 GCF_002811955.1 Leptospira ellisii
TCGGTTTTTTTTTCGATTCATTTGCGGTTCTCCTTGCCGGAATTCTTTTTCGGCGCGACCTGATTTCCCAGGATCAAATTGACCCATCGGAAAGGGCGTATAAGAAAATGATAAATTGCTAATGTGATTGCGAATACGAGGATCAGGTGCAGCGGGAATTTCAGCCAAAGTCCTAAGGATGAGTGCACCGTGAAATATCCCGCCAAAAGGGAGACGGGGTGATGGACGAGATAGATCGGAAGACTTCCTGTTCTCATGTATTCGGTTCTTTCGTCCCGAAAGTTGAAATACTTCCGGAAGATTCCGATCAGAAGGCGTATCATCAGCCAACCGGTCGCACATTTCAGAAAGACGTGCAGAATTCTTCTCCAGGATCCGGTATAACCGAAGTAGGACCAGAAAGGATCGATCCGACTGATTTCGTAAAATCCCCAGAACGTAAGGAGCGCCAGTCCTACCCAAACGGCGATCCTATCCGATACGGGTTCCAAAAGTAGGTTTTCCTTGGAGATCAATAGACTTCCGCAGAGAAAAAAGGTGTAATTGTAGACGAAGTTGACCGGTTCGACCGCATACCAGGAATCGTCCTTCATATAAAACAGATTGATCGCGCAGGTTCCCAAAAAACTGATCAGAGTGAAATACAGGATCGTCCCGAATTCCGCGCCGAAACCTCCGCGGTCCGTGTTCCGTTTTAACGGGATCTCCAATGCGAGAGTGAACTTCCGTATCACGAGATGTAATACAGTGAAGAGAATCAGAAAGTAAAGGAACCAAAGATGCGACGGGCGAACGTTTCCGTTTAAGAATATTCTAATGTAGAAATCGAAATAGGAGACGCGTTCCCCGGCTTGAAGTAGGGATACGTAGGATTGCATCGGGGCGAAAAGCAGAATTCCCACGACCGTAGGAATGAAGATCCGGAAGAGGCGCATTCTGAGGAAGTCGGTTAACGTTTTGGATCGGAATATGGCTTCCGTAAAATATCCGGACAAAAAGAAGAACAAGGGCATCCGAAACACGTGGACCCATTCCCCGAAAACGTCGAAAATCTCCGAACGCTCCCCGTTGCGGAGAGGATATTTGATTTCCGCGGCGTAGACGATCGCAACGTGGAACACGAGGCCCAGCAGAAGCGCGAAGGATCGCAGATTGTCCAGATAGAAAAGTCTCTTTTTGCCGCTTTCTTGTTTTTCTGAAATTCGCCTAGAGCTCAAGCATCCACCGTATATTTGAATAGGGAATCGCGGATGATCAGTATGGAGGGATCCTCCTTAGGTTGTTCCACCATTTTATCTTTTACTAATAAACTGATGGAACTGACCAGATCCTGATGTTCCAGACCGACTCGGAGGATGGCCCATTTTATGAAATGACCGAGATGAATTCGATATACG
>NZ_NPEF01000453.1 GCF_002811955.1 Leptospira ellisii
AAAACCTATACGTCTCCGATTCGAGCGTTTTTCCCACAGCGGTCTCCGTAGATCCGAGTTATACGATCATGGCCTTCAGCAAACGCGCCGCTTCGTTCATCTTGGAGGATTGGTCCGCGTCGAAACCGATATGACCGGATTCTACTTCGTTTTTGGATCTTCAATCCTCGGAAGAATAATTTCTTGCATTTGAAAGGGTTCGGTTTAATATTCTGCTCCGTCCCGGTGCAATCAGAATGGAACCGATCCGTATCAGAACGAAATGGAAATTATTGATTTTAATCCTTTGTATCCCCGGAGGAACGTTTTACTCCGGGGAGGAAATTTTCGCAAAAGAGAATCTAAACGGCGTTTTCGAAACGATCAGACAGAATTCCCGCAACGGGATCTCCAAATTCAAAGGAATCGATTATAAGCGGGACTTAACCGTAACCGAAATCGATCCGGAATCCGGTCAAAAAATTTCCTTATCTAGGATTTCGACGCGTAGAGTGGAATACTACTACGAAAGACCGGTCATAGTCGTGCTCAGCTACGTAAAAAACGGAACGGCATTGTCTCCCAAGGAATACGAACCCGAAAGGGCTTCGCCGACATATCCCATCTTCGACGATCAATCATACGACCATTATTCGTACCGTATTTCCGGACCCGTAACGATCCGAGACAAATCGTGTTACGAAATCGAAGTGTCTCCGCTTCAATCCTCGCCCAGACATTTTAAGGGAAAGATCTACTACGAAAAAAATTCCCTAAAACCCTATTATCTCGAAGGGACCGTGGCGAAATGGGGGTTCGGAGTGAAAAATCTGTATTTCCGCATGTTTTTGGATCTGACCAAAGAAAACGTCGCATACGTAAAGTCCGGAGAGATATTCATCAAATCCTACGTGCCGTTGCTGAGTCCGGAAAAGGAGACTAAAATCGAGCTTCATACATTGGACGCGGTTCCGATCCGCAAATAAATCCGAATGCTCCTTGACCGTTGAAACCGAAAGGATTAACGTTTTGTAAAACGATGGAATCCTTCGCAAAACCCTTTCTTATCTTGGGAGTTTTATTTTTTCTACTCGGACTTTTTTTTCTCTATGGAAATAAATTTCCGTTCATAAACGAACTCGGAAAACTTCCGGGCGATATACGGATAGAAAGGGAAAACTTCCGATTTTATTTTCCGCTCGCCACCTCCGTTCTTGTAAGCGTTTTGTTATCCGCTATTTTTTATCTGATTCAAAAATTCAAAAGCGGTTCTCCGTGAAACCGGATTTCAGTTCGAGATTTTCCTTTCAGGAAGGGGAAAACGATTTCGCGGTCGTTTTAGCGGACTTCGATCGCGACGGTATCGAGTACAACGATCTCACCTCGTCCAATCCGACGAAAATAGGATTCCAATATCCCCGGGAAGCGATCGCGCACGCCTTTCAATCCGCGGACTGCGTCACGTATCGACCGGATCCGCGCGGCGCCGCGGAGGCCATGATCGTATAACTCGGATCTACGGAGACCGCTGTGGGAAAAACGCTCGAATCGGAGACGTATAGGTTTT
>NZ_NPEF01000454.1 GCF_002811955.1 Leptospira ellisii
CGATCTCTCCGGTTTCCGCATCGATGATGAGTTTGATCGCCAGGTTCTTGTGGAAGATCTGAAAAAACTGCTCCTGGAATTTTTCCTCCAAACGAGGATCGATCAAACGGATCCAGAGAAGTTCGTCGGCGATCCATTCCGTTTCCGAGGAGAATTCCCGCCTCATCCCGGCTTTATCCCGCACAACCAAAGTCCCCTTCCAAGGAGAATTTCGAGAAAGAATCGTTTCCCATTCCTCTAAGATATCCTTGGCGGAGACTCGGTGAATCGAAACGATCCCCAGAATCTTACGGAGTTCTCCGTCCAAACTCAAAATTCTCCCGTCCTTTCGAACGAAAATTCCGGCTTCCGAAGGGGCAACCTCTTCCCGAGAAGACGCGGATGCGGAGTGATCGGAATGAGAAAACGAGGAACTCATGACAAACTCGGAAAGAAGCCCAAGACTCCGGGAAGGTTTACAAAAGTGCAAATCAAATTATAAGTTTCCCTAATAGGGAAATAACAGGAATTCATACGATCCGGCTAAAATGGGAAGAAATTCAGAGCTTTTTCCTGGTTCTTTTTATTTCATCCGTTAGAAAAAAGATTTGCAGTTCGGAAACCGGAAATCGAACGTGCAATAAGTTGAAAAATTATAGCGTTTGCTACAGGAAAGTATATGGAATTTTTAAACACACACAAAGAACTCCTCGGGATCCTCATGATGCCGATCACATACGGTTTTGTAGGCTGGTTTACCAACGTAGTCGCCTTAAAAATGACCTTTTATCCGTTGGAATTCGTGGGAATTCCGCCTTATCTGGGTTGGCAGGGAATCGTTCCGAGAAAATCGCAGAAACTCGCTCTCAAATCCGTAAACATAATGACGGAACGATTGATCAAGGTGGAGGATTTTTTTTCCAAAGTGGATCCGGATCAACTGGAGGCGGAATTCCAGCCGGTGTTAAACCGACTCGTTCCGGAAGCCGCCCGGGAAATCGTACATCATATCAATCCGGCTCTACGTTCCAAATTGGAAGGAAAAGAGGAGGAGAGAATCATCGAGGAAGTCCGGAAAAAAAGCGAACATACGGTTAAGAATATTATGATACAGGTGAAGGAAAACGTGTCCAGCGTTTTCAACTTCAAATCGCTCGTATTACGCAAGTTAACCGGTCCGAACGTAAAGCGCATCGTGGACATCTTCCAAGAAGTGGGTTCCAAGGAATTCAAATTCATCGAACACTGCGGATGGTATTTGGGAGGAGCCATGGGAATTCTCCAAGCTCTCGCGTGGAATCTGTTTCCGTATTGGTGGACCTTACCGATCCAAGGAGTGATCGTCGGTTATATCACGAATTGGGTGGCGCTTACCATGATCTTTCGTCCCCTCTACGAAAAAAAAATCGGCCCGGTGCGTTACCGGGGGCTGTTCCTGAAAAGACAAGAGGACGTTTCCAGAAAATATTCGAACGTATTCGCCACTCAGGTTTTGACGGCAAGAAACGTTCTCGAAGAGATCTTATACAAACGGGCGGCGCGTACTCTCGTGGAAACGATCCAGGCC
>NZ_NPEF01000455.1 GCF_002811955.1 Leptospira ellisii
GCGCGTCCTTGGGAGAGCGGGCCGTCGATTTGAATTCCGACTCGAGATGGATGAGGCCGGTGAGAAGCGCGACTTTGTCCGTGTCGGAACACCGAAACGTGCAGGAATCGAGTTCCAATCGTCTGGCTTCCTGGAGAATCACTTGGGATAATTTTTGGACGGCTTCCGGTGTGAGGGAAGGTCGGACCTCCGTAATGTAGGTCTGAATGGTTTTTGTTTCTACGGTTTCCTCGTCCGGGAGAACCGCAGTTTGATTCCAAGCTCCCGCAAGCGGTGCGAGAATCAGCTGGAAACCTAAGGGCAAAAGAAGCCAAAGCAAGTAGCGAAAACGAAATCGGGTCATCTTGCGAAAATTCACTGGATGCCTCCGTAGTTCAAATTTGTGCATTGCACAATATAGGACCAGTTTTTTTTGCGGTGCACCATAGGTCAAGTCGTATTTTTGAGTAGGTCGGAACTCCACGAATAAAAAAAAGACATCCGTTTTCTGCGGATGTCCCTAAAATTCAGTGTGGAGTTAAAATCTGGGTGTCTCGTTGTGATCGGACAGGGAGTTTTGCGGAAAAATCGGGGAGTTCCTACTTTACTTTTTCCCACCAATTTTCCGAAACAAAAGGAAGGTTCCCCTCGACGACTTCCCCCGGCTTAGGTGTAACTAAATCGATAGGAGTTCCGACGGAAGCGGCCTTTTGAGTCCTCAAAATCGGCTCCGTCCAATCGTGGATGGCCAAGTTAAACGTTCCCCAGTGAACGGGAAGCATTCGTTTGGCATTGAGATCCCGATGGGCTTGCACCGCCTTTTCGGGATTCATGTGAATTCCCTCCCAGGTTTCGTCGTAGGCTCCGACCTTAATCGAAGTCAGATCAAAGGGGCCGAGTTTTTTACCGATGTCCGCAAAATGAGGGGAATATCCGGTGTCGCCGCTGTGAAAGAATTTATGTTTCGGACCGATTACGCTCCAGGAAGACCAAAGGGTGGATTTCCCGTTCCAAAGACCGCGTCCTGAATAATGAACCGCTGGAGTACAGACGATTTCTATCGAAGCGAGAGGTCGTTTTTCCCACCAATCCAATTCTATAATCTGAGTCGGTGGAATTCCCCACGCCTCCAAATGGGCGCCGATTCCGAGAGGAACGAAATACTTGGTTCCTCGGGAAGCCAAATACTTCGCGGTTTTCATATCCAAATGATCGTAATGATCATGCGAAATGAGTACCGCGTCGATAGGAGGAAGGGATTCTAAAACGATCGGAGGCGGAAAAAATCGCTCCGGACCGACGCTCGTAAACGGGGAGACCTTGTCCGAAAAAACCGGGTCCGTAAAAATCCGAACTCCGTCGATTTCGACCAAAACGGAGGCGTGTCCGAACCAGATCGCCCGCAACCCCGGAGAAACGGGCGAGGTGAAACGACTCGGATCCGGAGGAACGACCGGAATCGCGGCGGGCGGAACTCTTTGTTCGCTTCCTAACAATTGTCTCCAGATGACTTTCGGATAAGCGCTCGCGCTTAACATAGGCACAAAAGGATCGTTTTCGA
>NZ_NPEF01000456.1 GCF_002811955.1 Leptospira ellisii
TAAGACGTCTACTTTGAAGTTCCGAAAGAGAGAACGTCGGTGGGACAATTGATCCAAAAACGCTTAAGGTTTTGGAAACCGACAAGAACGTGGCTCTCGTTCAGATGGAGGTTCCGGTTTACGGGGATTCCAAGGGGATCCGTCTGGAACTTTCCTCCCCCGGTTTTCAAAACTCGATCGTTAACGCCAAAAACGCGTCCGAACTTTCGGAGAAACTTCTGGCCTTGGACAAAGAGGGCGTAACGCACCGATTCACGGCGCGTTATAAAACGGGGGTCCAGCCGAAAAGCGTGCGTTTTATCGACAATACGAGATTGGCCATTCCGCTTTTGGAGGACGAAGGGATGGACATTCTCGACATACGCAACGGAGAGACGGTAAGGATCTCACCTCCGGAAAAGTATAGAAAAAAGCTGGGATTCGTGGAAACGATATCCATTCCGGAACACAACGAACTCTGGGTCAGCCAAATGCAGGCCAACGCGGTACACGTATTCGATTTAAAAACGTTGGCGTATAAAGCGACGGTGGATCTAACCGGAAAGTGGTCCAAAATCCTTCTCTACGACGCCGCGAGGGATCTCGTCTATTGCTCCAACTGGATCAGCGAAGACATCTCCGTCATCGATCGGAATTCCAAAAAGGAAATCCGCAAAACGGATAAGATCGGACTTCCCCGCGGACTTCTTCTCTCCAAAGACGGAAAGGAATTGTATATCGCGCAATTCTCCGCGAGTAATCAGGAATCCGGAGGGGGAAGACTCGGAATTTATTCCATGGAAAAGGAAAAACTCACGGATACGATCGGACCGCCCGGCAACAAACGTCATATCGTTCCCGGCCCGACGGAAAACAAGATCTACGTTTCCGATATGTGCTGTAGCAAAGTGGAAGTCTACGATCTGAAAGAGAAGAAAGTTCAAAAAACGATCCCCGTTTTCGACAAACCGAACACGATCGCCCTTTCGCCGGACGGAAAATATCTTTACGTTTCCTGCAGAGGACCGAACAACCCGACCGAAGGATATCTCAAAAAAGGATTGGTCTTAGGAAGAGTCTACGTCATAGACACGACGACGGACACCGTAAAGGAATTTTGGGAAGCGGGCAATCAACCCACCGGTTTGGACGTTTCACCGGACAACCGCTATCTCGTGATTTCCGACTTTTTGGATGATCAAATTCGAGTTTATCGCCGAAACGGTTTTTGAAAAAGGGCGGAACGTTTTTTGCTAAAAAACTGTTGCATTTGGAGATTCGCTCAAAATCATGTCCTATACCGGGCCTGTAGCTCAGCTGGTTAGAGCACACGCTTGATAAGCGTGGGGTCATGTGTTCAAATCACATCAGGCCCAGACGGTATTCGACAATGGGGCTTTAGCTCAGCTGGGAGAGCATCTGATTTGCATTCAGAAGGTCGTCGGTTCGATCCCGACAAGCTCCAAACCGAATTTCCCCGATTCGGAACTTGATCCCCCTTTTTTAACTGGATAAAAAATCTCCGCAGCTCAAGGGCAAATTCCGTCCTTTTACTATATTC
>NZ_NPEF01000457.1 GCF_002811955.1 Leptospira ellisii
GGGGCCATTCTCGCGAACGATCCGCATATCGAATACGGAAAGAAGAAACCTCCTCTTCTCCGTGACCGGAGAAAGTGAAAAGGGCGAAGTCGAACTCGCAAAAACCCTCCCGCTGGAACGGGAAACGACGGTCGCAGAATTTTATAAATTTCTAATGGATAAAAAATCGGGCGCGCGCCTGTTCGATCCGACGGGAAGTGCGCTTTATATTTTTACCCGCCCCTCGCGTTCTTTCAAAGCGGTTTTATTATACGGAAGAAAGGGCAGAAACGAAATCGGAACCTCGTTTTGGGAGCTCGGTTTCGGACTCCGAACGAGTTCTCAAGATTCCGCTCCGCAAACGATCGGAAGGATCGTTTTGCAGACCGAGGATCCATTTTTTGCGGAACTCGATTTCTTTTTTCAGGAGAATACGATCGAAAAAAAAGGACCAATTCGGGGAGTTCCTACGATTTGGAAAGCGGAACTTTCCTTTCAAAACATACGCGTCTCTAAGAGACATAAATCGGGATATCGTTTGGAGGAGATCCGGCTTGTTCGGAGAATCCCCGAGGAGCAAAACATCGATTCGTTGGAAACGCTACAAAGATTTTGGAAGGAGAATTCATAAGAGAAAAATGTGGGAACTCATACGAAAACTGCGGTTCTCGGAACAATCCGCCTTGGAATACATTCCGGTGCGGGAACTCTCACACAAATTGCGATTTCAGAAGGGCCTTCCGTCTTCCTACTCCGCATTGTCCTTCCCCGTGGGAACTCATACGAAAACCTCGCGATGGAAAGCGGATCCGGTTGAGTTGCTTGACAGTGTCCCTCACTCCGGTTTTTTGGTCGATATGAACCAGAAAACCGCAAAACTCCTCAGCAAATATGCAGCTCTCAAAGCGGGAGACTCTGAACAACGCAAACTGCTCGAAAAACAGTTTAAAAGAGAATGGTTGGTTTTAAACGAACATCAAAAAGACCGAAAAAGACAGGAAATTCTGAAAGAGCTGGTAAAATAATAAGCCGGCCCTTTTCCCGAATTTCCCCGGGCCCGGCGCGTTTTTTATAAAATCCTTATCCACTTTTCTTCGACAGCCGGGCTTGACCACATGGAAGAAATCGAACTCACAAAAGAATTCCGCTTCGACGCGGCACATTTACTTCCGAACGTTCCGGACGGACACAAATGCAAACGCCTCCACGGTCATAGCTTTCGTTTTAAACTTCATCTCAAAGGAACGATAGATCCGACGACCGGATGGCTCATCGATTATGCCGAAGTGAGCAAGATCGTCAAACCTCTGATCGAAAATCATCTGGATCATTATTATCTCAACGACGTTCCGGGATTGGAGAATCCGACCTCGGAAAACATTTCGATCTGGCTTTGGAATCATCTCAAGCCGTTGTTACCCTTGCTTTATAAGATCACTCTCAACGAAACCTGCACGAGCGCTTGTATCTACGAAGGTCCGAAAGATTCTTCCCAAAGGTAAGACGAACCTTGGCTTCCGCAAAAGATAAGAATTCGAAAGAAAGGAATTCCGAG